>NZ_JBFAPT010000034.1:0-103880 GCF_040676845.1 Nonomuraea sp. NPDC049504
CCACCTTCTGGGCGCGCTCGGCTCGCCGACGCGCCTCCTCATCGGCCTTCGACACCCTCGCACCACTCCCTCGTGATCGACGACAAAGATCACCGGGCATGGTGCCGCGCTCACATCACCGCTCCCAAGAGCGCACTCGTGTTGATCAACTCGCCTTGTCCGGGCGGCGCCAGCAGCCGGCCGCCGGTCACCGCGCAGGCCACCAGCCACGGGGACAACGTGTCGACGAAGGAGCTCTCAGCGAAGCGCCGCCCCACCGCCATGGACAAGGCGACGACGGCGGCCACCGCGTCGGCGAACTCCGTCTCTGCCGCCGCGGGAAGGACCAGCTGCGTGCTGCCCGCCACCCGCACCAACACCGTGGTGAAGACGGCCCGCACCCGCCCGGCTGAGGCGGCGAACCGTCGCAGTCAGCCCCGGACCGTCGAGGGCGGACGGCCCAGGCCGGACGCGATCCGCCGATGCCCCGCGCCCCGGGCCTTCGCCTCCAGCGCGGCCCCGACCACCTCGACCCCGTCGGCCCGCCGCAGCAACCCCGTGACCGGCAGCAACACATGCGTGCGCGCGCACGAGCCGCATCGCGACCGCCGCGGCCGGACCTCGATCAGCGTCTCGCCCATGCCCCGCAACCGGCGCCGACGCCCGAACCCCCACCTGGCCAGCACGCCCCCGCACGACGGGCACGTGATCTGTCCTGCTCGTAATCGCCGCTCGACCTCAGCCGCGTCGACCTCTACCGTGATCAAGGTGCCTCCGGGCACGCTCGCACGGCCCTCCCGAGCTCGCCGCCAATCGATACCGGGAGGGCCGTTGCCATGTGACTCACGTCACTCGGAACACGGTCACCGTGACGGCAGAGCTCCCCGATGATCAACCCGGACGATCCGATTGATCTCCTACCGTCACCAACCCGCAGCCTTCACCCGGGGATCACTCGGCCATGTTCGCCTCGACCAGGCATACATGAAGCTCGATACGGGAACTGCGATTCAGCATAGAATCTTCAGGAAAGAGTCCTGCCGTCCCTTCCGACAAACAGGCCAGCTGGACCCAGAAGGCAGGGAGCCGTGACCTCATCCGACGACCGTCGCGCGGCCTGGACGTTTCTCACCCATCACGCCCGCGTGCTGATCGAGATCGCCCGCAACCCCGAGACGCGGACGCGCGGCATCGCCGCCCGGATCGGCATCACCGAACGCGCGGTGCACAGCATCGTCACCGACCTGCACCAGGCCGGCTACCTGACCCGGGAACGCATCGGCCGCCGCAACCGCTACACCCTCGACCTGGACCAGCCCTTCCGCTACCGGACCGAGGCCGGCCTGCCCGTCCGCCGGCTGATCGCCCTGTTCACCGACCACGACCTGCACCGGCAGGCCGACTAACCAGCGAGAACGGGCATGGGCGTCCGAGAACATCGTGTGACTCGCGCGCCTGGACGCCCACACCCCCTTCACGGCCTGGCTCCCCCTCCAGCAGCTCGGCCGCCCACCATCCATACCACCAGCCGATCCAGGCCAGGGCACGGATCGGGAATCACCCCGCCACCTGCACCGGACACCAAGGATGATGGTCTTCATGGACGAGCCGGACGACTCCACCGAGCGCTTCACCGTCACCATCGGCCTGCACGAAGACTTCATCGTCGCCCGCGCGGCCGGCGAACTCGACTACCAGACCTCCAGCCTGCTGCACCGCCAGGTGAAAGACGCCTGGCAGGTGGCCCAGTCCGCCGGCCTGGTCCTGGACCTGAGCAGCGTGACGTTCTGCGACTCCATGGGCGTCGGCGTGCTCGTGCTCCTGCTCCGCCAAAGCCGCGAACAGCAGAGCAACCTGGTCCTGTCCAACCTCCCGCCCCTGCTGGAACGCCTCCTGACGATCACCGGCCTGCGCACCGCCTTCCAAGTCGCAGCCTCGGTGGAGGAGGCCATCCAGGCAGTGCAGGCGCCGCCGCAGCCTGAGCCTCCAAAGGCAACAGACTCGTGTGACTGATCCTCAACGCCGAGCTGCACAACCAAGACCCCGCCAGCGCACCGCTGACGGGGTCTCTTCGTCTGCTGATCATCAACCGCAAGATCAAAAGCTTATGGAACAGGCACGCCGACTGATCGCCAGAGCAAGAGCTCCCGGTTGCGCCACGGGCGTTCATGCTCACGATGGCGTCGCACACGAAACCGGACATGCCCAACCCACCCCTCGGTCACTGATCAACACCATCAACGACCGACAACCCCACTACGTCCACATGCAGCGTGGCGCGGAACAGCTGGACCGCCGGCCCGGCGGACGCCGGGCCGGGTCGCTGCCGGTGTGGCGTGCGGCAGACGATCTCCAGGCGTTCGTAGGTCGCCACCGCACGTGCGCCGGCCCTGGTGCGGTGGAGCCTGGTGCTCTCGTGACAGGGGGCGGGAGCGTTCCGCCGTCAGGAGATCTCGTACGGGATGATCTCGGCGAGCGTGGAGGCCCCGCCCATGCCGTAGTCCACGCGCAACCGCAGGTATCTGGCCGAGACCCCCTTCAGGTCGACGTCGTGGGGAGCCGACATGCGCGGCCACTCGACCCGCTCGACGTCCCTGAACGTCGTGCCGTCCTCGCTCACCTGCACGGCGCCCCGCTCGATGGTGCCGCTCATGTCGTACGCCAGCGTGGGCTGGAACCTGACCGCGGACAGGTTCCGCACCCGTCCGAGGTCCACCGTGATGGTGTGCGGCTGCGGCGCGACGCCGGAGCGGTAGTCGGTGAAGGGGTCGCCGTCGATCGCCCTGGCCGGGTCGCCGGTGCCGGGTTTGGTGACGGTGGCCGTCGCGCTGAGCTCGGCCGGAGGCACCGGGGTGCCCTCCGGAGGAGAGGGCCAGCCGCCGGGGGCGTCCTCGGGCTCGTCGGCCACGGCGGGCCGGTCGGGGCCCGTTCCCCTGCCGCGGATCACCACGTCGGTGACCACGGCGCTGTGGTCGGAGTAGAACGGGTAGGTCTGGTCGAGGGCGCTGCCCTGATGGCGGGGCAGGCGGCGGTCGTCGATGCGGGAGCCGAGGACGCGGACGTCCTTGCCGCGGGTGAAGATGTAGTCGATGCGGGCGGGCGCGGAGCGATAGCCGCTCTGCGGGCTCCAGGTGCGGCCGGGGTGGCGCCCGGCGTCGGGGTTGGCGTGGCGGAAGGTGTCGACGAAGCCGGAGTCGGCGAACATCTTGGTCAACGGCCAGGGCAGCACCAGGCCCGCGTGCCCGCGCGCGCCGGCGAACTGCTCGGTCCAGTCCAGGTACGGCCAGGCGTTGAGGTCGCCGCCCATGAGCACGGGGGCGTCGTCGTCACCGATGAAGGACGGCAGCGCCTTGTCCAGGATGGCCCTGCCCATGGCGACGCGGCGGAAGCGGTCGTCGTCGAGGAGTTGCGCGTCGGTCTTCGTCCGTGGCCGGCCGTAGAGGTTCTGCACGGCCGCCTCGTGGACGTCCCAGTTGGCGGAGATCTCGTGCCAGGTCCACATGCTGAAGGCGTGGACGTGCCTGCCGTCGGGCAGGCCGAGCCGGGCGCCGCCGAGGTTGAACGAGGTGATGTCGGCGTCCGCGTAGCGCGGGTAGACCTTCTCCACCTTGAGCTTGGTGTACAGCCACAGGTTGTCGCCGTTGGCGCTGTAGTCCTCCGGCGTGGTGAGCCGCACGCCGGTGAACCGCTCATCCGCCGGCCGCCCGGCGTTCAGCCCGTCGAGGATCTTCTGCCCCGATCCGTACCCCTCGATCACGAACAGGACATCGGGGTCGACCTCGTTGATGTAGTCGATCATCTGCCGGAGATTCTCGCCCGTCTTCTCCTGGCCGTTGATCGTGCCTCCGACGAACAGGTTCCAGGACATCAGCCGTACGGGGGTGCCGACCTGCTGCTCGGGCAGGGTGGTGACGGAGACGT
This sequence comes from Nonomuraea sp. NPDC049504, assembly GCF_040676845.1. NCBI lineage: Bacteria > Bacillati > Actinomycetota > Actinomycetes > Streptosporangiales > Streptosporangiaceae > Nonomuraea > Nonomuraea sp. NPDC049504. The sequence continues at coordinate 3,901 of NZ_JBFAPT010000034.1, forward strand.
CGAGCTTCACGCTCTGCCTGCGCGCGGGCAGCACGAACGGCCGGCTGCGTACGGTCCCGGTCCGGCTGTAGAGGGTCTCCCGCGCCCATACCTGGTCGCCCCTGGTGACGGTGAGGGTGAATTCCTGCACGTGGTGCGGGCGCGGCCGGGCGGTGGCGACCGCCGTGCAGGTGCTGCCGGCGAGCAGCCCGTCACATTCCAGCCGGTACATCACGGGCGTGGCCGCGGCGCCGGCCGCCGCCGGTGCCGTGGTGAGCAGCCCGGTCAAGGCCAGGGCGGCGGCGAGAGGCGGGATGGATCTACGCATGGGCGTGTCCTCCTGGAGGGGGGTGTGCGTTCTCCGCGGGAACGGGGTGTCAGGCGAGCCGCTGGGGCGCCGCGGGGCGGGAGATCGAGCCGTCGGAGGAGAAGAAATGGTCGTCCACGTGCTCCAGCGCCAGGCAGGCCGCGCCGAGCGCGACGCATTCCTCGCCGAGTGTCGAGGGCCGGATCTCGGGCACGCGCAGGCAGTGGGGTTCGAGCGCCCGGCGCAGGGCGGGCAGCAGGACGTCGGCCGAGCGGGAGAATCCGCCCCCCAGCACGACCAGTTCGGGGTCGAGGGTCAAAACCATGGCCGCGGTGCCGAGCGCGAGCTGGTGCGCGTAGGCGTTCACGGCCTCAAGGGCCTCGGGATCGCCGGCCCGGGCGGCGGTGAAGACCAGACCGGCGGCGTCCTCGGGCGTGGCGCCCCGTGCCGCGGGCGATCGCTCGAGGTGGGCGGCCATGGTGCGCCAGCCGGTCATCTCCATGAGCCCGACCTCGCCGCTGGCTCCGCTGAAGCCGTGGTGCAGGCGTCCGCTGAGGATGAGGGCGGCGCCTGGCCGGCGGCCCGCGTGCAGGTAGACGAGGTCGCGGACGCCCGACGCGATACCGAGCCGTTGTTCGGCGAGGGCGGCGAGCTTGCTGTCGTTCTCGACGGTGATCGGGCAGGACAGCCGCTGCCCGAGATGGCCGATGAGATCGACCCCCGCCCAGTCGGGCAGGGACTCGACCCGGGTGACCACACCTTCCCTGTTGACGACGCCGATGCTGCCGACGGTGACGCCCCACAGGTCGCGGGCGCTCAGTCCGGAGGCGACGAGTGCGGCCTCGACGGCCCGCCACACGGCCTCCAGCCGCTCGTCGCGCGTGGTGCGCGCGTCCACCGCGACCCGGCCGCTGGAGACGGTACGGCCGGCCAGATCAGTGATCACGGCGAGGACCTTGTGCACGCCGACGTCGACGCCGAGCACATGGCCGGCGTCGGTCCGGAAGCGGTATCGCTTGGCGGGCCGGCCCAGACTCCCCGGAGCGGGCTCGACGTCGGTGATCCAGCCGAGTTCGTGCAGATCGCCGACAACCTCGATGACGGAGTTGCGTGACAGCCCCGTCAGCGTGGCCAGCTCGGTGAGGGTCAGCGGCCCCGGCGCCGCACGCAGGACCCGAATGCTGCTGAGCGAGTTCAGCTGGCGCAGCCGCTGAAGGTCACCACCACCGACCTGCACAGGTTCTACCTCCCGTTAATTGCGGTCTCCGGATTAATCAGCTCTGGCACGCCCTCCGCCGGGCGTGTGCCACCTGGATCATCTGATGCGGAGGGGCTTGACGGCAAGACCTCGATCGTGAATATCTATGAACTCCGCAATAAATCGGGGGTCGGCACATGACCGTGAAGTTGGCCGTCATCGGGGCGGGAGCCCGGGGCCAGATCTACGCCAGGGCGGCAGCCGCCGATGGCCGATCGCGGATCGTCGCCGTGGCGGATCCCGACCCCGCCCGGCGGGACGCGCTGGCCCGCGAGCACGGCCTGCCGGAACAGGCCCGCTTCACCGGCTGGGAGGAGCTGGCCGCCGTGCCGAGGCTGGCCGACGCGGTGGTGATCGCCACCCAGGACAGGCTGCACGCCGGGCCGGCGGTGGCCTTCGCCGGGCTGGGCTACGCCGTCCTGCTGGAGAAACCCATGGCGCCGACGGAACCCGAGGCACGCAGGATCGTCGAGGCCGTCGAGCGGGCCGGGGTCGTCTTCGCGCTCGCCCATGTCATGCGCTACACCGCCTACACCCGGGCGTTCAAGCAGCTGGTGGACGGTGGCCGGCTGGGCGCGATCTCCAGCGTCCAGCACCTGGAACCGGTGGGCTGGTGGCACATGGCCCACTCCTTCGTCCGGGGCAACTGGCGCAACACCGCCCAGTCCGGGCCGATGTTGCTGACCAAGTCCTGCCACGACCTCGACTGGCTGCTGCACCTCCTCGGCGACGAGCCGATCGGTGTGGCCTCCTTCGGGTCGCTGACGCACTTCCGGCCGGAGAGCCGGCCGCCGGGGGCGGGCAGCCGCTGCGTGAGCTGCGCGGTCGAACCCGCCTGCCCCTATTCCGCCAAGCGCCTGTATCTGGGGTGCCTGGGCGATCCGGAGCGGGAGTTCTGGCCGCTCGGCCCCGTCACCTCCGACGCCACGACGGCCGGTGTCATGCGGGCGCTGGAGGAGGGCCCGTACGGCCGCTGCGTCTACACCTGCGACAACGACGTGGTGGACCAGCAGGTGGTGATGCTGGAGTTCGCCGGAGGCACGACGGCGTCCTTCACGATGACCGCCTTCACCCCGCTCGAACACCGCAAGACGAGAGTCTTCGGCACCCACGGCTTCGCCGAGGGCGACGGCCGGAGCATCAGGATCGTCGACTTCACGACCGGCACGGAGGAGAGGATCGACACCGCGACGCGCGCGGGCGCCTCGCTGGCCGACGGCCACGGCGGCGGCGACGCCGGGCTGATCAAGGCGTTCATCGACGCCGTGGAGGCGGGCGACCAGGCGCCGCTCGGCGCAGCTCCGGCCGAGGCCCTGGCCGGGCACCTGGTCGTCTGGGCCGCCGAGCGCGCCCGCACGTCCCGGACGGTGCAGGCCCTGTGACGACGATCCCGGCGCCCGCCCGCCTGTCCCCCGGCGAGGGGTGCTTCACCTTCACCGTCGCCACCGCGCTGGCCGCCGACCCGGTGCTGGCCAGGGCGGCGGCGTGGCTGCGCGCGAGCCTCCTGCCGGCCACCGGCCTGCCCCTGCCCGAGGGGCCCGGCGGCGTCGAGTTCCGTCTGGCCGGCGGGCTCGGGCCGGAGGAGTACCGGCTCACGGTCACGCAGAAGTCGGTGCTGATCGAGGCGGCGAGCCCGGCCGGCGCCTTCTACGGAGCGCAGACGCTGCGCCAGCTCCTCCACCCGGCCGCGTTCCGCAGGGGCCGCATCGCCGGCAGGACGTGGAGCGTCCCCGCCGTCTCGATCGCCGACGCCCCCCGGTACGGCTGGCGTGGCTGCCTCATCGACGTGGCCCGCCACTTCCTGCCCAAGAACGACCTGCTGCGGTACATCGACCTGCTGGCCATGCACAAGCTCAACGTCCTGCACCTGCACCTGACCGACGACCAGGGCTGGCGGTTGCAGATCAGGAAGTACCCGAAGCTGACCGAGACCGGCGCCTGGCGGCGCGAGTCGCCGCTGGGCGCCCGGCGGCACCGCCGCTTCGACGGCCGGCCGCACGGCGGCTTCTACAGCCAGGACGACATCAGGGAGATCGTCGCCTACGCCGCCGACCGGTTCATCACCGTCGTCCCGGAGATCGACCTGCCCGGCCACACGCAGGCCGCCATCGCCTCCTACCCGCAGCTCGGCAACCTCGCCACCCCGCCGGAGGTGGCCACGGAATGGGGCGTCAGCGAGAACGTGCTCAACGTCGCCGATGCCACCATCGCCTTCTTCCTCGACGTACTGGAGGAGGTCCTGGAGCTCTTCCCCGGCCCATACGTCTGCGTCGGCGGCGACGAGGTCCCCAAGACCCAGTGGAACGACAGCCTCGCCGCCAAGGAGCGCATTCGCGAGCTCGGCCTGCGCGACGCCGCGGAACTGCAGACCTGGTTCATGCGGCACTTCACCGACTTCCTGCTCGCCCGGGGGCGCAGACCGCTCGGCTGGGACGAGCTCCTGGAAGGCGGCCTGCCGCCGGGCGTCACCGTGGCCTCCTGGCGCGGCGACAGGTGCACGACCATGGCCGCCCGGGCCGGCCATGACGTGGTCGTCTCGCCCTTCGCCGAGACCTACCTGGACTTCCGCCAGGCCGAGGGCGAGCAGGAGCCGGTGCCCATCGGCAGCGTGACCTGCCTGGAGGCGGTGTACGCCTTCGACCCCGTTCCCGCCGCCCTCACCGAGGCGGAACGGGACCGGATCCTCGGCGCCCAGGCGGCGCTGTGGACCGAGCACATCGACTCGCCCCGGCTGCTCGACTACATGGCCTTCCCCCGCCTGGCCGCCTTCGCCGAGGCGGTGTGGAGCAGCGAGCGCGACCTCGAGGACTTCCTCGTCCGGCTCGCCGTGCACGAGAAGCGGCTCGACGCGCTGGGCGTGGAATATCGCCCGGCCGCCGGCCCGCACCCCTGGCAGCGACGCCCCGACGCCCCCGGCCATCCCCGGACCCGGGCGGAGATCGACGGCGAGCTCGCCGCCTGGACCGCGAACCTGCGGTTCTAACTCACCCCCCAACCTGGAGAAACCCGTGCGTCTTCGTCTCCCCCTGGCCGGGCTGGTCAGCCTGGCCGTCCTCACCGCGGGCTGCGGCTCTTCCGCCGAACCCGACGCCAACGGCAAGGTCACGATCAGCTACGCCATCTGGGACAAGAACGACCAGGCCGGCTCGGAGAAGATCATCGCCGCCTTCCAGCAGGCCCACCCGAACGTCACCGTCAAGCTGGAGATCACCCCCTGGGAGCAGTACTGGACCAAGCTCCAGACGGCCGCGTCCGGCGGCGCGGCCCCCGACGTCTTCTGGATGAACAGCCTCAACGTCCGCATGTACGCCAAGGGCGGCGTCATCGCCCCGATCGCGGAGTCCGGGGCGGCGGGCCTGCCCGAGGCGGTCGTGGAGGGCTACCGCTACGAGGGCAAGCTCTACGGCCTGCCGCACAACGTGAGCATCCCCGCGCTCTGGTACGACAAGAAGATCTTCGACGCGGCCGGCCTGGAGTACCCCACCGCCGACTGGACCTGGGACGACGTCACGTCCGCCGCCAAGAAGCTGACCGACCCGGCCAAGCAGCAGTTCGGCATCCTCGCCCCGATGTGGGACCAGGGCGGCTTCTACAACACCATGATCCAGGCCGGCGGGCACGTGCTCTCGCCCGACGGCAAGAAGAGCGGCTTCGACGACCCCGCCTCCATCCAGGGCCTCGAGTTCTGGACCGGCCTCATCAAGGACAAGGTCGCGCCCGTCGCGGAGGTGTACACCGACACCGACCCCATCCAGCTCTTCCAGTCGGGCAAGTACGGCATGTACTACGGCGGCGTCTGGTTCGCCTCCACCTACTGGGCCAATCCCGAGATCCGCGAGCGGATCGACGTGGCTCCCCTGCCCAAGGGGCCCGCGCGGGAGGCCGTCATCCTGCTCGGCCTGGCCAACGCCGTCTCGGCCAAGAGCGAGCACCCCGAGGAGTCTGCGGCCTTCGCCGCGTTCGTCTCCTCCGAGCAAGCGCAGAAGATCATCAGTGACAGCGGCGGCGGCGCCCTGTCGGTCCGTCCCGGCACCCAGGACGGCTGGTTCACGGCCTTCCCCTCCTTCCACCTCAAGGAGACCTATGAGGCCTCGATGCCGCACGGCGTGCCGTACCCGGCGACGCTGAACACCGCGCAGTGGCAGGACGTGCAGAACAAGAAGCTCGCCGACGCCTGGTCCGGCAAGCGGCCGGTCGCCGACGTGGCCAGGGAGATCGCGGCGCAGATGAACGAGATCCTGGCCAAGGAGTAGACGGATGCACTCCAGGCGCGAGTGGGCGTGGGGATACCTCCTCATCGCCCCCATGGCGCTGGGCCTGGCCGTCTTCTACCTGTGGCCCATCGCCCAGACCGTGTACCTCAGCTTCACCGAGTCAGGGGTGTTCGGCGGGCAGACCTGGGTGGGGACGGCCAACTTCGCCACCCTGCTCGGCGACGAGGAGATGCTCGGCGCGCTTCGCAACACCCTTCTCTACGCCGTGCTCGTGCTGGCCGGCGTACCGCTGTCCATCGTCGTCGCGGCCCTGCTCAACGTGCCGGGACTGCGTGGCCTGAGCGTCTACCGGACCCTGTACTTCCTGCCCGTCGTCACCATGCCTGCCGCGGTCGGCCTGACCTGGCGCTACCTGTTCAACGGCGACTTCGGCGCGATCAATCACCTGCTGGGCGCGATCGGCGTCGACGGGCCGTACTGGGTGGGCGATCCCGACTTCGCCCTCTACGCGATCGCGATCGTCGGGGTCTGGAGCACGATCGGCTACAACGCCGTGCTGTTCCTGGCCGGGCTGCAGGGCATCCCGCGGCCGTACTACGAGGCCGCCTCGATCGACGGGGCGGGACGGGTGCGGCAGTTCTTCCGCATCACCCTCCCGCTGCTCACCCCCACCACGTTCTTCGTCATCGTGATCACCATGATCAACGCCTTGCAGGTCTTCGACCTGGTCTTCCTCATGATCGACCTCAAGAGCCCGGCGCTGAGCGGCAGCCGCACGATCGTCTACCTCTTCTTCGAGAAAGGGTTCGTGCAGAACCAGCGGGGGCTCGCCGCGGCCATCGCCGTGGTGCTGCTCGGGCTGATCCTCGTGCTGACCGCGATCCAGTTCCGGCTGCAGAAGAAGTGGGTGCACTATGAATAGGCCGAGGACCTGGCCGGCCCACGTGCTGCTGGCCGCGGGCGCGCTGGTGATGCTGGCGCCTTTCGCCCTGCAGCTCGTGGTCTCGCTGCAGACCCTGCCCGACTCACTGCGCGTGCCTCCACGGTTCACGCCCTCCTGGCAGTGGTCGAACTTCGCCGACGTCTTCCGTACCGTGCCGCTGGCCCGGCAGTTCCTCAACACCGTCGTGGTCACCGCGGCCGTCACCGCCGGGCAGCTGCTGCTGTGCTCGCTGGCCGCCTTCGCCTTCGCCCGGCTGCGCTTCCCCGGCCGCGGCGCCATCTTCCTGCTCTTCCTGGCCGTCCTCATGGTTCCCGGCGAGTTGTTCATCATTCCGCGTTACGAGATCATGCAGGGGCTCGGCTGGCTCAACACCCTGCAGGCGCTGATCGCGCCGGGCGTCTTCGGCGCCTTCGGGACGTTCCTGCTGAGACAGTTCTTCCTCACTCTGCCCAGGGAGCTCGACGAGGCCGCCCGCCTGGACGGGGCCAACCCGGTGCAGGTGTACTGGCACATCATGCTGCCGCTGGTCAGGCCGGGCCTGCTCGCCCTGGGACTGCTGACCGTCATGTGGTCGTGGAGCAGCCTGCTGTGGCCGCTGGTGGTCAACACCGACCCGGAGATGATGACGCTCTCGGCGGGGCTCGCCTCGCTGCGCGGCCAGTTCCAGACCAACTTCCCGATCCTGTTCGCCGGCGCCGTCGTGGCCTCCCTGCCGGTGATCGTCCTCTTCGTGGTCATGCAACGGCACTTGATCGCGGGCATCGCGTTCACCGGCTCGAAGGGTTAGCCGTCTGATCGCGGGCGGGTTCGCCTTCTCCTTCGGAGAACTTGGGCGTGGGCCGGGTCGGTGAGGGTCTGGTGGACGCCAGCAGCGTCCGTGCCGGGCCGCCTGCTGCCCGGCGCAGGTGACGGTGAAACGACCCCACCAGGACGGCGGCGTTGCCGCGGGCTTCGGCTCCGCCGCCGAGGACGCGCTTGGGTGTTCTTACAGCCTTCCTCGGCCACAGGGTCGAGATTCTGGACTTGCGGGTACATTTTTCGCGCTCCATCCTGAATTCGTGACCGACGACGACCTGGCTCGCCGCTTCCCGGCGGCCCGCAACACCGACTCGAGGACTTCGAGCAGGTGAAGGTCGCGATCATCCACCAGGTCCTGATCGCCGAGCAGGTTCACGGGCGCGCGCGGCCCGGCGGACCGCTGCCCCGATCATGAGCCTTGCCCTCCACGAGTTCTCCAGCGGCCAGATCATCGCCTGGCGCGACCACAGCCATCCCGACTACGTCCGCAAGCTTTCCGCAAGGTGAAAGCCTCTTCATTACCTCTTTCAGGAGAAATGCAGTTATGTCATTCGACCAGTACTATCTGCTGGGCCGTTCCGGGCTGCGAGTCAGCCGCCTGTCGCTGGGCACGATGAATTTCGGCAAGGACGGTTTCCACGCCCCCTACGGCAAGACCGAGGACGAGGTCCGGCCCATCTTGCGCCGCTACCTGGAAGCGGGCGGAAACTTCATCGACACCGCGGACTTCTACACGGCGGGCGCGAGCGAGACGATCCTCGGCAAGCTCATCGCCGACGCCGGGGTCCGCGAGCGGGTGGTGCTCACCTCCAAGTTCACCAACAGCATCGACCCTGGTGACCCGAACGCGGGCGGGAACGGCCGCAAGCACATGATCCGGGCGATCGAGGCGTCGCTGCGCCGCCTGCGGACCGACTACCTCGACCTGTACCTGCTGCACACGTGGGACCGCATCACCCCCGTCGAGGAGGTACTACGCACCTTCGACGACCTCACCAAGGCGGGCAAGATCCGCTACGCCGGCCTGTCCGACGTGCCGGCCTGGTACGCCGCCCGAGCGCAGACGCTGGCCGAAGCACACTCGCTCACGCCGATGGTCAACCTGCAGTTGCCCTACTCACTCGCCGCACGGACCATCGAGACCGAACACGTTCCCGCCGGGCAGGCCCTGGGACTCGGGATCACAGCGTGGAGTCCGCTGGGCGGCGGTTTCCTCACCGGCAAGTACCGCAACTCGGACAAGGGCTTGACCGGCGAAGGACGCCTCAGCGGCGCCGGCGGCGGGCTGGAGTGGAACGACCAGCAGTGGGAATTGCTGAAGACGCTGGAGACCGTGGCCGGCGAACTGGGCGTGACGATGGCCCAGGTGGCGCTCAACTGGGTCGTGACCCAGCCAGGGATAGCCTCGGCCATCGTGGGGGCCAGCAGCGCCGAGCAGCTCGGTTCCTCACTGGCGGCCCTCGACTTCGAGCTGCCGGCGGAATTGCGCGCCGAGCTCGACGCGGCCAGTGCCGTGCCGCCGGGCGACCTGTACAAGATGTTCACGCCGGAGTACCAGTCGTGGTTGATCAACGTCGGTGTCAAAGTCGGTGACAAGCCGGTCGGCTACCAACCCGTTGTCCGGAACTGGGTGCCGGAGAAGCAGATCTGATCCGCGAGGCAGGTCTCCCCTCGCCCACCGAGGCTCAGGTGCGCGCGGGTGCGCCCGTACGCAGGTGGTCGAGGCACAGGTCCAGCACATACTCCAGGTACTCCGCGGAGCCCGTCGACATCAAGAGCGTCACGCCGCCCTGGATCGCGGCGATCAGGGCGGCGGAGGTACGTACGGGATCGACGTCCCGGCTGATCTGGCCGCTCTCTCGCATCCGCTCGATGCCCACCTGGATCTGGCGCCGCCACTGTTCCATCAGTTGCCGGGTAACGGCCTGCGCGGCTGGGCTGTACCTGCCGATCTCGGTGATCAGCACCCCCAGCGGGCAGTGCACCCCCTGCCGCCGATACCGCTCGACCACCGCGTCACGCCACTGATGCCACGACGGCCACGAGGTCAGCTGCCCGAGATAGGGCTGTTGGTCCTCGAGCACCTGGTCGGCCTCCCATTGGGCCACCGCCAGCATGAGCTGCTCTTTGCCGTCGGGGAAGTAGTGGAACAGTTGGCTCTTGCCAGTGCGACTGCGCCGGCAGATGTCGTCGAGAGTCGTCGAGGCCACCCCACGCTCGCGGATCTCGGCCCCCGCCGCTTCAATGATCCGCCGGCGGGTCGCGGCACCCTTCTTGGTGAGCACTGGACCTCCGAAAGTGTACCTCTCAGTCCATTTTACTTCCCTGGACAGCGTCAATGCCCCGGGCTCCAGCACCTGCCGTTCGACGTCGGTGAGATCAGACGGGTACGCCGGTTTCCGGTCGCGGCATGCGCATCCCGGCGAGGCGCGGCCACTGGCGTCCACGACGGCGGACGGGTAGCCGGACGACCACCGGCTCCTGGCCGCCGAGCTGCTCAGACACCGCCTCAAGGGGCAGCGGCCGACGGGAGCGGACCCAGGTCGCGGATGATATCGGCCAGGGCCCGGATGGGCTCGTTCTCCGCCTCACTCCGCCACACCAGCGCGTACGGCAGCGGCTCCATGTCGATGACCGGCAGGTAGGCGATGTCCGGCCGGGTCCAGTAGCGGGCGACGTGGGCGGGGAAGAGCACGACGAGCCCGTCCATGCTGGCGAGGGTCATGGCCTCTTCGGCGTCCCCCACCACGGGGCCGCGCTCGATCTGACGTCCGCGCCGAGTGAGGCGCGGGGCGTAGGCGTCGTACCAGTAGCCGGGCCCGGTGTCGGCGTGCGGATGCTGGAAGTCGGAGATCATCTCCAGCGAGACCGACGGGCGCGGGGCGAGCTGGTGGTCCTTGGCGACGGCCAGCACGCGCTGCTCGGCGAACACGACCGGCCCCACGGTGAGGTCGGGTTCGTCGACGGGCAGCCAGCTCACCAGGACGTCGATGTCTCCGCGGCGCAGCGCGGGAAAGGCGTGGCCCAGCTGCGCGCTGTGGATGCGCAGCTTCCACTGCGGGTGGCGCAGGCGGAAGACGTCCCAGTAGGGGCGCAGGTCGTAGGCGTTGAGCGGCAGCATGCCGACGCGCAGCGTGCCGGTGATGCCCTGGCCGGCGAGCTGGGCGCGTTCCATGCTGTCCTTCAGCCCGGCGTAGAGCGGCCGGAGGTCGTCCCGGAGCTGCCGCCCGACCTGGGTCAGCCGGACCGTGCGGTTGTTGCGCTCGAACAGCGAAGCCCCGACCTGCCGTTCCTGCTTCTGGATCGCCTGGGTGACGCGAGCGGGCGACAGGCAGAGCCGGGTGGCGGTGCGGCCGAAGTGCAGCTCCTCCGCCAGGGTCAGGAAGATCTCGATGTCACGCAGTTCCACGCCTGACCTGCTCCGTTCACTCACACTGAAGGTGATCTTGCGGGTTTCGCCGTTGTTTCGGGTGTTCACCGTACTTGATCCTCGATTCGTACGATTCGCCTTGGTCGAGGAGCACATGGATGGACGCCCTTGTTTGCGGTGCCGGCATCGCCGGGCCCGCCCTGGCGTACTGGCTGCGCCACCACGGGTTCACCCCGACCGTGGTGGAGCGCGCTCCGCGGAGAGATGTGGGCGGCGGACGGCCTCTTCTTCGAGGCGAACGCCCCGGTGGAGATGGACCGCTGGTTCTCGGGCCGGGTGGTGCTGCTCGGGGACGCCGCCTACTGTGCGCCGCCGCCTCGGGTCGCGGCGCCTCCCAGGCGTTGATCGGCGCCTACATCCTGGCCGGCGAGCTGGCCGCGGGCGGCGGTCACACGCATGCGTTCGCCGCCTACGAGCGGGAGATGCGCGGCTTCGTCGCCGAGCACCAGCACCTGGGGCGCGAAGGCGCCGACCAGTTCTTCCTGGCCACGCCCTCGCGGGACGGGCTCGGCCGCACGACGGCGGCCCGGCCGCACCTCGTGCGGCTCAAGGACTGCGTTCCCGGCTTCGCCGCGGAGTGGCCCTCACCTGGGGCTGCTCGCTGACCTGGTGCTACGGGTCAACGACGGCCCGACGTCAGGTCCCTTCGCGAGGCGAACGTACGAACGCCGGATCGCAACCGCACCGGCGGACCAACCATGACGACAAGGAGACGACACTTATGGCGAACGGCTTCTCCGAGCAGGGGCTGCTCAGGCTGAGGGACGTGCTGGCGCGGCACGTCGAGTCCGGGCGGATTCCCGGCCTGGTGGCTCTGGTCGGCCGCGGCGGCCGGACCCACGTCGAGGCGCTGGGCACCATGCAGCACGACGGTGGCGCGCCGATGCGGCGTGACACGATCTTCCGGATGGCCTCCACCTCCAAGCCGGTCACGATCGCGGCGGCGATGGTGCTGCTGGACGAGTGCCGGCTGCGACTGGACGACGTGGTCGAACCGTGGCTGCCCGAGCTGGCGGACCGCAAGGTGCTGAGGAGCATCGGCGCCGACCTGGACGACACCGTGCCGGCGCGGCGCCCGATCACCGTACGGGACGTGCTCACCTCCACCTTCGGCCTCGGCATGGACATGACGGCGCTGGGCACCCCCATCCTGAACGCGATCTTCGAGCGGGGCCTGACGCCGAACCTGCCGGTCGAGGTCCCCGAGCAGGACGAGTGGATGCGCCGCCTCGGGGAGCTGCCGCTCATGCACCAGCCCGGCGCGCAGTGGCAGTACCAGATCAGCAGCGACCTGGTCGGCGTGCTCGTCTCCCGTGTGAGCGGCCAGACGTTCGGCGACTTCCTGCACGAGCGCGTCTTCGAGCCGCTCGGCATGCGCGACACCGCCTTCCACGTGCCCGCCGGCCGGCTGGACCGGCTGCCCACCCTGTACGCACCCGACCCCGCCACGGGCGAGTTCCTCGCCTGGGACGAGCCCGAGCACGGCCGCTGGAGCAGCCCCCCGGCCTTCCAGGGCGGCGGAGGCGGCCTGGTCTCCACCGCCGACGACTACCACGCCTACTTCCGCATGCTGCTCAACGGCGGCGTCCACGAGGGCCGGCGCATCCTGTCGCGGCCCGCCGTCGAGCTGATGACCACCAACCGGCTCACCCCCGAGCAGAACGCCGCCCGCACCGCCCTGGCCCGCGACAACGTGCACATCTCCTTCGGCCAGGGCCAGCAGGGCGGCTGGGGCATGGGCATGGCGGTGCGCACCTACCGCGGCGACTACGCGCCGGTCGGCCAGTTCGGCTGGGACGGCGGCAGCGGCACCTCCGCCTACGCCGACCCCGCCAACGACCTGACCGGCATCCTGCTCTGCCAGCTCGGCTACACGGTGCCCAGCCCGGCCCATCTGATGAGCGACTTCTGGACCACCCTCTACCAGGCCATCGACTGACGCAAGCCGCTCGACACCTGCTGAGCAGAGGGGATCGCGTCGTGGCCACGGCCCACGACGCGAGGCCACCGGCGGACCTGGACACGCCACCCCGGCACCTGGCGTCCCGCTCCACCCGCCTCCGCGGCGGATCGCCGGCAGCCGGTCCTGGCGTGGTCCACCAGATGGACCAGGCCAGGACCGAGGAGCACCACGCCTGAGAGCATCTCGGTCGCCCGGCTCCCGGCCGGCGGCTCTGTCCCGGTTCGCGCACGTCACCGGCGCGACGAACGACACGATCGAAAGGTGATCGATGACGAACCACCTCGGGCCCACCCGGCCCGCGGAAGACCTGCGAGAAGAGCGGCCGGCGGGGAACGCCGACGTGATCATCGTGGGGGCCGGCCCGACCGGACTCATGCTGGCCGCCGAACTGCACCTGGCCGGAGTGCGGCCCCTGGTGCTGGAACGGCAGCCGCGCCCCCGCGACACCCCCAAGGCCGGCGGCCTGGGCGGCCAGATCCTGGAACTCCTGCGTCACCGAGGCTTGCTGGAACGTCTCGAAGCGGCCTGCACCGGCCCCGCGCCGGCTCCCCGGTTCCCGTTCGGCGGGGTGCACCTGGACTTCACCCACCTGCCGGATCCCCCGATGCACGCCCTGCCGCTGCCGCAGCAGCTGCTGGAGCGGCTGCTCGGCGACCGTGCCGGCGAACTCGGCGTCGACCTCCGGCGCGGCCACGAGGTGATCGGGGTGCGCCAGGACGGCGACGCGGTCGTCGTGGACGTGCTCGGCCCGGACGGCCCGTACCGGACGCGCACGCGGTACCTCGTGGGATGTGACGGCGCGCGCAGCCGCATCCGCGACTGGGCCGGCATCCCGTTCCCCGGCACCACCTATCCGGAGGTCAACCGGCTGGCCCAGGTCACCCTGCCCGGCACGGTCACCGTGCTCGGCAACGGCGATCTCGACGTCCCCGGCTTCGGCACCATCCGCGCCGGATTCACCCGCACCGGCCAGGGCCTGCTCGGCGTCGGTTCCGCGCCCGGCACCCAGTCCGTCTCCCTCTACACCATCGAGGACGAGACCACCGAATACGACGACGACGTCCCGATGACGCTCACCGAACTGCAGGACAGCATCCACCGCGTGCTCGGCGCCCACCTGCCCCTGGCCGGATCGACCCGGCTGTCGCGCTTCACCTTCAAGGCGTACCAGGCCGAACGTTACCGCGAGGGGCGGATCCTGCTGGCCGGTGACGCGGCGCACCTGTTCCCGGCCACCGGAGTGGCGCTCAACGCCGGCATGCTGGACGCGGTCAACCTGGCCTGGAAGCTGGCCGCCGACCTCCACGGCAACGCCCCGGCCGGCTTGCTGGACACCTACCACGCCGAACGCCACCTGGCCGGCGCCCGCACCCTGCTGCACACCCGAGCGCAGGTGGCCCTGCGGCGCGGGCACGACGCGGCCGCCGAAGCGCTGCGCGAGGTCTTCACCGAACTGCTCGCCGACGAGCAGCCGCTGCGCCGCATCGGGGCCCTCGTCGCCGGCACCGACATCCGCTACCCGATGCCCGGCACCGGGCATCATCCGCTGGCTGGCGCCTTCGCCCCCGACCTCACCCTGCACAGCGGCCAGGGCATCACCAGCGTCGCCGAACTCATGCACCCCGCCCGGCCCGTCCTGCTCGACCTGGCCGACCGCCCAGAGCTCCTCCGGACCGCCCGCGACTGGCGGCATCTCCTCGACGTCCACACCGCCAAGACCGACGACCCACCGGCCGACACCCTGCTGATCCGCCCGGACGGTCACGTCGCCTGGGCCGCGGGCCTCGGCGAGAGCGCCGGCAGCGCCACGCTCTCGCTGCGTGCGGCACTCTCCGCATGGTTCGGTAAGCCTTCGACCATCGGAGAGACGTGACAAGCAGGCTCACCGAGCTGACCATCGACTGCCAGGACCCGGAGAGGCTGGCGGCCTTCTGGTGCGAGGTCCTGGGCTTCGAAGTGATCGACCGGAGCGAGGGCAAGGTCGAGATCGGGTCCTGGGTGCCGGCCGTCGAGGAGGTCCGGGCCCGCCAGATGCCACCCACCCTGCAGTTCATCCGGGTGCCGGCGGGCAAGACCGTGAAGAACCGGCTCCACCTCGACGTCAGCCCGATCGACGGCAGCACCGACGACGAGGTGACCAGGCTGCTCGGCCTCGGCGCCGTCAGGACGGACGTGGGCCAAGGCCCGGACCGGAGCTGGGTGGTCATGGCCGACCCCGAGGGCAACGAGTTCTGCGTCCTGCGCACCCTGGCGGTGACGCACCACAGCTAGCATCACGCCTTACGCTACGTACCAGCAGCTCCAGGTGATCCCGTTCGGGTCGCCTTCCAGGGCCGGCTCCGGCACTCGTGTGGTCAGCCGCTGCGCAGCAGGCCTCCCTCACCGGCCGGCGGCAGCCCCTCGCTACAGGCCCGATCGAGGAGCACCGAGATCAGCCGTTCGTCCGCCATCGGGCGGTCCGGCTCGACACGCGGTTCGTTCATGGACAGCGACCCCACGGCGGTTTCGGACATCAGGCTCGGTGACGGCCACCGGGCATCCTGCCGTGCCACCGCGCCCGGCTTACTGACGCACGGCGGACGGCCCGGTGGCCGGGTCATCTCACTGGACGGTGATCAGGCCCCGCTGGTAGGCGCGGACGAGGCGCCGGGGCACGAGGAGCTCCCGCCCGTTCACGGTGATCGGGACGAGGTCGGGCGCAGTGGCCTTCCACTGGCTGCGGCGGTGCCGGGTGTTGCTGCGCGAGGTCTTGCGCTTGGGGACGGCCATGGTCACCAGCTCGCCTTCGTGATGCCGGGCAGCTCGCCGCGGTGGGCCATCTCGCGGAACCGCACCCGGGAGAGCCCGAACTTGGTCAGGTGCCCGCGAGGGCGGCCGTCGACGGAGTCGCGGTTGCGCACGCGGGTGGCGCTGGCGTCGCGTGGCTGCCGGGACAGCTCGCGTACGGCGTCCGCCCGCTCCTGCGGCGTGCCGGTGCGGATGACCTCCTTCAGCCGCGCGCGCCGTTCGGCGTAACGCAGGACGACGGCCTTGCGCCGCTCATTGGCGGCGATCTTGCTCTTCTTCGCCATCAGACCTTCTCTCCCCTGGCGCGGATCCGCGCGACGGCCGCCTCGACACCGATCTTGTCGATGGTCTTGATCGCGCGGGCGCTGACGGTGAGCCGGACGTAGCGGTCCTCGCTGGGCAGCCAGTAGCGGCGCTGCTGGATGTTGGGGTTCCAGCGGCGCCGGGTGCGGCGGTGGGAGTGGGAGACGTTGTTGCCGAACACCGGCTTGACGCCGGTGAGCTGGCAGTGCGCGGACATCATGCCTTCCCGTAGCGCTGGTTGAACCGCTCGACGCGCCCGGCGGTGTCGAGGACGCGGCTGCGGCCGGTGTAGAACGGGTGACTCGCCGACGACACGTCGACGTCCACCACCGGGTACGTGTTGCCGTCGGTCCACTCGATCGTCTTGTCGCTGCTGATCGTGGAGCGGGTGAGGAACGCGAAGTCCGCGCCGGGGTCGCGGAAGACGACCGGCCGGTACTCCGGGTGGATGCCCTTCTTCATCGTTCCTCCCGGAAGAGGACGTGCCGACGGATGGTCGGGTCGTACTTGCGCAAGGTGAGCCTGTCGGGGGTGTTCCTGCGGCTCTTCCTCGTCACGTACGTGTAGCCGGTGCCGGCCGTGGATCGGAGTTTGATCACCGGCCGCACCTCATTTCTAGCCAAAACGGTTCCTTCCCATGGGCGAACTCATGCCATGATAACGACAACGATTTTCATTATTGCACCTGGAGGCTTCATGCCGGCCCTCATGATCCTCGTCGCGGGCATGCACGCCACGGCGCGTACCGCCACGATCGAGCGGCTGCGCCCGGCCGAGCCACCGGCGTCACCGCCCAGCAGCAGCCACTGATCGCCAAGGCCGTCAAGAACGCGCGCGAGGTGGTCCTCCCCCCCTACGCCTCGCGCACCGGCACCTGAACTTGTTGGAGGCACTGTGCCCATTCCCGTCGCCCTCGTCGGGGGCCTGTACGGCTGCGCCCGGACCGAGGCGGTCGATCGCCTGCTGCGCCGCCACCCAGGAGCCATCACCATCGGTCACGGCATCACCGCGGGCCAGGCCGAGCGGGTGGCCCGCGACTCCCCCGGCGCGCCGCTGCTGATCATCGACCTCGGGGACTCGGTCGAGCCGCGCCCGGCGGCCGAAGCCGTGGCCCGTGCCGGCCATCTCCGCCTGTCCTGCGTGCACACGGCGCTGGACGCCGGGCACCTGCCCGTGGACATCTGCCGGGGCGACCGCCTGGCCGACACCTGCCGGACCGCGACGGCCGGCGATCAGCGGCACCTGGCCGAGGTGCTGGCCCGCCAGATCGAGTACGCCACCAGCCTGTCGCTGCACGGTGGCGACGCCGAGGACGCCGAGCTGTCGGCCGCCGTGCTCGGCCACCTGGCCCCGCACACGCCGATCGTCACCGTCCCCGACCCCACGGGCCCCACACTGGACGTCCGCGAACTCGCCGAACGCGTCGATCCGGCCACCGCCCAGTTCCCCGCGGACGGGCGGGCCGGCGAGGTCACCACGGTCGTCTGGCACCGGCTGCGCCCGCTCCACCCCGGCCGCCTGTTCGACGTCATGGACGAGCTCGTCACCACCACGGTCCGCTCTCGCGGCCGGTTCTGGCTGGCCAACCGGCACGAACGCATGCTGGCGTGGGACGCCGTGGCGGGAGTGGTCTCCGTGCGGGACGCCGGCCCATGGCTGGCGGCACTGCCCGAGGCCGCCTGGGAGCTGGTCTCCCCGGCCCGCCGGGCCGCCGCCGCCCTGGACTGGAACCCGATCATCGGCGACCGCGTCCAGCACCTGGTCTTCACCGGCCCTGACGTCGACCGCGACCGCATCTGCGGCCTGCTCGACTCCTGCCTCACCGATCACGGGGACCTGCTGCCGGGCGCCGCGGCGTGGGCCCGTTACGACGACCCCTTCGCCCCCGTACTGAACCTGGAGGAGAGCACGTGAAGCCTCATGTGAGCGACGAGTACGAGCGTTCCGCGGAGTTCGTGGACGTCATGCTCGCCGCGCCCTGGACGGTGCTGGCCCCCACGCTGGCCGAGGCGCTGCGCGGAGCCCCCGGGCCCGTCGTGGACGTGGGCGCCGGAGGCGGCCACGGCACCCGCGTGATCGCGCGGACACTGCCGGCGGCGGAGATCCATGCCGTGGAGCCGTCGCCAGGGCTGCGCGCGGTCCTGCTCGCCAGGGTCAACGACGACCCCGGCCTGCGCGACCGCGTGACCGTGCTGCCGGGCGGCCTGCTCCAGGCCACGCTCCCGCCCCGCCTGGGCACGCTGGTCGCCATGAACGTCATCGGCCACTTCGACCCCGGCGGCCGCCGTACGATCTGGCGGCTGCTGGCCGAACGCCTGCTGCCCGGCGGCCGGGCCGTGCTCAACCTCCAGCCTCCGGCCGAACCCGTCGCCGTGCCGCAGACCCGGTTCTCCGAGCTGCGCATCGGGCGGCGACGGTACGAGGGCTGGGGCCGCGCAGAACCCTCCGGGCCCGACCAGATCACCTGGCACATGACTTACCGCGCCTTCCAGGACGGGGAACCGGCCGAGGAGGTGGAGGTCGAGTACGCCTGGTGGCTCCTCGGCCCGGACCGGCTCAAGGCCGAACTCGCCGGGCACGGCCTGCATGCCACGCCCACCGGCCCGACCGAGCGGGGATTGTGGTGCATCACGGGATCACCCGGGTGAGGCGTGGCACGAGACGGCAACCCTGTGGACCTCGCGCTCTCGCCTCGATCGCCAAGCTGAGACCCCGACTCTCCTGATCCCGGAGGGCGTCGGCGAAATTGATAATGATAGTCATTCTCGATAGCATGCCGCGTCGTGTACTTAGGTCCCTCTCAGCGCTCCTCCCCCTCTGACGATCAGACAAAGCGGCCTGGTCGCGCACGGCGTCGCCTGGCACGACGCACAGGGCTGCTCTGCGTGGCGCTTGCGGTCACGGTATGGGTTCTGATCGTGCTGTCCGGTGCGGTGGGATCGGTGCCGGTGAGCCTGGCGGAGGCGGCTCAGATCGTGATCGGGCATCTGGTTCCGGGGATGTCGTGGATGTCGGACGGGACGTTGACGCCGTTGCAGGATCAGGCGGTGTGGCAGTTCCGGCTGCCGCGAACGCTGCTGGCGGCGCTGGCCGGTGCCGGGTTGGCGCTGGCGGGCGCATTGATGCAGGTCACAG
The DNA here is from genome assembly GCF_040676845.1 of Nonomuraea sp. NPDC049504. Taxonomy (NCBI): domain Bacteria; kingdom Bacillati; phylum Actinomycetota; class Actinomycetes; order Streptosporangiales; family Streptosporangiaceae; genus Nonomuraea; species Nonomuraea sp. NPDC049504. The sequence goes on from NZ_JBFAPT010000034.1 coordinate 23,018, forward strand.
TCCGCAATCCGCTCGCCGAACCCTACATTTTGGGCGTGTCCTCAGGGGCGAGCGTCGGGGCGGTGCTCGTGATCGTGTTCGGCTCGGCCGCCTTGGGCGGGTTGTCGTTGAACGTGGCCGCGTTCGCGGGCGCCTTGGCGGCCTGTGCCGGCGTCGGGGCGTTGGCGCGGAAGGATGGAGCGTTGTCGCCGATGCGGATGATTCTGGCCGGTGTCGCGTTGGGAACCCTGCTGAGCGCGGTGACGAGCTATCTGACGATCTCCACGGACGCGCAGAACGTCGTCAGCGTGCTGTTCTTCCTGCTGGGGAGCGTGTCGGCGGCGTCGATGCCGAGCCTGGTCGGCCCGGCCGTCGCGCTCGCGGTGGCCGGGGTGATCGCGGCGCTGCTGGCGCGGTCGCTGAACGCGCTGTTGACCGGGGACGAGTCGGCGCTCTCGCTGGGGGTGAACGCCTCCCGGTTGCGCGGGCTGCTGCTGGTGGTGGCGTCGCTGCTGACCGGCACCGTGGTCTCGGTCGCCGGCGGGATCGGGTTCGTCGGGCTGGTCATCCCGCACATCGCGCGGATCGCGGTGGGTGCGGACCATCGGCGGATGCTGCCGGTGACGGTGCTGGGCGGGGCTGTGTTCCTGATGATCGCAGACCTGCTGGCGCGTACGGTCGCGGCGCCGACGGAGATCCCGTTGGGCATCCTCACCGCATTCGTCGGTGCTCCGTTCTTCCTGTGGCTGATGCGGCGGAACGGGGCCGAGCGTGCGGGGTTCGGCCGATGAGGGTGGAGTTCGACGACGTCACCGTCGCCCTCGGTGGCCGGGACGTGGTGCGGCGGGCGTCGCTGAGCGTTGAATCGGGCACGGTGGTGGGCCTGGTAGGGCCGAACGGCAGCGGGAAGTCCTCGCTGCTGCGTACGCTCTACCGTGCGCTGAAGCCTCGGCAGGGCACGGTGCGTCTCGACGGGCAGGACGTGCAGCGCCTGAGCGGCAGGCAGTCGGCGCGAGCGGTGGCGGTCATGCTCCAGGACCCGGCGACCGACTTCGACCTCAGCGTCCAGGAGACGGTGCTGCTCGGCCGCGCCCCGCACCACGCCTCCTTCGGCCGGGACACCCCCGGCGATATGCGCATCGTGGACGAGGCGATGCGCCGCGCCGAGATCACCGACCTCGGCGACCGCATGGTCGCCACCCTCTCCGGAGGTCAGCGGCAGCGTGTCATGCTCGCCCGCGCTCTCGCGCAGGAGAGCCCAGTGCTGGTGCTGGACGAACCGAGCAACCATCTCGACATCAGCCACCAGCACGAGTTGATGATCACGGTGCGCAGTCTGGGACGCACCGTGATCGCCGCTCTCCATGACCTGAACCTCGCGACCCAGTACTGCGACCGTGTCGTCGTGCTCGCCGCTGGTCGCATCGTCGCCGCCGGGCCGCCGGCGCAGGTGTTCAGCCCTGAGCTGATCCGCACCACCTTCGGCGTGGACGTCCGCGTCCTCGGCGACCCCGATGAACCTGTCTTCGCCTTCCGCCGCCTCGATGCGAGCGGCGACCCCATCGACGTGGCCTCCACCCGAACAGAAAGCAGCACACCCACATGACGCGCCCCTCTCGCCCTCCCGCACGTTCCGCCGTCATCGCGAGCGCAGCCGTGGCGTTGCTTCTCACCGGCTGCGGCACCTCCGTGGCCCCGGCTTCCCCGGGAGCCGGCGCGGCCGCCGCGGTGACGCTGGAGAACTGCGGCCGCAAGGCCGTCGTCAGCGACGCTCCGAAGGCGGCCGTCGGCATGCACCCGGCGCAGACAGAGCTGCTGCTGCGTCTGGGCCTGGCCGGCCGCATCGCCGGGCAGGCGCAGGCCAAGGCGCAGGCACTGCCGGAGGACGTGGCGCCGCTTGCCGCGAACATTCCGGTGATCGGCGGGGTCACCCCGCCCAGCCGTGAGGACCTGCTGGCCGTCAAGCCGGACTTCGTCTACTCGCCCACCACCTACGAGTTCACCGCCGAGCAGGGCTTCGCCAGCATCGAGCAGCTCGAGCAGGCCGGAGTCTCCGTCTACGTCGCCAACGGCGGGTGCAAGGACCGGCGCATGACCGGCGAGGTCACGGATCTGTTCACCGATCTGGAGAACATCGGGAAGATCTTCGGCGTGGACGACGCCGCCGCCGGCCTCATCGCGAAGAGCCGGGCCGAGCTCGACAAGGTCGCCAAGGCGCTCGCCGGCGTGAAAAGGCTGCGCGTCGCGCAGGTGTACGTCGACGGCACTACCCTGCAGGCCATCGGCGCCGGCGTCGAGTACGACATCCTTCGCCTGGCGGGGGCGGACAACGTCTACACTCCCGAGCAGCCGGCGTTCGCGAAGTTCTTCGCCGCGACGATCACGCCCGAGTCCCTCGCGGCCGAGCGGCCCGACGCGCTGGTGTTCTCGGTGTACGACGACAAGCACGAGGCCGCGACCCGCAAGTACCTCACCACAACCTTCCCGGACATGCCGGCGGTGCTCGATGACCGGCTGATCGCGGTCTCCAGCGCCGACGTGTTCCCCGGAACGCTGGGCAACGTCTCGATCGTGCGGCAGATCGCGGAGCGGCTCTACCCCGACGCGTTCTGAGCCGTGATCCGCGCACCGGCCCGGAACGCACGGCGTCATGCTCCGGCGCGCGGGCGCAGGGTCCAGCCCTCGCCTGCGTGCCACGCGCGGACGAAGCCGGCGGACAACCCGACCCGGGCGGCGAGGTCGTCGTGCGTTCCGGTGAGATATCTCGCCTTCAAGGGGTTCAGCGCGATCAAGTAGCCGCGGTGCCCGTCGCGGCCGTGCCGGCAGCGGTAATTGTGCAGCACCAGGATCTCGCCCTCGTCCAGGGCGGACCTGGGCAGCGCCGGTTCCACCTCCCGCACGGCCTCGTGGAACCGGCCGATCTGGTCCTGGATGCGGTCGGCGTCACATCAGGTCTCTGGGGCGATCAGCGAACCGAGCAGCCCCTGGGCCGGGCCTGCGCTCACCGGACCTGGCGGTCCTGGCGATTGAATGTCGTGTAATCTAATGACACGACATTCAATCTGGCAGGGAGCGCGTGATGACCTTCTCAACGGACCCGATCAAGACCATCTCGGTGATCAGCACCGGCTCGGTGGCCATCCGTCCCGAGCACGTGGGGCCGACATGGAAGAACACCTACGTGTGGCTCTTCACCTCCACGCGGTGGACCGCCGCACGGCCGATCAACGTGTACGTGATCGAACACCGCGATGGTGTGGTCCTCTTCGACACCGGGCAGGACCGCGCGTCGGTCACCGACCCGGCCTACTTCCCCGGAGGGCTCAACGGGCTGGTCTACTCACGCCTGGCGAAGTTCGAGATCGGCCCGGCCGAGACGCTCGCCGCGGGCCTGTCCGAGCTGGGCTACCGCGTCCAGGACGTGAACACGGCGGTGATCTCCCACCTCCACCAGGACCACATCGGCGGGCTTCCGCTGCTCGGGCACGCCGACATCGTGGTCAGCCGTGACGAATGGAACTCGCTGAGCGCGCCCCTCCCGGAGATGCGCGGTTTGATGCGCTCGCACATCGAGCTTCCCGGGCTGAACTGGAAGCGGGTCGTCCCCGAGCCGCTGGCCGATCCGACGCTGGCGCCCTTCACCGACGGCCACGATCTGTTCGGCGACGGAAGCCTGGTGCTCCTGCCCACCGCCGGCCACACCCCCGGATCGCTGTCGATGCTGGTCCGGCGGCCCGGCCATGCGCCGCTGCTGATGGTCGGCGACCTCACCTACGACGCCGACCTGCTGTTCGCCGGCGAACTGCCGGGCGTGGGAGACAAGAAGCAGATGCGCGACGCCGTGGCCAAGGTCAACGCCTTGCGCCAGAAGATGCCGGACCTGGCCGTCCTGGCGGCTCATGACCCGGCGGCGGCCGACCGCCTGGCCGCCGCGCTCGCGACCGGGGCCGTGGCACATGCGGCCGGCTGAAGAACTGCGCTACCTCATCCTGGCGATCCAGCGTGAAGGCAACCGCCTCCTCGCGACCGACCTGCGGCCGCTCGGCGTGACCCCCTCCCAGGCCGAGGTCATCCGCGTGCTGGCCGATCACCAGCCGCTGACGCTGCTCGGCTTGGGACAACTGCTCGTCTGCGAGACCGGCGGCAGCCCCAGCCGCCTGGTGGACCGGCTCGTCCTCGCGGGGCTCATCGGCCGCGAGACCGACCCGGCCGATCGGCGGCAGGTCACCCTCGTCCTCACCGAGGAGGGGGAACGCCTCGCCGCCGAGATCGCAGGCGTCGAACAGCGGCTGTACCAGACGATCGACGAACTCATCGAAGGCGCGCCCGTCCAGGAGACCCTCGCGTTGCTCCGCACCTTCGCCGACGCGTTCCCCGCCGGACAGGCCGTGGCGCGCCGCGCCACCACGAACCGGAAGGCGACCCCATGAACACCGTAGAAGAGGCCGTCCTGACCGTCGACGCCTCGCCTGAGCGGGTGCGCGGCCTCCTGCTGGACCCGCTCGCACTGCCCGGATGGAATCCCGCGTTCCACAGCATCGACGGGCCGCCGGAGGCCGCCGTCGGCCATGAGTACCGGATCACCGTCCGGCCTGGGCTGCCGGGTCATTTCGTCTACAAGGACATCCGGCCGGACCTGATCGTCACCGCATGGCAGGTCCCCGGGTTCTCCGAGGAGGGCAACTGGCTCCTGCGCCGGCACGGCGCGCAGACGATCGTCCGGCACGACTTCACGCACACGGGTCCTCTCGCGGCCCTGCTGAGCCGGGCCTATCGCGGAGTCGCCGGACTACGGCTGGAGCGACTCGCGCGGACGGTCGCCGCGAAAGCGGCGCCGATGGGGTAGGTCGCCTCCTGGACGCGCCGCAGGCGGGAAGGCCGCCCCGGCGCCGGATACCGAAAGGCATCTTCAGCACCTCTTCGGTCGGGAGAAGCCGCGGCTGCTGGGGACCAGGGCCGCGGCGGCCGGGGCGAGGAAGCACACCAGCGCGCATCCGGCCAGGACCGGCTGCCAGCCGAAGGCGTCGATGGCCGGGGCGAGGAAGGCGAGACCGACGGGGGCCAGACCGTAGGAGACGAGGAAGTCGAGTGAGGAGACCCGGGCCAGCAGGCGCGGCTCGACCTCGCGCTGCGTGGCGGTGAACCAGGGCACGTTGAACACCTCGATGCCCAGCCCGGCCAGCGCGTACGCGGCGAATACCACCGCCGGGTGCACCGGGAGCAGCAGGCTGAGCGGCGCGAAGCCGTACAGGGCCAGGCCGGCGAGCGCGGCCCGGCCCTGGGCACGCGGAGTCCAGCGGGCCACGAGCAGCGCGCCGGCGAGGGCGCCGAGGGTGTAGGCGGTGAGCGCCGCCGCCAGGACCGCCTCCGTGCCGTAGCGGTCGCGGCTGACCAGCGGGAGCGCCACGCCGGTGGCCGAGTAACCGGTGAAGATGACGGCGGCCAGCGCGCCAAGCCCGGCGAGGAACCACGGGTGCCGGCGCGCCTCGCGCACGCCTTCGCCGAACTCCGCGAAGAACCGCACGCCGTCCGCCTCGCGGGCCGGGGCGGGCAGGCCCCTGGGCGGCAGCACGGCGGCGGCCAGCCACAGCAGCCCGGTGCCGATCAGCAGCCACCAGGTGTTCAGGACGGCGGCCAGCAACGCCGTGCCCGCCGGCGCGACGAGGGTGGTGACGCGCACGGCCAGGGTCATGGCGGCGTTGGCCTGCCGCCGGCGGCCGGCGTCCACGACCTCGGCCGTGAGCGCCTGGAACGCGGGCCGACACGCCCCCTGGCCCGCGCCGACGACCGCCGCCGCCACGGCCATGAGCGGGATCGACCATCCGAGCCCGAGCGCGATGAACGGAGTGGCGAGCGCGGCGGCCAGTCCGGCCCACCACACGACGGCGCGGCGCGAGTACCGATCGGCCAGGACCCCGCTGATCGGCGCCGCGGCGAGGAAGCCGACGGTCCGGGTGGCCAGCACGATCCCGAGACCGGCGGCGGTGAGCTCGCGCTCCAGCACGGCGAGCCCCAGCACGAACGGCAGCGCCCAGGTCGCCAGCCCCGAGGCGGTGGTGCCGCACCACAGCCGAAGAAACCGCCTCTCGCGCAGGATGGACCGTGCCGCGGACGGCGACGTCTCCGAGCCGGTGGTCATCGGTGCGCTCACAAGTGGATGCCTCCGAGGGGACGGGGGACGAACGAGACTCGTGATCTACAACATGCTCCGGTACTCATCCGGTCACGTCTGGAGCTCGCTCAGGTATTTCGCGAACCCTTCCAGGCCGTCGATGTTGCGCGGCCCGCTGATGCCCTCGTTGTAGTCCAGGACGTAGAAGCGATCGTTGACCACGGCGGGCAGCTTGCTGGTGGTGGGGAACTCCTTCAAGAACTTGATCTTCTCCGTGGCGGGCTTGTCCCCGTAGTCCAGGATGACGATGACTTCCGGCTTGGCCTCGACCACGGCCTCCCAGGTGACCTCGCCCCACCGCGCGTCCAGGTCGCCGAAGATGTTGCGGCCGCCGGCGAAGCGGATGATGTCGGTGGGCGGCACCTGGCTGCCCGCGGTGAACGGCTTGTCCGTGCCCGAGTCGTACAGGAAGACAGGGGTCGGGTCACCCTTGGGCGCCTGCGCTTGGACCGCTTCGACGCGCTTGCGGTAGCCGGCGATCAGTTCCTGGGCCCTGGCCTCGACGCCGAAGATCTTGCCGAGGCGTTCGAGGTCGGTGTAGAGGGCCTCGAACGGCGCCACCCGCTCGGGGTGGCCGGGATAGTTAAAGCACGACTCGGTGTGCATGAAGCTCTGGATGTTCAGCCCGTCGAGGATCGCGGGGGTGATGCCGCGCTGGTCGCTGAAGCCGGAGCGCCAGCCGGCGACCACGAAGTCGGCTTTGGCGTCCACGACGAGCTCCCGGTTGAGCAGGTCGTCGCTGAGGAACTTCACCTTGGCGTACTCGGCCGCCCAGGGCGACTCGGTGACCGGCGGGTTGGCGGGTGGCATCACGTAGCCGTGCACGTGCTGGGTCAGGCCGAGCGCGAACAGCTTGTCGGCGCTGCCGCCCTCGTAGACGACGGCCCGGCGGGGCGTGGTGTACTGGACGTCCTCGCCGCACCTCTTGACCGTCACCGTGCGCGCGGCGGTCGCGCCGCCCTCCACCTGCGCGCCGCATCCGGCGAGCAGGAGCGCGCCGGCCAGGAGCACGGCGGTCAGGAGCACGGCGGGGGTGCGTCTGTTCACTTCGGGTTTCCTTTCATGGTCGTGGCCGTGCCCAGGTCGTAGAGCACCTGGGGGACCCCGGTGAGCGGATGGGGGACGACGCTCGCCTCGACGCCGAACGCCTCGCGCAGGAGCTCCTCGGTGAGCACCTCGGCGGGCGGGCCGCACGCGACGAGGACGCCGTGGGAGAGCACGGCGAGCCGGTCGCAGGCGGAGGCGGCCAGGTTGAGGTCGTGCAGGGTGACCAGCACGCTCAGCGCGGCGCCCCTGAGCATCGACAGCAGCCGGATCTGGTGGTGCAGGTCGAGATGGTTGGTCGGCTCGTCGAGCACGATCAGCCGGGGTTCCTGGACGAGCGCCCGGGCGACCAGGACGCGCTGGCGTTCCCCGCCGGACAACGACAGCACGCCACGGCCGGCCAGGTGCAGCACCTCCATCCGCGCCATCGCCTGGCGGCACAGCTCACGTTCGCGGGCGCTGAGCGCCTGGTTGCCGCGCAGGTGAGGGGCACGGCCGAGGGCGACGACCTCCTCGACCGTGAAGTCCAGGTCCGCCCGCCCCTCCTGGGTGAGGGCGGCGATGACCCGGGCGCTGTCGCGCAGCGGCAGCTGCGACAGGTCCCTGCCGTCGATCAGGACCGCGCCGCCGCTGGGCCGCAGCGCGCGGTACACGCAGCGCAGCGCCGTCGTCTTGCCCGAGCCGTTGGGCCCGACCAGCCCCACCACCTCCCCGTCGCCGACGGCGAGCGCCAGCTCCTTGACGATGGGGACGCCGTCGATGGACACCGAGAGATCGTCCAGCAGCAGGCGGGTCATCAGCGGCCTCCGAACAGGTAGCCTCGGCGGCGCAGCAGGACGACGAAGACCGGCACGCCGACCAGCGCGGTGATCACGCCCAATGGCAGCTCGCGTGGCGCCACCAGGGTCCTGGCCACCAGGTCGGCCCAGACCATGAAGATCGCCCCGACCAGCGGCGCGATGGTGAGCACGCGTACGTGTGCCGCGCCGACCCACAGCCGCACCAGGTGCGGCATGACCAGCCCGACGAAGCCGATCGCGCCGCTGACCGCGACCATCGCGCCCGTGGCCAGCGAGGTCAGCACGAACAGGCCCTTGCGGAGCCTGACGGTGTCCACGCCCAGGCTCACGGAGGTCTCGTCGCCCAGGGCGAGCACGTCCAGGCTCCGCCCGGAGCGGCGCAGCACCACGACCGTGACCACGGTGACGACCGCCACGACCGGGAGCGCTCCCCAGGTCGCCGCGCCGAAGCCGCCCATCGACCAGAACAGCACCGTGCTGGTCGACTCGCCATCCGGGACGAAGTACACGATCAGGCTCATCACGGCCTGGAAGCCGAACGCCATCGCCACCCCGGTGAGCACCAGCCGCAACGGCGACAGCCCACCGGTGCCGCGCGAGGCCAGGTAGACCAGGGCGGAGACGAGCAGCGCGCCGAGGAACGCGCCGGCCGACACCGCGTAGATCCCCAGGGCGGTGAGCGCGCCGCTGGCGCTGACCAGAACCGCTCCGGCCGACGCCCCGGACGACACGCCGAGCACGAACGGGTCGGCCAGTGCGTTGCGCACCATCGCCTGGATGGCCACGCCGACCACGCTGAGTCCGGCGCCCACCAGCACCGCCAGCAGCACGCGCGGGGTCCGTACCTGCCAGATGATCTGGTACGCGGTGACCTCCTCGGCCGTGATCGAGCCGCCGGTCACCGCCGCCCACAGGTAGCGCAGCGTCTCCCCCGGCGGCACGGCCGCGGCGCCGAGACCTATCGCCAGCAGCATCGACACCGCGAGGACACCGGCCAGCGGAACGACGATCAGCGGCATGGCCGGCCCCGCTCTACCGGTGGGTGGATCTTCAGCTCCCGGGACCGCCGGCGACGATGCCACGCCGGAGTCCGAGGAACCTGACTCGCGCAACGATCTCAAGGACACTCCCGAAAATGAGAATCATTTCCGGCAGACCGTATCACCACGCCGGGCTTCCGCCACTATCGGGCGTAAGCGGTGAGACAGCCGCGCTGGTCTGCTGCCGCGTACCTGAGTGCGGGCGGGAGGGTGATGGCGCGGCCGAGTACGGCGGACCGGCCGCTCCCGGACGGTGGCCGGCCGCCGGAGTCCCGGGCGCGAGGGGGCTCGGCCGGGTTCCGTGGGCGTTCATGGTCCTGGTGGCCCTGCTGGTGGCCCTGCTGGTGGCCCTGCTGATGGCGGGGCGCTTCCTGCTCGCCCCCCACCTGACGCATCCGGCGGTGCGGACCTGGGCGACCCAGCGGCTTCCGCGGCATGCTCACCGGCCTGGCGGAACCCGCCGTCGAGCAAGGCGGTGTCGGTCAGCGGTGTGATCGGCCCGTGCGTGAACCATGCCGTCGGCCGGCGTGATCACCGGCTGCCTCACGGGCGGTGGGCGAACAGGTGGGACAGCCGCTCGCCGAGCTCGTCGTAGGAGCCTTCGGCGGCGACGCGTCCCTCTTCCAGCAGCACGATGTGGTCGGCCTGGCGGATGGTGGACAGGCGGTGGGCGATGACGAGCGTGGCATGTCCCGCGGCGGCTTGCCGGAGCGCCTCGGTGAGGCGGGCCTCGTTGTCGGGGTCGAGGTTGGCCACCGCCTCGTCCAGGACGAGCACCGGCGCGCTCGTGGCGAGCGCCCGGGCGACGGCCACCCTGGCGCGCTGGCCGCCGGACAGGGTGGCGCCCCGCTCGCCGACCGGCAGCTCCGGATCGAGGGTGAGCTGGGCGGTGCGCAGGGCGGCCGCCGCGTCGGCGCCGGGGGCACCGAGCCGCACGTTCTCCTCGATCGTGCCGGCGAACAGGCGCACGTCCTGCGGCACGACCGTGACGTGCCGGTGCAGATCGGCGATCCGCGGCAGCGGCACGCCGCCGACCAGGATGCGCCCGCCGTCCGGGTCCCAGTAGCGCAGCAGGAGCGACACGCAGGTGGACTTGCCCGCCCCCGACGCCCCGACCAGGGCGACCGTCTGGCCGTACGGGATGCGGAAGGACACGCCGCGCAGCACGTCGGGCCCATCGGGTGTGTACCGGAAGCGCACGTCCTCGAAGACCACGTCCGGCCGTTCTGCCACCTGGAGGGGCTCGCGCGGCGGCGGCACGTTGGCGGGCGCGGTGACCAGGGTGTGCACGCGGCCGGCCACCGCGCGCAACGCGCCGTACTCCTTGAGCAGCAGCGCCACCTGCGCCGCGGGGCCGAGCGCGCCGGCGGCCAGCACCATGGCCACCGGCGCGGCGGCCGGGTTCGGGATCACTGTCGCGACCAGGAGCAGCGTCCCGGCCGCCGCGACGGCGAGGAGCAGGTCGGTGAGGGCGGCCTCCAGCCCGCCGCGCGCCGCGTCGGCCGCCTGGGCGCGGGCCAGCCGGCGGGTCCTGCGCGCCAGCAGGTCTCTGCGGCGTTCGAGCGCCCTGAAGGCGGTGAGCTCGGGCATGCCCTGGACGGTGTCGATGACGTCGGAGGTCAGCTCAGCGGTGGCGGCCCTCAGTTCGTCGCCCTGCCTGCGCGAAGTGTTACGGAACCACAGCGGCACGGCCACCACGAATGCGGCCAGCGGCAGCGACACCGTCAGCAGCAGCGGATCGATCGTCGCCGCGGCCACGCTGCCCGCGACGAGCACAGTGCCGGCCGTGATGAGCTGCGCCAGCGTGTGGGCGAACAGCCACTCCAGGGTCTCGATGTCCGACAGCGCGACCGCCGACAGGTCGCCGCTGCGGCGGCCGAGCAGGCGGGCCGGGGCGATCCTGGCGATCGCGTCGTACACCTGGCCTCTGAGCCTGGCCAGCACCAGGTAGGCCAGGTCGTGCGCGACGTAGGTCTCCCACCAGGCGGCCAGGGTGGCGACGGCGACCAGCCCGCCGAGCACGGCGCCGGCCAGGTCGAGCGGGGCGCTCTGCCCGCTGATGGCGCGGCCGACGAGCCAGGCGCCGGTCACGGTCGCGCCGAGCGCGGCGAGTTGCCCGAGCAGGTTGGAGACGAGGGTGGAGATGAAGGCGCGGCGGTGCGCGCCGACGGCGCCCGCGACCCAGCGGATGGACGGGTTCATGCCACGGTCTCCAGAGGGGTGCCGTTCTCCAGGGTCACCACGTGGTCGGCCTGGCGGATGGTGTCGGGCCGGTGGGCGATCATCAGGCAGGTACGTCCGCGCCGCACCTCGGACAGGGCCTGCTCGGTGCGCGCGTCCACGTGCGAGGTGGCCTCGTTGAGCACCAGGACGGGGGCGTCAGCCAGCAGTGCCCGCGCGATGGCCAGCCGCTGGCGCTGCCCGCCCGACAGCGTCGCCCCGCGCTCTCCCAGGGGCGTGTCGTACCCGCCGGGCAGCTCGGCGATGAAGTCGTGGGCGGCGGCCAGCCGGGCGGCGGCCATCAGGTCCTCGTCGGTGGCGTCCGGCCGGGCCAGGCGCAGGTTCTCGGCCACCGTGCCGTGGAAGAGGTAGGTGTCCTGCGCCACCACGGCGACATCGCCGCGCAGCGCGTCGAGCGTGAGGTCGCGCACGTCGATCCCGCCGATGGTGATCCTCCCCTGGTCGGGGTCGTGGTGGCGGTGCAGGAGGGCGGCGAGCGTGCTCTTGCCCGCGCCGGACGGGCCGGTCAGGGCGACGGTGCGGCCCGGCTCGACGGTGAAGGAGACGTCGCGGACGGCGGGCCGCGGGGCGCCCGGGTAGGTGAAGGTGACATGCTCGAACGTGACGGCGGGCGCGTCGGGGAAGTCGCGTCGCGTGCCCCGGTCCTCGACGGCCGGGGACGCCGCCAGCAGGGCCTCGATGCCGTCGACGGCCGTGATTCCGAGATATCCGGCGTGCCAGGCGTCGGAGAGGCCCTTCACCGGGCGGAAGCACTCCACGGCGATCACCAGGACCACGAACACTTCCCACGCGCTGCCCACGGTCGCGGCCGCGAGGATGGCCGCGGCGGCGCCCGCCTGGACGAAGAACGTGCTGATCCCGGTCTCCACCAGCGAGATCCTGAGCTGGCGCATCGTCGTCAGGTAGAGGCCGTGAGCTCGCCCGGCCAGCCGCGCGCCCAGCGTGCCGTCGGCACCGAACGCGCGCAGCGTCGCCATGCCCTGCGTCGCCTCCAGGTAGTCGGAGGCGAGCGCGGCGAACGCGGCCCACCGGCCGCGTCCCCTCCGCAGCAGGGTCGCGTCCCAGAACCGGGGATTGACCTCCTCCACCTCGTGAACGAGGGGGATTCCCACGGTCGCCCGTGAGGCTTCCTGCTTCACCGCCGGTCGCCCGCCCGAGAAAGGACCTCTCGTTGAGGTCTTACACCAGCTCCACAGGCGTTTCACCACTCCGCCGGCCCGGCGGCGAGGATGTTTCCGATCGTTCGTCCGGTGGCTTGGTCATCGCCACCGCCGAACACACTACCGAACCCTGCGGTGCCGCACGGCGTTTTGACGCCGGTTCGCCTGACGGCTAACCGGCTGCCCCTGTCCTGCTCCGCAGGGGTCCGATTCCTCCCGCCTGAAGGCGGGAGTTTCCTCGGAGGTATCTGATGACCAGGACCCTGGCCACGGCCACGGCCAGGATCGCCGCGGCCGGCGGGTTGACCATGAACAGCCAGCCGACCAGTGCCACCGGCACGCAGCAGGTGACGACGACCTGCGGCAGGTAGCGGCTGAAGTACGGGTCGAGTCCCTCCACGCCCTCGACCACCCGGCCTGACGGACGCGCGGTTCGCCGATCGTCGTCGCCCCCTCAGGAGCGGGCACGACCTCCCTGTCACGAGCCGGACTCCTGCCCGCCCTCCACCGGGGAATGCTGCCCGCACCTGACTCCCGCACCCGGCTCCCGCTCTTGGCCGACCGCCGTGCTCACGCCGTGCTCACGCCGTGCTCACGCCGGCCGAGCGCCCGATCGCTCATCGCAGGGCGCCGAGGACGAGGCGGATCATCGAGCGGGCCAGCGCCTCCGGGTCTTCGTAAGCGCTCTCGGGCAGCGCGCCGCTGAGCCACAGGCTGGTGAAGCCGTGCGCCAGCGACCAGGCGGCGATCGTGGTCATCCGGTCGTGCTCGGGACCAGGCGACAGGGCGCGGGCGCTGGTGATGAGCACGTTCGCGGCGCGTTCGTGCGCGGCCTGGACGGCCGGATCGTCGGCGCGGTAGAGCTCGGGCCGGAACATCACCTCGAAGTAGGGCCGATGGTCGATGGCGAAGCGGACGTAGGCGACGCCGACCTCCCACACGTCATCGGCCGCGCGCTCGAGCGCGTCGCCGAACAGCGCGAAACCCTCGACGGCCACGGCGGTCAGCAGGCCTTGCTTGTCGCCGAAGTGGTGGGCGGGCGCGGCGTGGGAGACGCCCGCGCGGCGGGCCAGCTCACGCAGGCTCCAGCCCGCCGGGCCCGACTCGCCGATGGCCTGCAGCGCGGCGTCGATGATGACGCGTTTCAGGTTGCCGTGGTGGTACTGATGGATCTCTCTCACCTCCGGGTCCGGTGCGGCGACCTCACCTTATCTTGACATTGACAAGATGCGCATCCTCCTCCAATCTTGCCAACGACAAGATTGGAGGACGGGATGGTTCCGTTCATCGCCCTCACCGGGGGCTTCGTCGTTCTGCGTCTCATCGGCCTGGCCGGTGTCGACATCCTGGACGCCTGGCAGCCGGCCCTGCGCGGCGCGCTCGCCCTGATGTTCGTCTTCACCGGCGTGCCGCACTTCCTGCCCTCATGGCGGCGCGACTTCGTCGCCATGATCCCGCCGGCGATCCCGCACAAGGAGCTCATGGTCACGCTCACCGGCGTGCTGGAGCTGGCCGGCGCCGCCGGGCTGCTGTACCCGCCGCTCGCGCCCTACGCCGCGATCGGGCTGGCCCTGCTCATGCTCGCCATGTTCCCTGCCAACGTCTCGGCCGCCCGCCGCGGTCTCACCCTGGCAGGCAAGCCGGTGACGCCCCTGCCCACCCGTACGGCCCTGCAAGTGCTGTTCATCGCCGCCGCCGTCGCAGCGGCCGCCTGACCCACCGAACTCTTGAGGACGATCCACATGACCGCCGACATCGACTCCATCGACCACACGGTGCTCATCACCACCGACCTCGCCGCGGCCGCCGCCCGCTTCGAGGCTCTCGGCTTCACGCTCAGCCCCGTCTCACCTCACCACCTGGCCGAACGACCCGGCGGCCCGCTCGTGCCCACCTGCACCGCCAACCGGTGCGCCTACTTCGGGCAGTCGTTCATCGAACTGCTCGGCATCGTCGACCCCGCCGCCCCTGACCCCTGGGGCGTTCACCAGTTGCGCCGGACCTACCGCGGCCTGCTGATGACGCTCGGCTCACGCGACATCCAGACCACCGCCGACCGGCTGCACGCCGCCCGCCTGGCCTCCACCGGCATCCGCGCGCTGGAACGCGAGGTCGCCACCCCCGAGGGCGCCCGCACGGTACGCGCCGACAGCGTCCGCATCGACGCGGGACACACCCCTGAAGGAGCGCTCCAGGCCACCCAGCACCACACCCCGCAGTACGTCCATCAGCCCCGCTACCTCGACCACCCCAACGGCGCCGTCGGCCTGCACGGCGTGCTGGTGGTCGTGCCCGACGACGAAATCGACGAGCACGAGGAGCGCTACGCCCGCCTCCTGGACGCCGACGTGTGGATCGACGGCCCCAAACACGTGCTCATGCTGCGACACGGCCGAGTGGAGATCATTGCGCAGTCCGCGCTCGGCGACGTCCTCCCTGGCCACACGGCGCCTGCCCTGCCCCTGCTGGCCGCCCACACCGTCGCCGTACGCGACCTGACCGCCGCACGCGACCTCATCGAGCACAACATGATCGACACCCGCACCACCCCCGACGGCTTCTACGTCACCGCCGAGGACGCCTGCGGCGTACCACTCGCCTTCACCCAGAACTGACGATCCTCTCGCGTGCGGTGCGAGCGGCGTCGGCGCCGGGGGGCTGACGCGGTCACCAGGATGGCCGCCGCCAACCGTGTACTGAACATCGACGCGGATCACGCCAGGCCCCGGGTGGCCGGGGTCTTCGTCACAGGGGTTCAGGCCGGGTCGGCGGCGCGGGCGTGGGCGTCGAGAAGGTGGGCGACGGCTTCCGTCACCTGGACGGCGAACGGGATGTTCAGCCATTCGTCCGGTACGTGCGCGTTCGAGTCCGCACCCAGTGCCCCCGTGACGACGAACTGCGCCCGCGGGTACCGCCGGCCGAGCATCTCCATGAACGGGATCCCGCCGCCGATGCCCAGGTTCTGGCACGGCTTGCCGAACACGCCATCGCCGACCTGCCGCAACGCCGACGCCAGCCAGGGGGTCGTCTCAGGGGCGTGCCAGCCGTTCATCACCATGTACTCGCCGACCTCGACCTGCGCCCCGTACGGCACGTCGGTCGTGAGGATCCGCTCCAGCGCGGCCCGCGCCGCCTCGGCGTCGGCCGAAGGCGGCAGGCGGAAGCTCAGCCGCAGGGACGTCCGGTCGCGCAGCACGGCGCCCGCCACCGCCGGGTCGGGCAGGCCGGCGGCGCCGGTGATGGACAGCGTCGGCCGCCAGGTGTTGTTCAGGACGAGCTCGACCTCGTCGTCGGAGACGCGACGCATGCCAGGCAGCACCGGAAGCCGGGGCACGGCGACGTCCGGATGCCGGGCGACGAGCTCCGCCGCCTCCGCGCGCCGCTCCTCCGGGATGGGCACCACCATCTCGGGCACCTTGACCTCGCCGGTCTCCGGGTCCTCCAGCCGGTCGAGCAGCAGGCGCATGACGCGGAACGAGCTCGGCACGATGCCGCTCCCGAGCCCGGAGTGCACGCTCGCCTCCAGGACGCGCACCGTCACGGTCGCCTGCACCGCGCCGCGCAGGCTGGACGTCAGCCACAACCGCTCATAGTCACCGCCGCCGCCGTCCAGGCAGACCACCAGCGACACCTCGCCGAGCCGGTCGGCCAGATGCTCCAGGTAAGCGGGCAGGTCCGGGCTGCCGGACTCCTCCCCCGTCTCCAGCACCATGACGGCCCTGGCGTGCTCGCCGCCCGCCTCGTGCACGGCCTCCAGCGCGGTCGTGGCCGCATAGCCCGAGTAGCCGTCGTCGGCGGCACCCCGGCCGTAGAGCCGGTCGTCGCGGATCACCGCCTGCCACGGACCCAAGCCCTCCGACCAGTCACCGAGCGGCGGCTGCTTGTCGAGGTGCCCGTACAGCAGCACGGTCCCGGCCGCCGTCGCGCCCGGCGTCGCGGGCACGTCCACGAGCAGCAGCGGGGCGCGTCCGTCCAGCTGCACGACCTCGCAGCGCGCGCCGGGCAGGCCCCGCGCCGCCACCCAATCCCGTACGTGCTCGACGGCGGCACGCAGCTGCCCGTTCTCCTGCCAGGCGGCGTCGTAGGCGGGTGACACGGCGGGGATCTCGACCAGCCCGGAGAGACTGGGCAGCACGTCCGTCGTCCAGGCCTTGCCGATCGATTCGCGAAGTTTCTCAGAGTCCATCCCGCCATACTGTCGCAAGCCCCACACCACTCACGCACCTCGGGCCCTGGAGAAAGGACGCAGGTGCGCCCGGCTCTGGCCGTCGTCAGGCCGGAAGACCGACGAACCACCACGATCCAGCCCTGCACTCGGCGCGGGCTGAGCAAGACTGATCCCTTGACGGTTCAGAGACCGCCCACACGATAGGAGCCCGGTATGGCACGTCTTCAGCAGGTCGTCGTCGATTGCGAGACTCCGTCCGCGCTGGCCCGGTTCTGGGCAGCCGCGCTGGACGAGTTCGACATCCGGCCCTACGACGAGGCGGAGATCGACCGCCTCGCCTCGCTCGGCTACACGCCGGAGACCGATCCGAGCGTCATCCTCGACGGACCCCACCTCGAGATCTGCTTTCAGAAGGTCCAGCTCGAGCCGCGGTCGAAGACGCCCGTGCATTTCGACATCGTGTCCGCGGACTGGCTGGCGGAGATCGACCGCCTGGCCGGCCTGGGCGCGACCGTCAAGGAGCGGTTCGAGTCCCATGCCTGGATGCGGGATCCGGAGGGCAACGACTTCTGCGTCGTCGACGGCGATCACGGGGGCTCCGGCCTGCAGCACGGGGGCTCGTTGACGTGAAGACCTGATCCAGGTGGATCGCCGCTGGGCGGCGCCATTCCCGTACGCGGCACAAATACCACAACCGGACAAATCCCGAAATGTCACCTTGAATGCCCGAGCATTTTAGACGAAGATCTTTTCTTACATATCTGCCGACTTTTAAGTGGGTCAACTCATTTCTTCGAAATACTTGCCGCCGCCTCATTTCGCGGGTCCAATGAACTCGTAACCTGCGAGCCGAGATGCGCAGCCATCCCGACCGAATGAGGTGATGCGCGTGGCATCTCCCATGAAGGGCACCACTTCAGCCCGTTCTCGCGGGCAGACGAGATGAGTGACGATCCCGTCGGTGGTGAAGGGCGACTTTCCCTCCACGAGCTTCTCGAACCGCGCGCCGTCCCGCACTCCAGCACGCCCAGCGTGCATGCGGGAAAGGGAGTGACACGCGGCAAGCTCGGCCATTTCGACCAGGGCACAGCCGGACTGATCGTCAGGAAGCCGGGCGTGCCGGGCCGCTACATGCTGACGTGCGCGCACGTCCTCGGCCTGGCGCCGTCCGCGGACGCGGCCGAGGACACCAAGGTGGTGTACTCACCGGAGCTGAGCAAGTGCTGCGAGATCGAGTGCAACAATCCGATCGGCACCGTGGTACGGGAGACCCTTGATCAGCTGATGGACAAGTCCATCCAGGCCAAGGTCAGGATCGGCCAGGTCGATTTCGCGGTGGACGCCGCGCTCGTCGAGCTCGCCGCCAAGACGGACGCGTCCAACGAGCTGCCGAAGATCGGCATGATCGCGGGGGTTCGTGACCTCATCGCGGAATGGACGCTCTCGGCGTCCGAACCGTCGCCCGACGGCGCGCTGTCGCTGCCCGTCGAACGCCACATCCCGGTGCAGAAGTACGGCGCGAAGACCCAGTTCTCCCGCGGCAAGATCGTCGCGCTGAAACGGGTGCCGATCAAAGAGGCCGGCGGCGAGGGACAGGCGTGGGTGTTCGAGGTCGAGGTCGTGCCTCCTCCCGGCCAGGAGCCGGTCACCGAGTACCGGCTGGACATGGAGCGGTATCTCACCGCGGACCCGACGAGCACCCCGCAGAAGATCAAGGCGCACTTCGACCAGTCCGGTCTGACCGTTACGGTCGGCGGCACCGCCGCCGTGCCGACGCTGATCGTCAGAGGCAAGCACTTCTCGGAGCCCGGAGACTCCGGCACCCCCATCGTCGACGACGACCGCAAGGTGGTGGGCATCCTCGCCCAGGGCCTCAAACAGACCATTCTCGTCACGGGGCTGAGCGCCCCCGTCGAGATCCTCACCGGACGCTCCCAAGGCATCTTCGTCGGGGCCGCGTTCCAGCACCTGAACGTCGAGCTGGCTCCCCCCGGCGTGACCACGGCCGGCAACGCGGTCGCCGTCCCCGGAATGGCCATCAGGCGCGGCGGGCGCCCGCTGGACTGGTCGGCGGTCCACGCCGCATGGACCTCCCTGGAACGCAGCGAGCTGGGCGAACGGCTGGGCAAGGTGATCCGCCGGCACGTGACCGAGGTCCGTGAGCTGGTGCATCACAACCGGCGCGTCATGGTCACCTGGCACCGCCGCAAAGGGCCGGCGTACGTCAACGCCGTCCTGCGCGGCGCCGAGCGGCCGGACCGGCCGCTCCCGGCGGAGATCGACGGGGTGAGCCCGGTGGACACGCTGACCGCGATGCGCGACGTGCTGATGAGGGAGGGCAGCGAGGGGCTGCGCGCCGACCTCGCCGCCCACGGCGAGTACATCCTGGACCTGGTGCGACGGGCGACCTCGCCCGACGGGACGCTGAGCCTGCCAGGTCTCATGGGGCCGCCGGCGGTGCGGATCGTCAACGCCCGCGGTGTGCCGGGCGTCGCCTCCGTCCTCGTACGCGACGCAGGAGGCGCCCCGCACCTGCTGACCGGCCACCACGTGCTCCACGGATCCGGTGCTCAGGCCGGGGACGTCGTCTGGGCGCTGCCGTCCGACGGCGACGAGCCCGTCCGGCTGGGGCAGGCCGGGCTCGGCCACCTCGGCACCGTCAAGCATGACGGCGAGGAGTACTTCGTCGACGCCGCGCTCGTCAGGCTCGACGACGTGCGGCACCTGCCCGGCTGGCTGCGGCTCGCGCTCGCCGGTCCGTGGCCGGTGGAGGTCGCCCGCCCCGAGCCGAAGGCGCTGGTGTGCAAGCACGGGCCGGGCACCGGCCGCACCGACGGCGTCCTCCTCGACGTCGCCTACTTCGACCGGCCGTTCATCGACGGCCGCGAGTTCCGCGCGCCGGGGCAGCTGCTGGTCGGGCCGCGCGATCCAGGGCGGGCCTTCTCGACGTCGGGCGACTCGGGCGCGGCGCTGCTGGACGAGCGGCGCCGCCTCGTCGGGCTGCTCTGGGGAGCCACCGCGGGCGGCGACGGCGTCGCCTGCCCCATCGCACCGGTGCTGGACCGCCTCGGTGTGACACCGGTCGGATCGGCCGAACCCGTGGGAGCGGGCCGGGAGGAGTCGCCATGAGCACGGTGGAGAATCTCGGGGCGCCACTCCCGATGGCGGCGGCCGCTCCGCCGTTCGTCTCGGCCGGCGCGAGCATCGAGACCAATCACGGCAAAGGGCCCGGTTCGCTGGGCTGTTTCGCCCGCGACAGCAGCGGCCATCCCGTTCTGCTGAGCTGTTCCCACGTCCTGTTCCCCGGGTTCAAGGTCATCGGCGACATGGCCGTCCACTCCCCCGACTACAGCTCCTGCTGCTCGGGCGGCGTACGGATCGGCCGTCCCGTCTACGACCCGAACCAGAAGGCCCAGCCCATCGAGGGCGGCGAGTGGGTGGGCGGCTACCGCGAAGGGCAGTGGACGGGCGGCTTCAACTGGATCCCGGCCAAGGTCCGGGTGCTGGGAACGGTGGTGAACGGCCACGCCAGCGAGACCGACTGCGCGATGGCCCGGCTCGACCCCGGTGTCATGTTCCGCAACGTCTGGCAGGTCGACCTCGGTGGCACGGTGACCACGATCCCGATCAAGGGGGCGGTCACCGACGGTCTCGGCATCGGCAAGGGCCCGGTCCTGGGAACGTTGCCGAGCCACGAGCAGTATGTGCGGGTCTACAACGCCGTCAACGGGCGGCTGAAGTACGGCACCATGCTGAGCAACACGCTCACCGAGCCCGACGTCTCCGATCCCGACCGCATCATCATGCGGGTGGGGATGTCCGATCCCAGTGACCATAAGGCCGGGTCCATGACCAACGTCAATCAGTTCATGATCCTGCCGAGGCCCAGCCCGATCCCCGGGCAGTCGCTGGAGGACAGCTACCGCAACGGTGAGGAGCTGACCTTCGAAGGCGGCGACTCGGGCAGCGTGGTGATCAATCACGAGAACCGCGTCATAGCGATCATCATCCGAGCGAGCCCGATCGACAAGTTCTTCAAGCTCGACCGGTCCGCGCCCGAGTTCGCGAACGTCGGCAATCTCGGCGTCGCAACGCCCATCGGCAAGGTCCTGGAGCGGCTCCAGGTGGAGATCCCCGCCGTCGAGGACGGCTGGTCGGGCGCCGCTCCCAGTGCCGGCGCCGCGGTGCACCTCGTCGTGGGCCGGCCTCCGTCCGCGGCCGAGCTGGCCCGGCGGCGCGGGGTGGCGGAGCTGCGTGACCAGCTGCGTACCAGCCTGCTCGGGCGGCTGCTGCTGGGCAAGATCGGACAGCACCGGAGGGAGGTGCGGGAGTTGCTCAGGTCGGAACGCCACATCGCCGCCGCCTGGCAGGCCCTGCAGGGGGCGGCCTTCTACCATCACTGCGTGCGCGGCGTCCGCACTCCCGGGCACCCGATCCCGACGGTGATCAACGGCGTGAGCCGCGCCCGGCTGGCCGGCACCATGCTCTCCCTGCTGCTCCAGCACGCCGG
Organism: Nonomuraea sp. NPDC049504; assembly: GCF_040676845.1. Lineage (NCBI taxonomy): Bacteria > Bacillati > Actinomycetota > Actinomycetes > Streptosporangiales > Streptosporangiaceae > Nonomuraea > Nonomuraea sp. NPDC049504. Next base: position 44,132 of record NZ_JBFAPT010000034.1, read on the forward strand.
GCCCGCGCTCCGCCGCGACCTCGAACGCTACGGGCAGAAACTCATCGACGCGCTGCTGCCGGTCGAGACGATGCAGGACGTCCCCGCCGCGCTCGCCCGCCCGCGAGCGCGGTCGTGACCGGTGAGCGGGGCAGCCTCGACGGGCTGCTCGGCCAGCTGTCCACGCTGCTGTCCCCGCTGACCGGCCTCTCCCCGGCCGGGGCGCGCGAGTTCTTCGCCGGCGTCGGGCTGCCGCTGACGGACGCGCAGGCCACCACCATCGCGCCGGCGCTCAACGCCACCACCGGATCCGTCGGCTTCCTCCTCGAGTTGCTGCGCGAGATCGAGGAAGCGGCAGAGGCCGAGCAGTGGGACGAGGTCCTGCGCCGGATCGCGCGCGCCGGCGGCCAGGTCAGCGCGGTCATCTCCGGCTTCGACGGCCTGAAGACCGCGCTGGCGGGCCTGAACCTGCCCGGCGCGGAGCCGATCCTGGCGACGTTCCCGCAGCGGGTGTTCAACCTGCTGCTCGCCGACTACCTGGGCCGGCAGCAGGGCGTCAACGAGCTGCTGGAGTTCCTGGGCGTCCTGGTGCGTACGGACCGCAACGTCGGCCTGTTCGACCCGCAGAAGCCGTTCCACACCGAGAACGACTTCCACTTCGACCGCATCGGCGGCTGGCTGCGCGACCCGAACGCCCAACTGGCCGCCCTGTACGACTGGAACGCGCCGGGCTTCGACGGCACCAAGCTCCTCGCCGTGCTCGACCGGATCGCCGCGTACGCGGGACTGCCGTCGCTCTTCGACCAGAGCGCCACCCCGCCCACTCTGGACCTGATCTTCGCCTCGTTCGTCCCGCGCGCCGACCTCGACCCGCCGGGCATCGCGCTGGAGCTGCCGCAAGGGCTGAGCACGGGATCGGTCGAGCGCAGGGGCGAGGCATGGACCTTCACGCTGCGCCTGGACGCCGACATCCCGGTGGACACGGCACTGGTGTTCCAGCCCGGCGGAGCCAAGGTCGAGCCGCCGCCCGGCACCACCGTCGCGGGAACGGCCGAGGTGACCCACAGCTACCGCCGCGACCCCGCCGACCCGGTGGTCCTGCTGTCGCTACCCGGCGGCAGCCGCATCTCGGTGGAGCAGGTGGACGTGACGCTGCGGCTGCGCGCCGAGCCGGACGGGCGGCTGGAGGTGCAGCTGGGGGCGCTGCTGCAACGCGGCAAGGTCCTCATCACCCTGGGCGGCGGTGACGGGTTCATCGCGAAGCTGCTCAGTGACGTACGGATCGAGAGCGGCTTCGAGCTGGGCGCCCGCTTCGGCCTGGCCGACGGCCTGCGCTTCGACGGCAGCGGCGGCCTGGAGGTGCGGCTCGCCTCCCACGCCGCCCTCGGCCCCGTCGACCTGTCGGCGCTCACGCTGCGGGTGGGCATCGAGGACGGCGCGTTCACCCTCGGCCTCACCACGGATCTGAAGGCCGCTCTCGGGCCGATCACGGGCGCCGTCCAGGGGCTGGGCATCGAGATCCCGTTCGCCTTGACGCCTGACGGCAAGGGCAGCCTCGGGCCGGTCGACGTGCGGCCCCGCCCGAAACCGCCGACGGGTGTCGGGCTGTCCATGGACCTCGGCATCGTCAGCGGCGGCGGGTTCCTCTTCTTCGACCCCGACCGCGGCGAGTACGCGGGCGCCCTGGCCTTCCGGCTGGCCGGGTTCATCGACGTGAAGGCGATCGGGCTGATCTCCACCCGCATGCCGGACGGCACGCAGGGCTTCTCACTGCTGATCATCCTGACGGCCGAGTTCGGCGGGATCGGCCTGCAACTGGGGTACGGGTTCACCCTGCTCGCCGTCGGCGGCCTGCTCGGACTCAACCGCGGCATGAACCTCGGGGCGCTGGCCGAAGGGGTGCGCACCGGCGGCGTCGAGTCGGTCATGTTCCCCAAGGACGTGGTCGCCAACGCGCCGCGCATCCTCAGCGACCTGCGGGCCTTCTTCCCGCCCGAGCAGGACACCTTCCTGGTCGGCCCCATGGTGAAGCTCGGCTGGGGCACCCCGACCCTGATCAGTGTCTCGGTCGGCGTCATCGTCGAGATCCCGGGCAACATCGCGATCATCGGCGTCCTGCGCTGCGTCCTGCCCGCCAAGGAGCTGCCGCTGCTGGTGCTGCAGGTCGCCTTCATCGGCGCGCTGGAGTTCGACAAGCAGCGGCTGTGGTTCTACGCCCAGCTGTTCGAGTCGCGCATCCTGTTCATGACGATCGAGGGCGGCATGGGCCTGCTCGTCGGCTGGGGCGAGGGCGACCTCGTGCTGTCGGTGGGCGGCTTCCATCCCTCGTTCAAACCGCCGCCGCTGCCGTTCCCGGTGCCGCCGCGCATCTCGGTCGACATCATCAACCAGCCGTTCGCCCGCATCCGCGTGTCCGGCTACTTCGCCGTCACCAGCAACACCGTGCAGTTCGGTGCGAGCGCCGAGCTGGTGCTGGGCTTCGAGGACTTCGGCCTGCAGGGCCACCTCAGCTTCGACGCGCTGTTCCGGTTCTCGCCCTTCGCGTTCGTCATCGACATCGCGGCGCACGTGTCGCTCAAGGCCTTCGGCGTCGGCTTGTTCAGCATCCACCTCAGGTTCCAGCTGGAGGGCCCGGCCCCGTGGCGGGCGCGCGGGCGCGGGTCGATCTCGCTGCTGTTCTTCGAGATCTCCGCGGACTTCGAGCTGACCTGGGGCGAGAGCGACAATCCGACGCTGCCGCCGATCGACGTCCTGCCGCTGCTCTGCGACGAGATCGGCAAGGTGGAGGGCTGGGCGACCAGGCTGCCGAACGGCGCCACCCAGGCGCTGGTCAACCTGCGCACGCTGCCGGAGACCGATCAGCTCGTGCTGCACCCGCTCGGCACGCTCTTCGTCCACCAGCGGCTGATCCCGCTCAACGTGCGCATCGACCGGGTCGGCGCGCAGCGGCCGCGCGACGGCAAGCGGTTCGGCATCGCGCCGGCGCCCGACAGCGGCCTGGTGCAGGTGTCGGTCCAGGACGACAAGTTCGCCATGGCGCAGTTCCAGGACGTGGACGACGCCGCCAAGCTGACCATGGCCCCGTACGAGGACCAGGACGCCGGCCTCGAACTCACCGCCCTGCAAGGGACGCTCGCCTCGGCGCGCGCGGTGCGCCGCAGCGCCCGCTACGAGCTCATGGTGATCGACAGCAAGGCTCGCGGCGCGACCGAGCTGCGGGCCGCGCGTACGGCGCCGCTGCCGGACACCGCGCCAACCCGCACGAAGCGGCTCTACAGCGTCAGCCCCGCGGTGTTCCGGCCGCTGCTCGACGGCGCCAGCACCAGCCGCTCCCCGCTGTCCCGGCACGAGGCGGCACTCCGCCAGCCTTTCGCCACGGAGGACACCCTCCAGGTGACCGGGCAGCGCTACGTCGTCGCCCACAAACGCAACAACCAGCAGGCGTTCCCGCCGATCGCCGCCGGCGCGTCGAGCTTCCGCAGCCGGACCACGGCGGCCGAGGCACTCGCCGCGTGGGTGGAGGCCGAACCGAGCCTGGCCGGCGCCCTGCACGTGATCCCTTCGTCGGAGGCCGCGGGCACCGCGCCCGTCCCCGGCGGCTGGAGCGACGGCGCGGCGCTGCCGGCCGCCGCCGCCACGGACACCGAGGTCCTGCTGTCCGGCGGCCGCGTGCTGCTCGCGGGCGGCGCGGACGCGACAGGAACACCGCTCACCACCAGTACGGTCTTCGATCCCGTCGCCGGTACGTGGACGCCGACCGGCCTACTCACGACCGCCCGCCACCTGCACTCCCTGACCCGGCTCTCCGACGGGCGAGTGCTGGCCTTCGGCGGAACGGCAGAGGACGGCTCCGCCCTGGCCGCCGCCGAGGTGTACGACCCGATCGCCGAACGCTGGACGACCGTCCCGGCGGGGACGTTCACGCCGATCGCCCGCCACGGGCACACCGCCACCCTGCTGGCCGCACAGAAGGTCCTGGTCACCGGAGGCACGGGACGCCGTGACGGCGAACCTGCCGTCCTGGACTCCGCCCACCTGTTCGACCCCGCCACGGGCACCTGGCAGGACACCGCGCCGATGACCGACGCCCGTACCGGGCATCAGGCCGTCCGGCTGCGCGACGGCCGGATCCTCGTCATCGGCGGCGCGCTGCTCACCGGCTCCGGCCGCGCCGCGCTCGCCTACTGCGAGATCTACGCCCCGGCCACCGGCACCTGGACACCGGCCGGCAGCCTCGCCACCCCGCGCGCCGGCCACCAGGCGACCCTGCTGCCGAACGGCACGGTCCTCGTCACCGGCGGCGACAGCCTCGCAGGACGGCACGGGACCACGTACAGGGCGGGCAGCCTGGACAGCGCGGAGCTCTACAACCCCGCCACCGACAGGTGGACACCGGTCGCGCCCATGCCGGGCGGGCGCAGCCGCCACCGCGCGGTCCTGCTGCCGACCGGCAAGGTGCTGGTCCTCGGCGGCACGAGCGGCCCGCGCTTCGCCGCCGGTTTCCGCAACGCCGCCACCTACGACCCCGCCACCGACACCTGGACGGGCACCGGCGCCCTGGCCGCAGGCCGCTGGGACTTCGCCGCGCTGCTCCTCACCGACGGGCGCGTCCTCGCCGCGGGCGGCCGCGTACGGGCGGGCGCGGCGGCACCGGAAGGCCAGGACGTCCTGACGCCCACGGCCGAGATCTTCACCCCATGAACGCACCGACGACGAAGGGTCTGCCAGCCATGACCAGCACAATCTTGGCGGCCACCGGGAAATGGCGCGACACCGGCGCGCTGCCGGCCGCCGCCGCATGGTACGGCCAGCACGACGGCGCGATCGTGCTCGGCACCGGCAAGGTCCTCGTTGCGGGCGGCGCGGACGGCGCGTCCGCCGCCCTCGGGCAGGCCGCGCTCTACGACCCCGAGGACGGCACCTGGTCGGCCACCGGATCCCTGCGCACACCCCGGCGGCTGCACACCACGACCCAGCTGCCCGACGGCAAGGTGCTGGTCGCCGGAGGCATCAGCGGGTCGGCGCAGTTCCCCGCGCCCGGCCTGGCCGCAGCGGAGATCTACGACCCGGAGTCCGGGGAGTGGACCAGCACCGGAGCGATGAAGGGCGCCCGATGGGGCCACAGCGCCGTCCTGGTCGACGGCAAGGTCCTGGTCGCCGGCGGCACGACGCTCCGTTCTGGGCAGTCGGTGAGGGCGCTGCGCACGGCCGAGCTGTACGACCCGGACGAGGGAACCTGGACCGAGACCACCGACATGACCGACGCCCGCAGCGGGCACCCGGCGGTGGTCCTCGCGAACGGCCGGGTCCTGATCGCCGGGGGCACCGTGCCGATCGCCCGCGACGAGGACGCCGCCCTGTCCTACTGCGAGCTCTACAACCCGGCCGACGAGACCTGGACGCCGACCGGCGCGCTGCTCGCGCCCCGCGCCTGGCACCAGGCCACGGCGCTGTCCGGCGGCGCGAGCGCGCTGGTCACCGGCGGGCGCGCGCCGGGCGGGCCGGGCGACGGCACGTTCGACCCGTTCAGCCGGGCGGGCGCCGAGCTGTACGTCCAGGACACCGGGACATGGACCCCCGTGCAGGACCTGCCGGGCGGGCGCGCGCTGCACCGCGCGGTCCCGCTCGGCTCGGGCAAGGTGCTGGTGGTCGGCGGCGGCGACAACGCCCAGAACGACGTCGGCTTCGCCAGCGCCGCCGTCTACGACGCCGCCACCCGCAGCTGGTCGCCGGCGGGCGGGCTGGCGACGGGCCGGTGGGCGTTCGCGGCGGCACCGCTGTCCGGCACGCTCGTGCTGGTGGCCGGCGGAGTCGTCCGGTCCGGGATCGCCGCCGCGCAGCCCGGTACGCAGGAGCTGACCGCGAGCGCGGAGATCTTCGACCTCGAAGGCGCCCCATGACCGACAACGCCTACACCTTTCTGCCCTGGCTCAGGTCCGGCATCGCCACCAGGATCACCACCGACCCGGTCGACACGTCACGCGCCACCATCCCGGTCACGCTGCGGGTGAGCGGCGAGGCGATCGGCTCGGCGGCCCCGATCAGCCGCGACGTGTCGCGGACCGTGCAGATCTACGGTCCCGGGGACGTCGTCGGCGTGGATCCGCGGGCGGTCTCCCGTACCGAGCCGCGGTCGTGGATCACCAACGTCGAGCCCAACTACCTCGCGCACATCGAGTTCTACGACGAGGACTTCCCCTGGCGCTACAGCCCGGCCGCGCCCGACGCCGCCACCAAGCGGCTGCGGCCCTGGCTGGCGCTGATCGTGCTCGCCGGTGGGGAGGACTCGGCGGCGGTGGACGGCGCCGAGTTCAAGGACGGCACCGCGACGGGCCGGCCACTGCCGTTCATCACGGTCACCGAACCGGCCGCGCTGCCGCCGCCCGCGCAGCTGGGGGCGTGGGCGCACGTCCACGTGGACGGCTCGCTCGACACGCCGGTGGCCTCCGACGACATGGCCAGGGTCCTGCCCGCACTGCGGCGGGTCCTCGGCGTCAACGCCGACCGGGCCTGCTCCCGGCTGATCTGCCCGCGACGCCTCGAACCGAACACCGCCTACCACGCGTTCCTGGTGCCGGCGTTCGAGACGGGACGGCTCGCCGGCCTCGGGCTGGATCCGGCGCGTGCGCCCGGCGCTCTGCACCCGGCGTGGGGCCAGGCGTACCCGGGGCAGGAGGCGGCGGGCGACCTGCCGTACTACCACCGGTGGTTCTTCTCCACCGGCAGCGCCGGCGACTTCGAGTACCTCGTACGGCTGCTCGTGCCGAAGGAGCCGCTGGACGAGAGCGTCGGCCGCCGCGACCTCGACGTGCACCGGCCGCCCGGGGCCGGGCTGCCGGGCATCACCGTGCCGGCGGAGCTGGGCGGGGTGCTGAAGCTGGGCGGCGCCCTGCGGGTGCCCGAGCGGCCGGAGGACCTCTACGACAAGTGGGACGACCTGCGAGAGCTCGGCTTCACCTATCCGCACCCCTTCCAGCAGGCGCTGGCCAAACTGATCAACCTCGCCGACGACTACCTGGTGCAGGACCCGGTCTCGGCACACAACGCTCTGGCCGCCGAAGCCACCGGACCCGACCCCGTCATCACGCCACCTTTGTACGGCCGCTGGCACGCGCCGGCTTCCCGGCTGCTCACCGAGCGTGACGGCACCCCGATCGCGGACGATCGCAACTGGGTGCACCGGCTCAACCTCGACCCCCGGTTCCGGGTGGCGGCGAACCTGGGCGCGCAGGTCGTCCGGAAACGTCAGGAGGAGTTCATGGCGGCGGCGTGGGCGCAGGTCGGGGAGGTCCTGGCGGCCAACGCCAGGATCCGGGCCGCGCAGGTCGCCAGGGAGGTGGGCGAGACGCTGCACGGCAAGCATCTGGTGCCGCCGCCCACTGCTCTGCGCGCGCAGGCGGCGCCGTCCGGCAGGTCGCTCATCCTCACCGCCCCGGCCCATTCCCGGGTGGTCACGCCCGCGGCGGCCTCCGGCCTCGCCGCCGCGACCTCGATAGTGGAGGGCCTCGCCGTCGGGTTCCGGGTGGCGGAGAGCCGGGTCACGTCCGCGCCGGTGTCGGCACCGATGCGCCGCATCACCCGGCCTGGCTCGCGACTGATGCGCGCGCTGCCGTTCAGCGCGGAGCTGCCGCCGGAGGCGCTCGTGCCGAGGATGGACGAGGACACCGGCGGCGTCACCGCGGCCCCGCCCAAGACGCGGCCCGCCGCCGTCGTCACCCCGGCCCAGCTCGACCTGCACCTCCATCCGCCCGGCCCCGCCGTGGCGGAATCTACCCACCCCGTGGACCGGCTCCCCACGAGCAGCAACTTCGTCCTGACGATGCCCGGCGACTCGTTCGTCCCCTCCCCGGGCGGCCCGGACAGCGCCGAGGCGGTGGACTTCAAGAAGGCGCTCAGAGAGCTGTACGAGGCGTGGGACGAGGCCGCCCTGGGCGGCAAGGCCGGCGAACGCGCCAAGCTCGACGTCCCCGACGCCACGGACGCCATGCTGACCGGCCTGCGCGCCGACGAGACCGTGCCCCAGCGGCTGCTCAGCTCGGTGCGGCTGCCGGAGCGGCTCGCGCCGTTCGCCGAACGGTTCCTGGAGGCGATGGCCTATCCCGTCTTCGACCTGCCCATGTACCAGGCGCTGGTCGATCAGTCGGTGGACCTGTTCGTGCCGAACCTGCACAAGGTGCCGCCGAACTCGATCAGCCTGCTGGAAACGAACCAGGAGTTCATCGAGTCGTACATGGTCGGGCTCAACCACGAGATGGCCCGCGAGCTGCTGTGGCGCGAATACCCCACCGACCAGCGCGGCACCCCGTTCCGGCAGTTCTGGGACGTCCGCGCGGTGCGGCCGCTCCAGGGCGAGACGCCCGAGCAGCGCCGCGAACGGCTGTACGACATCCCGCCGATCGCGACCTGGACCAGGCGGTCGAAGCTCGGCGACCACGACCACCGGGACAAGGGCGGGGCGGAAGAGGAGCTGGTGCTGGTCATCCGCGGCGAGCTGCTGAAGAAGTACCCGAACGCGGCGATCTACGCCCACCGGGCGCGATGGGAGCCCAGCGACGCCCAGCCCGATCCGACGAAGGAGCGGGTGCCCGTCGAGCCGGTCGACCCGGCGAACCCGTCGCTCGACGAGATCCGGCTGCCGCTGTACGAGGCCAAGATCGACCCCGACATCTATCTGCTCGGCTTCGACCTCACGGCCAAGGCGGCGAAGGGCGAGCCGGCCCCGGGCAGCGCGGGCTGGTTCTTCGTCATCAAGGAACGCCCTGGAGAGCCCCGGTTCGGCGTGGACGTCGCCCCCGCCGAGCAGCCGTCGCGGGTGGAGGTGTGGAACGACCTGGCGTGGCCCGACCTCGACCCGAACGGGACCGGGTTCATCCAGCTCGACGAGGCCACCGCGCCGGTCGTGCTGCAGGAGTTCGACGACCCGGTGGCGGATGAGGAGAAACGCCTCCAGCACGTCGAGGATCTGTCCCTGCCGCTCTGGCACGGGGCGCTGAGCTCGGCGGATGTCGCGTACATCCTGTTCCAGGCGCCGGTGCTGATGGCTGTACACGCTCAGGAGATGCTGCCGTGACCCTGCCCGACCCGCTGTCCGGCCCGCTGTCCGGCCCGCTGTCCGACCCGCGCGCGGCGCTGACGCTCAGTGACGACTTCCCGCTCCTTCTCGGGCCGGTCAGGATCGAGACGCGCTTCACCGCGACCGAGCTGCTCATCCGGGTGTTCCCCGACGAGTGGTCGATCGACGCGTTCGAGCCGCGTCCCTCGACGGCGGAGGTCGCCGCGGTCGACGCCTACTGGATCGCCGTGTGGCGGGCCGGAGGCGATCCGGCGGTCGAGAACGCCGCCTGGCACGAGCTGACCGGGCGGATTCCGGCGGGCCGCGCCGGCTGGCTGGTGCAGTCACGCGGGCCGGCCAATCCCGCCGAGCAGCCCGCCGGGGTGCAGCCCGGCACGACCGTGCTCGTCGTCGTCACCCCCGCGCCGGTCGCGGCCGGTGACCGGCAGCCGACGATCACGTACTGGAGCGCGGTCTGGCGGGCACGCGGCGATCGGGTGCAACTCCTCGCCGCCGAGACCGCCCTGCTGGCGTCCGTGGGCGCCACGCGCGCCGAGACGATCCGGCGCCGCCGCCCGATCGGCATCGACGACCCGCCGGGGGACGCCGTCCTGGTCGCCTTCCTCGTGCTGCCCGCCCCTCCCCCGGCGGACGTCGCCGCCCGATCGTGGACGCAGGCGGCGAAGGCGCGCCTGCTCCCCGACCGGTTCACCTTCATCGGGCAGGCGGGCGGCGAGACGGTCTTCTCCGAGCTCGGCGGGCCGATCCCCGCCGCGCTGACCGTGAGCCCCGACCCGTCGTCCGCCGACAAACCGAAGGTCAACGAGGTGACCGGCCAGCTTCACGTCCCCGCCGACCTGCTCTGGCTGACCGACTTCGACGCCGCGATCGCGGTGGGCATGGGGATCAGGATCCCGCTGCGTGACGACTTCCGCGGCGGGCTCGACCGGCTGATCGTCTTCGGCGTACGGGAGAGCACCACGCCTCAGCAGACCGCCACCGACCTCGGCGACCTGATCACCCGCCACCTGCGCGGCTCCACCGGCTTCGCCCTGCTGCCCCAGGGCACCCCCACCAACAACAGCGAACAGGCCAACGCCGGTCAGGACGTCGCGGAGGAGGCCGACGCCGTGCGGCGCGCCGCCGTCATCGCGACCGCCGGCTGGACGGACAAGACCGACGGCCAGTGGCTGGCCGAGCTCCTAGGCATCGACCCCGCCGCACTCGCGGGCGCGGCCAACGCCGACGGCACCGACCAGCGGGAGGCCCGCGCCGCGAACATCGCCCTGTGGCCCGCGACCTGGGGCTCGTACCTCCGGACCATGCTGCACCCCATCATCCCGCCGCAGGTGGTGAGCGAGACGCGCGACTTCTTCGTCCGGTACGTCTCCGGGCGCGGCCCGCTGCCCGCGGTGAAGATCGGGCGGCAGCCGTACGGCATCCTGCCGACGACCGCGTTCTCCCGGATGGCCTGGCCCGCGACGGCGACGCACCGGCGCGGGCTCAACGCCCTGCTGACCGCCGCGGCCGAGGACTGGCGGGCCGCCGCGCAGGACGTGCCGCACCTCGGCGCGTTCCCCGGCCCGCACGGGCCCGTCACCGACCCGCACCAGACGCTGCTGGACATCCTGGCCCTGCACCCGACGTCCGCCGAGTACTTCCAGCGCTACGCCCAAAGCGTCGAGGACGTCTACAACCGCGAGAACTTCAGCGGCAACGGCCCCCAGGTCGTCCCCGCGCTGAGCGAGCTGAACATGCCGCAGCCGATCCGCGACCTGCTGCGCAGGCTGGGCCATGCGGGCGCGTCGGCGCCCGACCCCGACCTGATCAGGCGGCTGTTCGTCGAGGAGCAGTATCCGCTGCTCGGCCCGCTCATCGACGACCGGCCGCCGTCGGAGACCCAGCCGGTGCGCGGCTACCTCGAGGACGGCCGCAACTACCTGCGGTGGCTGGCCGACCTCGCGGGCACCGACCTGGAGGACATCCGTCTGGAGCAGGGCTTCGCCGACGACCGGCGCCCGGCCGCGCTGCTCTACCTGCTGCTCCGGCACGCCGTCCTGCTCGGCTGGGAGGACGCCGCGCGCAAGCTCGCCGCCGCCGAGGGCGAGACCGTCCACGCCGCTGATCCGCCGTTCATCCACATCAAGAAGTCGGCCCCGCGGAGCGAGAGCCGCTTCCGCCAGCTGTACGCGCCGGACCAGGACATCACCGGCGATCCTGACACGCTGGTCGTCGACTTCCTCCCCGGCGCGCTCGCCGCCGCGGACCCGGCGACCAGGGAGCTGGCCGAGCAGGTGGCGGCGCTCGACGTGCTGGCGGACGTGCCCACCGCGCGGCTCGAACGGGTCGTGGCCGAGCATCTCGACTGCGCCACGTACCGGCTGGACGCCTGGCGGCTCGGGCTCGTCAACGAGCGGCTCTTCGAGCTGCGCTACGGCCCCGACGGCGGCTCCCCCGCCCAGCGCGGCGTGCACCTGGGCGCGTACGGATGGCTGGAGGACGTCCGGCCGCGCGACAAGGCGCTCACCCCCGTGCAGCTGACCGGCGGCCTCGCCACGCTGTTCCAGCCGGCGGGATCGGCGCCGCTGATGCACGACGCCGCCAACGGCGGATACATCCATGCCCCGTCGCCCGCCCAGGCCACCACCGCCGCCGTGCTGCGCGCCGGCTACATCGCCAACGGCTCGCCCGAGAACCCGACCTGCTTCTCGGTCAACCTCAGCTCCGATCGCGTGCGCGTGGCGCTCGACCTCCTCGACGGACTGCGGCAGGGCCAGTCGCTGGGCGCGCTGCTCGGCCGGCGCTTCGAACGCGCCCTGCACGACCGCCACCCCGACGCCGAGCTGGACGTCTTCCTGGAGGCGCTGCGCGGGGAGTTCCCGCTGCGCTCCGGCAAGCTGTCCGACGCAGAACCCGGCACCCCGCTCGAGCTCATCGAGGCCCGCTCGGTCATCGACGGCCTCGCGCTGGTCCAGCGCGCCACCCGTCCGCCTGCCTTCCCCGAGTACCCCTTCGGCGCGAGCGGCCTGCCGGACGCGAGCGAGGCCCAGGCGAAGGCGATGAACGAGGAGGTGCAGCGGCTGCTCGGCATCCACGACGCGCTGGCCGACCTGGCCGTGGCGGAGGCCGCCCACCAGACGCTGGCGGGCAATCCGGAGCGGGCGGGCGCGACGCTCGACGCGTACGCCAAGGAGGGGTTCTCGCCCGATCCCGCCGTGGTGCGGACCCCGCGCAGCGGTGTCACGCTGACCCACCGGCTGGGCCTGAAGCTGACCTCAGGGCTCGGACCTGAGCACGGGTCAGGGCTCTTCCGCGGCAACGGCCCCCGCGCCCAGGCCGAGCCGGCGATCAACGCCTGGCTGCCCAAACTGCTGCCGCCCCAGGGACAGGTGGCCGCCATGGTCCGCTGGACGGACCCCGTCGACCAGCGGCCCCGCAGCCGCACGGTCACCCAGTTCGACCTCGAACTCCAGCCGATCGACCTGCTGTGGGGCGTGAAGCCCAAGGACGACGCGGCGATGACCGACCTGGACGACCGCATCATCGCCGTCGTCGTGGCCAAGGACCAGCCCAGGCCCGACGCCGAGCTGACCATCCACCACACCGAGCGGGTGCCCGGCAAGCTGACCTTCTTCGAGATCTCGCCGCTCGTCACCGCGCTGCGCTCGCTGATCACCACCTCACGGCCGCTACGGCCGACGGACCTGCTGCCCGCCGCGGGCGCGCAGCCCGTCGACCGCTCCATCGACACCGCCGTCGATCTGCCGAGGAACCGGCCCGCCGCCGTGCGCACGTCGCTCGACCGGCTGCGCCAGGACACCGCCGGCTACCTCGCCACCCTGTCCCCGCTGTTCCCGCCCGCGCCCGCCGAGCCGAACCGCATGGCCGTCCTCAACGGCATCGACACCTTCCTGACCGGGTACGCGAACCTGATCTCCACCGCCGGCGGGTTCGGCATGGTGCGCAGCGGCTGGGGCGAGATGACGCTGTGGCGGCGCATCATGTTCCGCGAAGTGCTGGACGCGGTGGCGGCGACCGCCGTCCGCATGGGCGAGTCGCTCGCCGCGGCCGACGAACTGATCGCCGCCTACGACCGGCTGCCGTCCTCGGCGACGGCCGACGAGCGCTTCCGCCTTCTGCAGCGCGCCGAATGGCTGCTCACCACCAGACCGGCCACGCCGCGCCCCGCCACGCCCGCCCAGCTGCGCACGATCGTCGGCTCCAGGCGCTCGGCCTTCAACACCCGGCTGACCGCGTTGCGGAACATCGCCAAGACCACGAAGAAGACGCTCAGCGGGCTGCTCACCGACGTCGCCGCGCTCCTGCCGCTGACCGACTTCGACCGGACCGGCCTCGACCTGACCCCCTTCCACGACCGGGCCGTCGCCTTCGGCGCGGACCTGCTGGCCCGCGCCCGGGCGCTGCACGCCGAGGTCGTCGAGCGGCTCGCCGCCGCCGGCAAGGCCCTGGACGCCTACGACGAAGCGGTCACCGGCTCCGACCGCGCGCTCGCCGCGACCGACGCGCTGCGGGCCATGCTCGGCGACGACGTCCTCGTGGTGCCCGAGTTCACCGCTCCCGCCCAGCTCCACACCGACTGGAAGAAGGCCCGCAACGACAGCGGCAAGCTGCTGAGCCATCTGGTGCAGGACTCCAGGCGGGACGTCCCCGTGGACGACTGGCTGCACGGGATCGCCCGCGTACGGGACAAGCCCCGGCTGTGGGAGCAGGCCGTGATCATCGCCGACGCGTTGCGCGGCCCCGGCGGCCTGCTCGGCGACCTGCTCGGCTGGGACGAACCCGAGCTGGTGCCCATCCAGCTCCCCTACCGCCAGAACGACACCTGGCTCGGCATGACGTTCGCGCCAGGCGCCACGGTCGATGAGGACCGCCTGCTGTTCACCGCGCACTACGCGCCGGAACCGCTGCTGGGCGGCAACCTGCACAGCGGGCTCCTGCTCGACGAATGGACCGAGGTCATCCCGGCGGACAAGGAGACCACCGCGATCGCCCTCCACTACGACAATCCCGACTCCGAGCCGCCGCAGGCGATGCTGCTCGTCACCCCGCCGGCCAGGACGGGCACCTGGAACGGCGACGACGTGATCGCCGCCATCACCGAGACCCTCGACCTGGCCAGGACGCGCGCCGTGGAACCAGGGCACCTCGACGACACCGCCTACGCCCACCTGCTCCCCGCGACCGTGCTGTCGGCGACCCGCCAGCCGATCACCATCAGCACCGATCTCGCGATCTCGAACCTGCGAGGAAAGTCCCATGGCTGAGCCGCCGCGCATCGAGGACCTGCGCAAAGCGCTGACCGACCGCGCCTTCCCCACCGTCGGCCTGTGGAACAGGATCGAGGGCAGGCCGCGCACCGCCGCGTTCGACCGCGCCCTGCGCGCCGAGGTCCGCGACCCGCTGTGGCTGCTCACCCGGCAGTGGCAGCTCGGCGAGTTCCGCGGCTCTGACGCGGGTACGGCCGTCACCGCCACCTACTCCGTCGCCACCGCGACCCCCTCCCGCTTCCGGGCCGGGTCGGGCCCGGCCCAGGACCTTCCAGGAGACCGGCCGCTGGAGGCGCTGGCCGAACGGCGTGCCGTGCCGTTCGCGGCCGGAGCCGATCCCGTCTCCTACGACCTACGCCTGATCATCGGCCGGCGCTGGCTCAAGCTCCTCGGCCGGCACCTGGCTGTGCAGCACCTGCGCGACGACTACGTCAGTAAGTACCGGATCGCCGCGCCCGACCCCGACGCGGACGCCGACAGCTCCCGCGCCGCCCACGCGGAGGTCTGGTCGTACCTGCAGGCCGTCGCGGACCGCCGCATGGACGGGTACGCGTTCTACCGGCACCTGAAGAGCGGCGGCAACGCCTGGGACGGCATCTCCGGCACGCTCCTGGTGCGCCCGCAGCTGGCCGATCTCGGCGCGTACCTCGTCCGCTGGTTCGACGGGCTGTTCGACCAGCCTGGCGCCGACTCCGCGTGGGACGCCTCCCGCCTCGAACACCGCTTCTCCATCGCCGCCGCGTCCACCGGCGGCGAGAAGGTGCTGACGGCGCAGGAGTATCCCGGCGGGCACCTCGACTGGCACGCGTTCTCCGTCGACCCGGCCGGCCCCCTGGGCGGGACGGCCCCCGCCCACCAGCCCATCAACCGGACCGTCTTCCCCGCGCCCGTCCGCTACTCCGGCATGCCGCTGCCACGCTGGTGGGCCGTCGAGGACGGGCGGACCAACTTCGCCGGCGTCCAGCCCGACCGTACGGACCTGGCCCGGCTGATCTTCCTCGAGTTCGCGCTCGTCTACAGCAACGACTGGCTCCAGCTGCCCTGCGACCTGCCGGCCGGCACGCTGGCCGCCATCCGCGGGCTCGCGGTCACCGACGTCTTCGGGCAACGACTGTGGATCACGCCGGCCGGCGCCGGGCAGGACGAGGACTGGCAGCGGTGGTCGATGTTCACCCTCGACACGATCGGCACGCAGGACGTCGCGGCCGACACCTCCATGTTCCTGCCGCCGACCGTTCCGAAGGTCGCCGAGGGGCCGGTCCTAGAGGAGGTGTCGCTCGTCCGGGACGAGAACGCCAACATGGTGTGGGGCCTGGAGAAGGTCGTCCGGCTGCCTACCGGGGAAGGGCGGCGGGGCAGCGAGGTCGTCGCGGAGATCCTCGCGCACCGGCAGCGGTTCCGTCCCGTGCCTCCTGCGGACCCGCCACGCGCTCCCATCGCTTACCAGGCGATGAGCAGTGTCCCGGAGAACTGGATTCCCTTCATCCCCGTCCACGTCCCCGGCAGCAACCGGGCCATCCGGCTGCAGCGGGCCGCCATGCCGGACGCCGTGGACGGGCGGCTGGTGCGGCCTCGTACGAGCCTGCTGCGCGAAGGGCTCGACGGCGGACAGCCGTACTTCGTGCACGAGGAGGAGGTGACGCCGTCCGGCACCCTGCTGACGCTGGCCTTCAACCGCACCCGCTGGCGCAACGGCCGGGTGTCGGTCTGGCTCAGCGCCCGCCGCGGGCTCGGCCGCGGCGAGGGCTCCAGCGGTCTGTCCTTCGATCGGCTCATCGACACGTCCTGACGTCGTGCTGCTGGTGGGTGCCGTGCGACCTGGGGCAGGAGCCTTGGCAAGGTGGCCGCACGTGAAGGAGGGCCCGATGCCCGGCACACCCGACGAAGCGCTGGCCCGGCTCGTCCGCGACGGCGTGATCTCCGCCGAACAGGCGATGGCCGTGCGCGAGGCGCTCCGGGAGAGCGCGGCGCCGGCGCGGGCGCGTTGGGCGGAGGTGGCGGGGTACGTCGGCGGCGGCCTGGTGCTGGCCGGGGCCCTCTCCCTGGTCGCCACGTCGTGGGCTGACCTGTCGAAGGTGGCGCACATGGCGATCCTGCTGGCGGCCACGGTCGCGCTGCTGACCGCCGGAATCATCCTGCTCGGCGCCCGGTCGCGGGAGCGCGCCACCCCGCCGTCCGACCCCGGCGCCCGGTCGCGGGAGCGTGCGGCCACGGCGCGGAGTCGTACCGGATCGGTGTCGGTGGCGCTGGCCTCGGTCACGGCCGCGCTGGCCGCTGCCGAGCTCGTGGACGTCTCCGCGATCGCGGGCGCCGTAGGGCTGCTGGTGGGCGTGCTGGGGTACGCCTTGGCGCGCACCGCGCCCCTTGCCCTGGCGTGCGCGTTCTTCGCCGCGCTGACCGTGGGGTCGCTCGCCGACGACCTCACCGGGGGTTCTGCGCTGGCGGCCGGCCTGTCGCTGGTCGTCCTGGGGGTGGTGTGGACGACGCTGGTGCTGGCCGGCGTGATCGGGCAACGGCCGCTCGGACTGGGGCTCGGCGCGGTCATCGCCCTGATCGGCGGGCAGCAGGATGCCGGGGCGGTGTGGGCGTACACGATGACGGCGGCCATCGCGGTGGCCTGCCTGCTGCTGTACCGGCGGGAACGCGCCTGGGTGCTGCTCGTGGCCGGCGTCATCGGGTTCACCATCGCCGTACCGGAGGCGATCTGGCACTGGACCGGCGGCGCGGTGGGCGGCTCCGTCATCGTGATGATCGCCGGCGCCGTCCTGGTGACCGCCTCCGTGCTCGGCATCCGCTGGCACCGTACGTGACGGAGGACCATGGTCCCGCACCGAAAGGACTTTGGCCTCCACCCGGCGGCCTGCCCTACCGCCGATCCTGACAGAAACCCCCGAACGGTGGTGAGGAGCATGCGGCTCAGCTGGCAGGAACATCTCAGTCTGCTTCGAATCGAGGGGCGTCTCACCCGCGGCGATCCCGCGTTCGTCGCCCGGGTCAGGACGCTCAGCACGCTCGCCCCCGAACCGCC
Organism: Nonomuraea sp. NPDC049504; assembly: GCF_040676845.1. Classification (NCBI taxonomy): domain Bacteria; kingdom Bacillati; phylum Actinomycetota; class Actinomycetes; order Streptosporangiales; family Streptosporangiaceae; genus Nonomuraea; species Nonomuraea sp. NPDC049504. Next base: position 61,479 of record NZ_JBFAPT010000034.1, read on the forward strand.
CACCACCATGTTCTCGCTCATCGACCGCTCGCTGGCCTGGCTCGACCGTCACCCCGTGGTCAGCGCGCTCGGGGCCGTGACGATCCTTCTCCTCCTCCTGATGCTCTGATGGACGTCACGACGAGATAGGGACATTCGCCCCTGTCCTATGGGCAGGTGGAGGAGTGGAATGGGGGTAGATGCACCCATCGCGATGAAGGGGGCGACGATGGAAGCGAAGAAGTGGACCGTACAGATCCACCTCACCGAGGAGGGCGACGCCACGTACGCCCGAGCGGTGCTGACCACCCGGGACGGCGAGGACCGCCTGACAGGCGAAGGCCACGCCCGGCGGAACCCGACCGACCCGTCGGTGCCGGAGATCGGCGACGAGCTGGCGGCCTCGCGCGCGCTGGCCGACCTCGCCGACAAACTCGCCGTCGTCACGCAACGCGACATCAGCGAGCTCGCCGGCTCGCCGGTGCCGGGCCGTTCGTGGTGACGGCGATGGACCGCAAGCAGTGGACCGTGCAGGTCTTCGTCACCGAGGACGGAGACGACACGTCCGTACGCGCGGTATTGATCACCAGAGGAGGCGGACGAGTCGACGGCCTGGGCCGCGCACACCGCGACCCGTCCGCCCCCGAGGTCGGCGACGAGGCAGCCATGGCCCGCGCCCTCACCGACCTGGCCACCAAACTGTCCGCCATCAGCCACTCGGAGGCGACCACCGCAACGGCATCCCGCCTCCTCACAGCGACGCCCTGAACGTCGCGTACTGTGCCCCGGCGGGTCGTCGTCGCAGGCGGCCCTGCGCAGAACCGCCGGAACGGCCGGCAAGGACGTTCGGCACGGCGGCAGAGCCCTGCGGCACTCACCTCGGCAGGAGCGGATGGGCGGCGTCAGAGGCAGGAGGTGTGTGATGTCCGCTTCACTCGCTACCGAGCTCGGCGTCCGGCGGCTGCTGGTGGCGGCCGGGCAGGCGCCGTCCGTCCTCAGCACGCAACCCTGGCGCTTCCGCGTGGCACGCGGGGAGCGCGTCGAGGTGTTCGCCGACCCCTACGCATGGGCGGCTCGTCCCCCCTGGGTGACGTCGTTGCGGTTGGCTAAGGTGGCGTAGGTGATCAGGTGATGTTCGCTGCCAGCCCGCCCCGATCGACCGGGGACGGGCCGGTCTGTGTCCCCCTTTCAACGCTCTGATCTGCGAGGAGTCCACCGCAGCCCGGGAGAAGTCGGGTGCGTCGGCGGCCCGCAACCGACCGAGCAGCACATCATGCAGCCGCTGCCAGACGGCCGGCCTTGTGGCTGGGCGGAGGAGTGGGTTCCGATCACGTTGGAATGGTGGGCGGTCGGGGTTGACGGTGGCAGTGAGAGGGCGTTCCTGGTCGACTTCCTGCCGATGTTCCGGCGGACACTGACCCGGACCGTTCTCAGGGTCGACCGCGCCCCCTTGCCTGATCGCTACCAGGGCAGTGGGCCGTCGTCGCTGAAGAACCCGCCGGTGGGGCCGCCTTCGCTGAGCGTGGCCAGGCGTACCACCACGGCCGCGCCCTGCGCCGGGGTGAGGAAGCCGCTGTGGCCGTTGATGTCGGTGTCGACGTAACCGGGGGCCGCGGCGTTGACCAGGATGTTCTCCTTGCGCAGCTCGTTGGCGTACTGCAGGGTCAGCGCGTTCAGCGCGGTCTTGGACGGCGAGTAGGCCGCTGAGGGCAGCCCCGACATGGGCCCATCGATCTCGGCGGTCAGCGCCAGCGAAGCGGCGTGGCTGGAGAGGTTGACGATCCGGGCGGCCGGGGATCGCCGCAGCAGCGGGAGCATCGCGTTCGTCACGGTGATCACTCCGAGGACGTTGGTGTCGAACACCTCGCGGACCAGTTACACGTCGACGGCACTGGGGATGCGGTCGAGGGCGTCCTGCGGCGCGGCCTGGCCTGATCCGGTGATGCCGGCATTGTTGACCAGCACGTCCAGGCGGCCGAAGCGGTCGCCGATCCAGGAGGCGGCTGCCTGGACGGTGGACGGGTTGGTGACGTCCAGTTCGATCGCGTGCGCGTCGCCTCCCGTGGCACCGATCGCCGCCGCGGTCTCCTCGCCGCGATGCGGGTCACGAGCGCCGATCAGGACGGTCATCCCCTGTGCGGCCAGCAGTTCGGCTGTGGCGCGGCCGATGCCCTTGTTCGCGCCGGTGATCAGGGCGACCTTCAGTTGTGACAGGTATTCGTTCATGGGTGAACTTCCTTTTCGTTCTGGGCATGCGATGTGGCGCGAGCGTCGCCGCGCTATCCAGGGAGATGTCGCTGATGCGGATTTTGTGACGGTGTGACCATGTGCGGTGCGTCACCTCCGCGCGGGTGACGCTGTCCGGCCGGAAGGTCGCCGGTTGGAAGGCGGTGGCCTCGGACAGCGCGGCTTTCCAGGGCAGGCCGAGCCCGTGGGCGGGGTGGTCGATGGCTTCCAGGCGAGCGTCGAAGCGGGCGTGGAGGCGGGCGTCGAGCCAGCCGGGGTCCGGTTCCGGGACGATGACGGCGGTGTGCTGCTGTTCGCCTGGTCGATCCGGATCGTCTTCGCCCTGTGGCGGCTCAGCCAGCGGAAGCCCTGCGGTTCACAGTCACTCGGGGCGGCGGACGGTGCCGCCGACGGCGTCTGGGTCCAGTTGCGCCCACCTCATGCGGCGATGGTAGAAGGACTGTCTGTAGCCCCCCAAGTCCTGTTATATGCAGCTCAGTGCCCACTTTTCATCCTGTAAACAGAAGGTGTGGCATATGGGGGACATCCACATGTGCGGGCGCGGCAGGTGATGCGGAATCGTGCGCTGGCCGTCATCCCGCTGGGCATGATCTTGGTGATCATGGCCGCGGACCTGCTGTCCCCGAGCCACTTCCACTTCGGCCCCCTGCTGGTGGCGGCGCCCGCGATCACGGCGTCGTTCGACGGAGCGTGGTTCACCGGCGTGATAGCGCTGCTCGCTATCGCGGGCGAGACGTTGATCGGCACCCGTAACGGCTCGCTGGGGACTGACGGCATGAGGGCGGAGCTGGTCGCCATGGTCGTGGTCTCCGTGTTCGTGGTGCTGTTCTGCCTGGTCAGGGACCGGGAGCGACGGGTTCTGGCGCAGGTGCGCTCGGTGGCGGAGGCCGCGCAGCTGGCCCTGCTGCGGCCGCTGCCCGAGGTGCTCGGCCCGCTCCGGATCGCCGGCGTCTATCTCGCCGCCGCGGCCGAGGCCCGCATCGGCGGCGATCTGTACGGCGCCGTACGCACCGAGCGCGCCACCCGCCTCATCATCGGCGATGCCCGCGGCAAGGGCCTGCCCGCCATCGCCGACGCCGCCGCACTCGTCGGCGCGTTCCGCGAGGCCGCCCGCCGGGGCCTGCCCCTGGCCGAACTCGTCGCGGATCTGGAGGACAGCGCCGAGTTCAGCCCGTACCAGTTTCCCGAGGAGAGTCAGGAGGGCGAGGAGAGCTTCGTCACCGCGGTCGCGCTGGACATCGCCGATGACGAGCCCTTGCTCGGCATGGTGAGCTGCGGCCACCCGCCGCCGCTGCTGGTCCGCGATGGCCGCGTCTCCCCGCTGACGTGCGACCCTCCACTGCCTCCCCTCGGCCTCGGACAGCTCTGCGACCAGCAGCCCTCCGTCTGCTCGTTCCGGTTCGAGGAGGGTGATCTCCTGCTGCTCTACACCGACGGGGTCAGCGAGGCCCGCGATGCGGCGGGCGTCTTCTATCCGCTGGCTGAGCGGATGGGCTCGTGGACGCAGGAGACTCCGCAAGGGTTGCTGAAGCGGCTCCGCGACGATCTCCTCACCTACACGGGCGGGCATCTCCACGACGACGCCGCCATCATCGCGATCCGCCGCCTGCCACTCCCGGCCGCGGACGCACCCGAACGGCACCTGGACAAGGCCGGCCGCCCGTAGGGCCGCGTTCGTCTCGAGGCCGTGCGCACAGGCGAGGCCGCCCCATCACATGTGGTTGCTCCTCCCGCGCGGGTTCCCTTCGATGGCGACGATGTCGCGGCGCTGGTGCGTCGGGACGAAGGTCCCCGTTCTCAGAGGCTTTCCGCCCTCCCCCGCCGCCGCCTGCTCGTACGAGGCTGGAGGCAGGACGACGAGAAGGAGGGCGTCACCATGACGGCTGCCAGGGAAGATCGCGTCGCCGGCACGCTGAAGACCCTGCTGCGCGAGGGACATGTGCGGCGGATCGTCGTCAAGGACGCGCGGGGGCGTACCGTGATGGACGTCCCGCTGACGGCGGGGGCCGTGGCGTCCGTCGCCGCGCCGCTGGTGACCGTGGTGGCGGGCATGACCGCCGTCGCCGCCGGTTGGACCATCGACGTCGTCCGAGACGCCGCACCTGCCCCTGCCGTGCATGACGACGAGAGCGCGACGCCGGGCCGAGAACGTACGGTAGACGGACTCGCGGAGCTCGATCACGACGCCGCCCGCACCGACGGAGGCGTCTGGGGATGAACTCCACCGAACGCGTATACGCCAGTGAGGCAGTGATGGACCGACGACCAGCGTTGCTCGACGCTCCGTCCAACCTGGGCCTGCGGCCGCCCGCGCCGGGGACAGTGCCCGGGTGCTACAAGCTGCCAGGAGCGCTGCGAGACTGCGGCCTGCTGCGCCGCCTGGCCGCCGAGGACGCGGGCTGCATGAAATGCACCATCCTGGATCGGCCTGGCCATGCTGCTCAACCCGCCGCCACCACCCGTACCGCTCACGAAGGGCGGCTCGGGAACGTCATGCATTCAATGATCAACGGCGAGCCACACCCGCAGGTCCTTCTCCTCTTCCTCCGTGATCCTGCCTACGTCAAGATTACGACGGGCCAGTTTACGAAGCGTCGAGGAGCGGTAAGGCTCGGGCACGACTGCAACGCCGATACTGTCTTCCCATCGAGTTCCCGCAACAAAGACCGACCCATCCAGGGAGGACATGACAAACGCGGGCTCACCGTACGTCGATCCGAGAACGCCGGACGCTGCACCAGCTCCCGCGATATCCCAACTCTCCTCCAGCTCCACCAACCCCCACGTGTATTCCCACCAAGCAGGATCTTCCCAGTCATCAGTCGCCTCACGCGCCTGGGCGAAGACCGGATCAATGGCCGGCGTCAGCGCCACCAGAAACTGGCGGTCAGCAGACAACAACTTGTATTCCGTCGCCAGCTCATACCATTCGGCATTGAACCTGGTGACTCGGTCCTCATCTTCCAGGCTGATAATACGGTCATGCCGCCCATCGTTCCCGCCGGCACAGGTCACGACGCCTGTAAGGCGGGTAGGAATACCCGTTCCACGCTTGAGACCGAGGAACCGCATGCCGAAGGCAGACATGCGCTCCGCCACCAACTCTTCATTCATGGCCCGACTATTCGCATGTCCGAGCCTACATCTCCAGCAAATCGAGTTGATCGTTTCCACGAATTCTCGGACACCAGGTCGGCAGGTCTCCTGAAGTCACAATGTCACGGATGACATCGACAATCAGATCGGGCGTACCGAAGTATCGGCCGGAAAGGTTCTCGCCGGACTGCTGATGGCGGTCCATTATCCGCGATATCTGGTCCAGCGTGATGAGCAGGGCGCTGTACCGCTCACCAGTGGGCAACGTGATGATGGAGTCGCCGACTTCCAGGGCCGCTGCATCGACATTCCATCGAGCAGGATGTCGACCTTGAACCCATCGTCCACCCAGCTAAAATATGCGTCACCATCGGCCGGTTTCCCCGACAGCATTTTGATCGCTCCTTCGCGGTGAATGGCAAGCGCTTCGGCGGCCGACCCTACACCGAACGGCATCGTCTCGCCATCGGCGAACGTGAGACTCTATCGGGCCCTCGCGGCGATGCACACTTCCCTGGAACTCGCAGCTTGGCCGAACTGGTGGAGAATGGCGATTTCGAGCGCCTCGCGCGTAGCGAGCCGACGGTCAGTCAAGAGATTTGAGTCGCCGCAGCGTCTCGTTCACAAGGTCGCGGAGCTCTTCTTCTGAGATGTCGCCCTCTTCGCGAAGGTCTGGGTCCGCAGGATAGTCATCCAGTGTGTAGAAGACTTCGTTCATGAGCGCCTCAAAGTGCGCATGAGTCCGTTCGCCGTCGTCCACCGCCTTCGATCGTGCCGACAGCCAGCTCAGGACGAATCGCGAAGCCGGCAAGGTTCTTTCGGTGAACGACTCCATGAGGTGGAGTTGTTGCGCAGTGTTCGACTCAGGGTGCACCTCGCGTGGCGATCGCCACGATCGCCAGCGGGGAGGATGCTCCATTGCCACGGCCATGACGCTGGGGTTGGCATCGGCCAGCCGGCGAGCATACCGAAGGAATCGCACTCGGGCTTCGTCGATCCCGCAATCCAGGCAGGCACGGACAAAGGCGTGACTCCCCGCAACCAGGGAGTATCCTCCCGCAGTCGAGAGGATGGCGTTGTCCATGTCCGGCATGGCCAAGACGATTCCTTCATGGTGCTCAGGGATCTTGACCGAAAGCACGTCCGGTGACATCTCCACGCGGAACAACAAGCCATCGATAACTCGGCCCCCTACGATCGGAGCACCCCAGGCATAGGTTGCGCCCAACCGGCCGGCCGCAGAACACACCCGATGGGGAAGGGAACCGTCGCCGCGCACAGTTCCCGGGATAGGGACGACCGTCTTAGCTGCGATATCAATCCATTCCTGACTGAATCTCTGCGCCCTCTCGTCCAGCAGTCGTCCAAGCTTCGCGGTCAACAAGCGCCGCTCCATACCTATCACCACAAAATCAGCGGATGCCCATACGACCTCTGTCCTCGAGGTGGTGGCGGGCGCCCCTCGCACTCCCGCAACCAGATCGGAGGGAGCGGTTGGGCGGAAGACAACAGGATGATCGTATGAGATGCATGTACGCCCGTGGCCGGCCTTACGCGCTGGGCAGACCCGCTCCTACCCGCCGAGCTGCTCGGCCACGTCGTACGTGTCGGCCGGCTACACCCTGGCCGGCTGCCGCACCCGGCGTCATCACCCGGTGACGGGTGTGCGGGACCACTGCTGGTTGGCGCCGCCGTTGCACGCGTACTGCTTCAGGACGACGCCGTCGGCGGTCGAGGAGGCCGGCACGTCCACGCACTTGCCGCTGTGCCGGGCCCGCAGCTCGAAGTAGCCGCCGGCGGCGACCATCTGGAACTGCTGGTTGGCGCCGCTGCCGCAGGTGTATTGGATGAGCTCGGCGCCGTCGGCGGTCGAGGCGCTCACCACGTCGAGGCACTTGCCGCTGTGCCGGCTGATGAGGCGCCAGTAGCCGCCGCCGGCGTCCTGGAAGCGCCACTGCTGCCAGGCGGCGCCGTTGGCGGCGTACTGGCCGACGCGCGCGCCGTCGGCGGTGTTCGGCTGCTGCACGTCCATGACCTTGCCGCTGTGGCGCGCGGCGACCGTGTAGTAGGACGGGGGCGGTGTCGGGGTGATGGTGTCGCCCCAGCCGTAGCGGATCCGGTCGGCGCCGGAGGCGTTGCGGACCGTCAGGCGCAGGTCGGTGCCGCTGCCGCTCAGCGCGTACATCGAGTACCAGTCGTAGCCGATGTCGCCGGGCTTGCCGCCGAGCGCGGGCCAGTAGGTGCCGCCCATCTGGTTGTCCCGCATGACCTGCGCCATGGCGCGGATGTGGCGCACGAAGTTGTCGGCGCTGCCCGCGTCGGCGTAGTCGAGACCGGTCGACATCGGCGCGCCGAACTCGGTCGCGACCGCGCGGGAGGCGCAGCCGCCCAGGCGGGTCTGGATGTGACTGCGGAAGGCGTCGTAGGTCATGGGGCTGTAGAAGAAGGCGTAGTGGTGGAAGGACAGCAGGGTCGCGCCGAAACGGCTGTCGTTGCAGACGTCCCGCAGGTCCTGGCTGTAGCCGGTGCCGCCGATGAGCACCCGTGCCGGCGGGGCCGCGGTGTGCTGGGCCAGCCAGCCAGCCGCCACGTCGCGCCACTCGGCGGAGCTGTAGCCGTGCGGCTCGTTCATCGGCTCGAAGTAGACGTTGCCGTTGGAGCCGTAGGCGCCGGTCACGGCGGACCACATGGCGTTCCAGGCGGCCAGGTCGGTGATCCTGCCTCCGGAGGCGGCGCCGTCCTCCCAGTAGGCGAGGATGACTTTGAACCCTCGGGCGGTGGCGGCGTCGATCGCGCCGCGGTAGGCGTTCCACCAGGATGTGGCAGCGACCGTGTGGGTGTTGACGGGCAGTCGGACGGTGTTGACGCCCATGGTGGCGGCCATGTCGTCGTAGAGGCTGTCGGCCTTGGCCCGCACGGTGGCGTAGCTGTCGGACTGGCTCAGGCCCTGCACGACGAGGGGGCCGGTGCTGAAGTTGTCGCCCAGCACGGCCCAGTTCATGCCCCGGAACTGGCTGGTGGCGGCCTGGGCCGGTGGAGCGGTCAGGACGAGGCCCGCCAGGGCGGCGAGCGCGGCCACCAGGAAGGGGATCAGCGATCGGCGTGCTTGGGTCGCTGTCATGGGGATCGCCTCTCAGGATCTGTTAGCGCTAACATCGCGATGGGCGGGCAGTCCGAACCGGTTTTACGGAGATGTTTCAGGCGGTGCTGCCGCCGAGTGTTGACGCGACCGTAAGGCTTGTCAAGAGGTTGACAGGAAGCTCGGAATGCGCTTACCGGCTTTATGGCGATTTCCATTGGAAATATGCGGACGATTATCCTGGCGGCCAACCTGGCCTCCCATGGATTAAGGGCTTCGGCGTCCTGGCAAACACGGGGGTCTCTTTTCCGTCTCCCAGAAGAAAGTAGGCGGCATCGCGCGTATCGCCCGTAAGTTCCGCAATCCGTGCCCTTTTCCTATCCCTCGCCCTCACCGTCGTGACCTGCGCGAACACCACCCTTCCCGCGCACGCCGCCACCGAGTTCATGATGGCCGGCCATGAATGGCTCTTACATCCGCACGGGGGTGCCATGATTTACGACCCTCCTCTGCAGAATGTGAAGTTTTGGAACACACTGCGGGATAACGCCATCGTCTCCGGTAATTCGCAGCACCCCTGCGAGGGCGCCATCACGCAGCACATCTACGTCAATGAAAGGTACATCCTGTCCGACGCGCCCTTCTTCATGGCGGGAACGCCCGGAGACTGACCCGCACCCTGCTCCTCGAGGGCCGGGCAGCCCTTCGCTTCACCCTGGCTGCACCTTCCGCGCTTCCCGCATCACTTCCGCCCCGTGGATGTCAGGATGTTCCCATGAGACGCATGTCCGTCCGTGGCCCGGTTTTACGGTGGGCAGCGGTGCTCCTGGCAGGGGCTCTCCTTCTCACCGGGGTCGTCTGGTTCACCATCGCCTCGGACGATCGGTTCGCTCGGTCGGCTCCCCAGATGGAGGCCGTCGCTCGCACGTTGGGGAAGGACGAGGTGCTCGGGCGCCGGACGATCGGCGTCCTGACGTTCGACACGGTCTTCCGGGACGGTGACGCGGTGGTCTTCCACCTGAGCGGCACTCACCGTGCGTACTTCTACAGCCCTGACCGGAGGCCGGGCGACTCATCGCCCGTGTGGGGCCCGTGGTACACGTTCGTGAGCGATCCCCACTGAGGCTTCTCTCCTTCGGTCAAGCGAAAAGCGGTCGCATCCAGATCGAGCTGAGCTGTCCGTCAGCCGCTCCGATGAGTACGCCGTCGGCGATCTCCGTCAGGTGTTCCGCGGAAGCACCCTCCGGTGCGACGCGAATCCATCCCGACCTGGGATCAAATTCCCTTCGCCACGAGTCTTCGTCTGAGACCCCGTACGCGATACTCCGCTGGAACGTGCTCCCTACGAATTGCACCACGCCGGGGGTGCTGCGAGGGATCGGCAGCGCCGCTGTCGTCCACGATATCTTCGGGAAGTAGCCCCAGACGTGCAGGGCTTCATAGCGGGGCAGTCCTACCTCGATTTGCAGAGTGTTGATGGCGACACAGGACTCCGTCTGGCGTGCGATCCAGATATTGATCAGGTTCTGAGTGTATGAAATCGATGCTGTACTCATGGTCGATGTAGGTGAGGGTGCCGGCGAATGGGGTGCCGGGGCGTTGTTTGATGTTCATGAGGTGAGGTCGATGCGGTGGACCTGGGCTGGGGACTCGATGATGAGGGCTTGATCCTCGTGCCGCCACCGTACAGGGCGATCGTCGCCGAGGGCGTGGACGCCGGTGATCTGGCGGTCGAGCAGGCCCGCCGCACGCCCCAGACGGCGCAGGACCACCGGGCCGTCAGGGCGGGCGAGGGCGGTGGCGTAGAGGGCGGTGTCGGTGGTGGTGTAGCGGATGTCGGCGGCGGTCATCGTGCCGCCCTCGTTGAAGCCCTGGTCCCGCAGCGCGGGTGGGTTGTCGGCCGAGGGGCCCTCGCCGAAGACCTTCCAGGGGACGGTGTCGAAGATCGCTTCGCCGTTGACGGCGAGCCAGTCGCCGATGCCGGCCAGGATGGCGCGTTCGTCGTCGTCGATCTCGCCGTCGCCGGTGATCGGTACGCTGAGCAGCAGGTTGCCGTTCTTGCTGACCACGTCGGCGAGCATGCCGACCACCTGGGCCACGCTCTTGTAGGTGTGCCCGGCGAGCCGGCGCGCGTCGTAGTGCCAGGAGCCGAGGCAGGTGCAGGTCTGCCAGGGATGCGGTTCGATGCGGTCGCTCGCGCCGCGTTCGACGTCCCAGGTCAGGGCGCGGCGCCGGCGTTCGTCGAGAATCTTGCCGCAGACGATCATGTCTTCGCCGAGGTTGTACAGCTCTGCGGCGATCTCCAAGCCGACCGGGCCGCACTGGTGCAGCGGGAGCACGGTGTCGTCGAAGTAGACCAGGTCAGGCCGGTACGTTCGGGCCAGTTGCAGGGTTCTGGCCTTGAAGTTCGCCTGGTAGGCGGTGTCCGGGCGGTGCTCGGGGTCGGGCCAGTCCCAGTGGTGGTTGATGGTCTTCGGCTGGTCGAAGCCGGGGATCGGCCGGTGGTCCTGCGCGTACAGCTCCTGCGGGTCGAGCCCTTCCCACCAGGTGCCGGCGCCGTCCGCCTTGGTGAGCCGCCCGTCGTACGGTACGCCCGCCAGCGGCCCGTCGGGGTCGGCGCCCTGGCTCGGCTCGTACCAGGACCAGGCGTGCGCGGCGTGCACGCTCACCCCGAACCGCAGCCCGTGCGAGCGCGCGGCGGCGGCCCACTCGCCGACGATGTCGCGGTGCGGGCCCACCCGGACCGAGTTCCAGGCGTGGTGCGGGCTGTCCCACAGGTCGAGGTTGTCGTGGTGGTTGGCCATCGCGACGAAGTACCGGGCGCCGGTACGCGCGTACAGGGCGACGAGTTCCTCCGGGTCCCAGCGGGACGCCTTCCACTCGTTGATGACGTCCTTGAACCCGAACTGCGACGGATGCCCGTAACGCTCGCGGTGGAAGCGGAAGGCGTCCGTGCCCGGGAGGTACATGTTGCGGGCGTACCAGTCGCCGAACCCCGGCTGGCACTGCGGCCCCCAGTGCGCCCACAGGCCGAACTTGGCCCGCGGGAACCACTCCGGCGTCTCGCGGCCCTCCAGCGACTCCCACGACGGCGCGAACGGCACGACGCTCCCTTCGACGATCACATGAGGTACCGAGCTTGCAGGGGAAACGGCCCGGAGTAAAGACCGTCAGACCGCCGCGTGGACGGCCGACGCCGCCGGGCGGCCCGGACTGTCGCGGTGGAACGTCGCCAGGAGGGCGAACCAGACGAGGATCATGATTCCGGCCGGGCGCAGGTACTCCTCGGCGAGCTGAGTGCCGACGAAGGAGTAGCCGCCGAGCCAGACGCCCGTGACGACGCCGACCACGCGGACCGGCCAGGAGTGGCTGACCAGGGAACTCGCCACGATCCAGACACCGGCGAGTACGTGGCCGCCGAGCCGGACCGCCCAGGCCGTGTCGTGGTCGACCCCGTTGATCATCAGGATGCCGGTGAGGACGTCGAGCGCCACCCAGCCGTAGCCCGCCGCTTTGGCCCAGGATGCCGCCTCCAGGCGGGAGACCAGGAAGAGGATCGAGAGGTGGAAGAAGACGCCCAGGTACTCTCCCCACGCCACGTCCGGGTCCGTGAAGAAGGCGATCACGGCGGGCAGGAACAGGACGAGCGGAAGCAGCGCCACCAGGCGCAGGCTGGCATAGTGCCGTCGAGCATCGAGCATCGGTGATGTCCTTCGCATGAGCCGTATGGTCGGGTTCGAACACTAGAGAGGGCAGTGTTGACATGTCAACAGTTGGCGGGAGCGAGGCGACCGAGCTGTGGCTGCGCTGGAAGCGCGCTCATGAGCTGGTACGTGCCGCCGTCGTCGCCGAGACCACAGCGGCGTCCGGCCTCTCCGAGGCGGAACTGAGCGTCCTGGTCTGCCTGCACGAGTCCGGCGGGAGCCTGCGGCAGAACGCCCTCGCCGCCGCCCTCAACTGGGACCGGACACGGCTGTCGCACCTGCTGACCCGGATGGCCGATCGTGACTACGTGGCCCGCGACAAGGTGCCGAACGGCATGGAGGTCGCGCTGCGCCCGGAAGGCAGAAACGCGATCAATGCCACGTTGCCGACGCTGGAGAAGGCCACTCGCCGTCACCTGCTGGACCGGCTCGGCCCGCACGACGCCAGGACGCTCAAGGCCATCACCGATCGCCTCCTGTCCGACGACGGGGGCGACTGAGGTGACCTCAGGGCACTGATTCGGGACGATGTGCACAACTACCTACCGGCGAGCGACTGGGGTCACGCCGCTGAGCCGAACGTCCAAGCCGTAGACGTTCCTGATCGTGCGTGGCTGGGACTCCTCCGCCGCCCCTCGGGCTGGTCACCCGATGAGCGGGGCGGCGGCCGGCCCCCGCCGACCTTGTGGACACCGTTGGCGAAGTAGACAGAACGGAAACGGCCCCTGTGATCACCTCTGTGATCCCGGGGCCGATCAAGGGTTCAGGAGGCGTTCAAAGTGCTCGCCAGGCCTTGAATCGTCGAGAGAACGCCCGGCCCGCACTCGTCAGTCTCTGGGAAAGATCTCGGTCTCGGGGCGCTGCATGTACTCCATCGCTGCGGTGAACTCCGGGTCTCCGGCGCGCCGCTCCATCTCTTCGGGCGCCACGTCCTCGATGTGGGTCTGGATCCACCACACGTTGCCAAAGGGGTCACGCACCCGCCCGACCAGGTCGCCGAAGGCCAGGTGGGTGACCTCCGAGATGGAGACGCCACCCGCCTCAATTGCCTGGCGGTGCACTGCACGGGCGTCCTCGACGTACAGCCGGAGGAACGCGGGCGTCGCCGGCCAACTCGGGTCACCGTCGAACAGCATCACGATCGCATCGCCGATACGGACCTCCGCGTGCCCGATAACCCCGCGCGGGTCGGTCACCCGGCCCAGTTCTTCGGCGCCGAACGCCTTGCGGATGTAGTCGATGACTCCGGCCGTGTCGCGGGAAATGATCCACGGCGTGACGGTGGCGTAGCCCTCGGGAATGGCCTTGACAGTCATTTCGGATGCCTCCTTGCGTGCCGGAATGTGCCGCCGACACTAGGCCCCTTTCAGGTCAGCTTCTTTCCTCGATGACACGGAGCGTTCTGTCAGCCCCTGAGCGATCGATCAACCGGCCCAGGGGACATCATGCTGGGGCCGCAAGGCAGCGAACCGAGAGGTACGAGTGGCAGCCAGTGGCGTTCCTGCAAGCCAGGCGTCGAGCCGGGTCAGGCTATCGCCCGGCCGACCGGACGGTTTCAGTCTGCAGGCCAGCCCTACGCCCGTCATTTGAGGAAACGATTCGTGGAATCCGGCGAGTGCGGCGGCCTGGTCCTCGAAGGTGACCCTCAAGACCTCTGGCCGCGATGACGCGGCGTGACCGAGACGGTTCCACCAGCAGCCACCGGATCGACCTCTTGAGAACGCGTAACCAGTAGGTTACGCTTTCTGGCGTGGACGAGGTGGCAGGGGCGATCGCGGATCAGGTGCGGCGGCAGATCCTGGTGATGCTCAAAGACGGGCGGCTCTCGGCCGGCGAGATCGCCGAGCGCTTCTCGATCAGCCGCCCCGCCGTGAGCCGCCACCTGCGCGTGCTCCGGGAGAGCGGACTGGTCAGGGCGGAGCTCGTCGGCCGGCAACGCCTCTACACGCTCGACGCGGAGCGGTTCACCGAGCTGGCCGGCTGGCTGGCCCAGTTCCTTGAACCCTCCGGCTGGGAGCACCGCTTCGACGCTCTGGAGACCGAGGTCTACCGGACGCGCCGCGAACGCCGTACGAACAGCGCCAAGACAGGCAGCGAGACCGACAGCAAGGGAGAAACAGCATGAACCGCTTCCCCACCGGCAAGCTCTTCCGCGCGGACGACGGCGTCGACCTCGTCCTCACCCGGACGTTCCGCGCGCCCGCCGAGGACGTGTGGGCCAGCGTCACCGAGCCGGAGCGCACGGCGCGCTGGTTCGGCCCGTGGGAGGGCGAGGCAGGCCCCGGCCGGACGATCCGGGTCCAGCTGGTGTTCGAGGAGAAGGCTCCCTGGGCCGAGATGCGCATCGAAGCGTGCGAGCCACCCCGCCGGCTGGAGATCACCGCCAAGGACGCGGCCGGCTCCTGGCACCTCGAACTCCTGCTGTCGAAGGCGGGCGGCGGCACCGAGCTGCGCTTCGTCCAGCACCTGGCCAGTGCCGAGGGCATCGGCGAGATCGGCCCCGGCTGGGAGTACTACCTCGACCTGCTGGCGGCCTCCCACGACGGCTCCGCCAAGCCGGAGTTCGACGACTACTACCCCGCGATGAAGCCGTCCTACGAACAACTGACCGTCACGGAGCCCGAGGCGTAGATCGCCAGATACCTCGGCTCGGCTGTACTGACCCGGAGGTTCGCATCATTCTCGGGAAGGCCCGCGCCGTAACGTCGGGCCGGGTAGGAAGGAAACACCTGAAAGCAGGCAAGTAACCCTTCGGCGAAGCTCGCCCCGGCCCCCCGTCAGGCCCGGCGGTAGTCGTCGATCCAGCAGGAAGAGAAGGATGACGAACACCGACAGACAGACGGACCCGCAGGACCCCGAGTACGCCGACGCCCCGGCAGCGCGCATCAATCCGCACATCCCGCACCCCGCGCGCATCTACGACTACTTACTGGGCGGCAAGGACAACTTCGCCTCCGACCGGGAGGCCGCCGAGGCGCTCATCAAGCTGTCGCCGGGCACGCGGGAGGGGGTACGCGCCCATCGTGCCTTCGTGGGCCGGGCCGTACGGCATCTGGCGGCTGAGGCGGGCGTCACCCAGTTCCTGGACATCGGCACCGGCCTGCCGACCCAGGATCCCACCCACGTGATCGCCCAGCGGGCGGTGCCCGAGGCGCGGGTGGCGTACGTGGACAACGACCCGATCGTCTCGGTGCACGGCCGCGCCCTGCTGACCGGCGACCCGGCGGGCGCCACGGAGATGATCGAGGCGGACCTGCGCGAGCCGGAGAAGATCCTGAACGACCCGGCGGTCCGGGATCTGCTCGACTTCACCCGTCCCATGGCCGTCATCCTGGCGGGCATCCTGCACTTCGTCACCGACGAGGAGAACCCGTACGGGGTGGTGGAGCAGCTCAAGGCCGCGGTGCCCAGCGGCAGCCACCTGCTGCTGTCGCACATCACCATGGACTTCGCCGACCACCTGAGCCGCGAGGAGTTCACCAAGCCGTACGACAAGAGCTCCGCGCCCATGGTGCCGCGCAGCCATGACGAGACGATGCGCTTCTTCGACGGCTGGAACCTGCTGGAGCCGGGCCTCGTCGAGGTGGTGACCTGGCGGCCGGACCTCACCGAATACCAGGAGGAGATCCCCGGCGGGCACGCCTGGGCGTACGGGGGCCTGGCGATCAAGCCTTAGACGAAGTAGCGGGCCCGCAGGCGGAACAGCTCGGCGTACAGGCCGTCGGCGCGGCTCATTGTGGGTGCCGACCTCGACGACGCCGCCCCGGTCGAGCACGACGATGAGGTCGGCGGCCTCCATGGCCCGGCGCAGGTCGGCGCCGGCCTGCTCGGCACCGGCCGAACGGGGCCCGTCACCGCTCCCGGGGAGCTCGATGGTGGCGCGGCGAAGCCATCCGCCGCGGCCTGTGGGGCCCGCACCACCAGCCGGGGGTGGGCAGCGGGGCACCGAAGTCTTTCTCTGGTCGAGCTTGGGCGAGTGACCCGCCGACATTGCCCGGCGCGTGCCGGTGTGTGCACGCCCGACACGTCTGCACCCGATGACGGCGGCTGTACCCTGATCAACTGTTTATGCCAAGCACGATGGCAGGAGACGGGGCATGACTGCGAAGCAGGCCGGGGACGTGGTCGGCGGGCGCTACCAGCTTGCCGCCGAACTGGGGTCCGGTGGCTTCGGGCGGGTCTGGCGGGCCCGCGACGAGACCCTCGACGTGGACGTTGCGATCAAGGAACTGCAGCTGCCGACAGGGATGCCGGAAAGCGAACGAGCCGAGCGGCTGGCGCGCGCCACGCGCGAGGCCCGCAATGCCGCCCGGTTACGCAGGCATGACGGCATCGTCGCGATCCACGACGTCGTCATCGACGACGGCCTTCCTTGGATCGTCATGGAACTCGTCGATGGCTGCTCGCTGAGCGAGCACATGCAGAAGCACGGACCGCTTCCGATGGGCAGGGCCGTCGAAGTGGCCGCGGCGCTGTTGAGGGCGATCGGCGCAGCACACCGGGAAGGTGTCGTGCACCGCGACATCAAACCGGCCAACGTCATGCTCGCCGAGAACGGGAAGGTCCTGCTCACTGACTTCGGGACCGCGGTCCACACCACCGACACCGCGCTGACCGCCACCGGGATGCTCATCGGCTCGGCCGAGTACACGGCGCCCGAGCGGCTGCGCGGCGCCGACGGCCTCCCCGCTGGGGATCTGTTCTCCCTCGGCGTGACCCTTTACCAGGCCGTCGAGGGCGTCTCACCGTTCCGCCGCGATACCCAGGAAGCGACGTTGGCCGCGGTGCTACTGGAGGAGGCCGCGGCGCCGCGGCGAACCGGGCCGCTCACGCAGCTCATCACCCGGCTACTGGACAAGGACCCGGCCCGCAGGCCGACGGCGGACGAAGCTCTGGCCATGGCAGGGGGTATTGCAGGTGAGCAGCCCGCAACCACAGTCCACGTGCGGCGCGACACCAAGATCCTGCCGACCTGGTCGAAGAAGTGGTCGCCCCTAGGCGTTGCCGCGCCGATGGTGTTCGCGTTGGCGATGGCAGTCATGACGGCGCTCGGCGTCGCCGGACTCCCTGATGCCGGCGGAACGTGGGACCAATTCGAGCGCTACGGGGACAACGCCGTGCTCGGCGCCACCGTAATGATCACAGCCGTTGCCGATGTCGTTGTCGTCGGCTTGCTGTGCGCCAGCCTCGCGCGATTCCTCCCAGCGGACGTCGGCAAAGCCGTCACCGCTGTCGTCGGTGTCGCCGGGCTCGTCTTCGGCTGTGGCGCGACCGCTTTCGCCTTCCATGGTGCCGGCGAGATCTTCCGGAACGCGATGGAACTCCCTGGGCGGAAGTCCGCGACGGTGTCACTCGCCCTGATCAGCATCGTCGTGCTCGTCGCCGTCGGGTCGGCCTGGAGCTCACAGCGCGCAGATCGACGCGAAACGATCAGAATTCGAAAGCGATCATGACCACCCGCATGATCCCACCAGCGTCGGATGCCGGGCTGATCCGGCCGAGCGACCCCGACCGCTACGAAACCACCCTCTGGTTCACCGGCACCCCAAAGGCTGCCACCAGCCGCTCGCCCACGGTCTCGGTCAGCCACTGCTCGTCACCGACTCCGCCGCACCGCTGTAGGTTCCGGATGGACCTGTCGGTGTCCGAGTGTGTTGTCGTGCATATGGCGATCAGAACACCATCGTGAGCAGGTCGGCGAACAGCTCCTGTTCGTCGATCTCGAGCCCGCGATTCGTGAACCAGGTCGCCATGTTGTGGCAGTCGCGCATCAGGAAGTCCATGCCCATCGGATTGCCGACGATGTCGACGACCTGGGGCAGGTCGATCATCACGATCCGCTCGTCCTGCGCGAGGACGTTGTACGGTGAGAGGTCGCCGTGCGCGAGCCCCGCGCGAGCCAGCTCACGCATGCCGTCGCGGAGCTGCTCGAAGTACCCGCCGAGCAGCTCCTTCGACGGCCGGACCTGGGCGAGCCGGGGCGCGGCACCGCCCTCGCCGTCGTCGATGAACTCCATCAGCAGCTCGGTGCCGTCCACCTGCACGGGATACGGCACCGGGACGCCGGCCTTCCACAACCGGTTGAGGGCGTCCCATTCAGCGTATGCCCACTGACCGGCCGCGACGCCGCGGCCGTGCGAGGTCTTCTTCGCCATCGCCCGGCTGTCACGGCTGTTGCGGGTATGGCGGCCTTCGACGTACGACGCGCTGCGGTGGAAGGACCGGTGTTCCTCGGTGCGGTACCGCTTCGCGGCCAGCAGCGAGGACTTCGCCGGGTTGTCGCCGATGGCTTCGACGGCCCGCTCGATCAGGAATACGTCGGCTTCCTTGCCGGTTTTGAGGACGCCGAGCTCGGTGTCGATCGCAGCCTGTTCCGTCACAACCCACGAGGGGCGGGGTTCCGGGCCGCGAGAACCGCGCTCGACCTCCAGCCAGGTGGACCACCGCTGATCTGGGCCCAGCTCCTCGTCGACCGGATGGAACGTGAAGACGAAGGCCGCCGCCGGATCTGGTTGGAACTCGTCACCGGTGAATCCGGACCGCGGGGAGTGGAGGTCGGAGTAGGTATCAGAGGGTTCGTACGCGGAAGACAACGGGTGTGCTCCTGAACAAAGAGGTGGGCCTGATGCGGACATGCCGCAGCGCAGTGATGACCATCCGTCAGCCCTCCTTGGTCCAGGCAGCGCTCTCCGCCGCTCGATCGACCCAGCATGCCCGGCCCGTCATGGATCCCGCAACGTGATTACCGGCGCTGGGACCGTGCTCCTGCCGTAAAGCCGGAGCGAAGCCCTCGACCGGTTCATCGCGCCGCGACCGCATTGAGAACGCCGCCTCCAGCGGCCGGCCGTCGTACTGACCGCCCACTAGAGCCCCCCCATTCAACTGTGTGATACGTTGCAAGACTTTGCTCCGATCACGAAGGAACACTATGGACGCCCCCACCTTGCACCGCCGATTCCTCAGCGATGTGGTCCCTCGAATCCGGCATGATGCCCGGGTGACCGGTGTGGCCATCGCGGGGTCGATTGCGGGAGGTCATGCCGACGCTTACTCCGATGTGGATCTGATCGTGGTCATCGACGACGAGGCGTTCGACGCGGTCATGAAGGAACGGCTCGCGCTGATCGATACATGGACTGAGCTGGTGGCCGGATTCACCGGAGAGCATGTCGGAGAACCCCGTTTGATCATCACGCTCGTCGGACCGCCCCTGCTGCATGTGGATTTCAAGTTCGTGCGGGCCTCCGACTTCGCCAAGCGTGCCGACGATCCTGTCGTCCTGTGGGATCGACAGGGCCACCTGGTCAAGACGCTCGCGGAGCATCCGCCGGTGAGCCAGCCCCTTGACCTGCAGTGGATCGAGGACCGGTTCTGGATCTGGGTGCACTACGGCGCGACGAAGCTAGCCCGCGGTGAGCTGTTCGAGGCCATCGGCTTTCTCAATTACCTGCGCGAGACGGTGCTGGGTCCACTGGCTGCTCGCCGAGTGGGTGCCATCCCCCGGGGCGTGCGTCATCTCGAGTCCATCGCGCCGGAGGAGGCACGCGACCTTCAGGCAACTCTCTGCGGTTACGACCAGCATGAGATCGGTCAGGCGTTCCTCGCCAATGTCGCGCTCTACCGGCGGTGGCTCGATGACACCGGAGCGGTGATCCAACGCCATCATCACGCCGAAGAACTCGCCGTTCAGTACCTTCGCGACGTTATCGCTGAGGTGACCTGATGTCGCGAGGCGCAGGCGTGCGCTTTCGAACGTCAGCGACCGGCCGCCTACTCCCGGGCACCTTGCTCAGCTTGCCGTCGGCGCCGTAAATGAGCTCCTGCGCCCGTCCTCGGGCATCTGCCACCGGGTCAGCCGACCGGTCGCTCCCTTGATCATGCGTACTCGCCGAGCGAACGAGACGTCCGAAAGCCGCCAGCATGGTCCCGGCCCGGCAGAGGAGAATCCGCTGGTGATCGCTGAACCGCAGGGAATCCGCATCCGGCACCGCGGGCGTCAACCGCAGGTCCATCCCACCGCCTACGTCGCCCCGACGGCCACGCTCGTCGGTGACGTCCGGGTGGGGCCCAGGGCGCGGGTGATGTACGGCGCGGTGCTCGATGCGGAGGGGTCGCGGATCGAGGTCGGGGAGGCGGCGGTGATCTGCGAGAACGCGGTCCTGCGCGGGTCCGCGGTCGCCGGCGACCAGCCGGTGCTCGTCGGCGACCACGTCTTCGTGGGCCCGCAGGCCACGCTGCTGGGCTGCGAGGTCGGCAGGTGCGTCTACGTGGCGACCTCGGCGACGGTCCTGCAGTCCGCGCGGCTGGGGGCCGGCGCGGTCGTGGCTGTCGGCGCGCTCGTCCACGCGCGTACCGTCGTCCCGGACGAGTACTTCGTACCGCCGCACACCATCGCGCTCGACGCTCCGGTACGGTTGCTGGCCCCCGGCGATCCCGGCCTGGCCGAGGCCGTCAGCCGGGTGGGCTTCGCGCAGGTCGCGTTCGGCGTCGACACGGAGTGGACCGACCGGATCACCCGGTACGAGCACATCGCGGAAGTGCGCGTCGCCGAGTTCGGCACGCACGCGGACGACGAGATCCTGCCCCCCTCCGGATGATCCCGGTGGTTCTGTACCAGCCGGGATGGCGAAGGTCCCGTCTCAGGGAGCCGTAAGGCTCTGCCCTGCCGTGCCGATGACCCGCACGATGAACGGCGGGGAGGTGCCGATGGATGCGTTGATGTCGGGGTTGCGGCGGCCACGATGCTTCAGGACGCTCCTCCGGCTCGCGTCTCGTTCACCGAGATTCCCTCGGAGCGGCCGGTGGTGATGGCGCGATCCTGCTGCTGCGAGGTGTCATCACGGGTCGGCTGATCGTGGCGGCCACCGCCGGCGTGGCGCTGGCCGCGATCGGGATCTGGCGGCGGTGGACGGCCCCTACCCGGTACGCCGAGTGGGAGCCGGCCTGGGAGCGGGCCGACGAGCGGTGGCGCCACCCGCACCGGCCGTGAACGGCGTCACGAGCGCACCAGCTTTTCCAGCGGGACCTTGGGGTCGGCGAGGGCTGCGCGGTCCACGGGGGTTTGTGCGAGGACGAGGGCTTTGAGGTGGTCGCCCTGGTCCCAGATATTGACGTTCATCGCCGCGATCACCCGGTCGTCCCGCAGCCAGAACGCGAGGAACTCCCGCCCGCTGAGATCACCGCGGATGACGACGTCGTGAGGAGTGCCGGGCGGGACATGGCCGAGGTACTCCATGCCCAGGTCGTACTGGTCGGTGTAGAAGTAGGGCGGTTCGTCGTAGGCGGCCGGGCGGCCGAGCATGGCGCGGGCGGCGACGGAGGGCTGGTTGAGGGCGTTGGCCCAGTGTTCGACCCGCACGTGGTAACCCAGGCGGGGGTGGTGGGCGTTGGCGACGTCGCCGGCGGCGTAGATGTCGGGATCACTGGTCCGCAGGTCCGCCCCCACCTTGACCCCGTTGTCGATGGTGAGGCCCGCGGCGGCGGCCAGCTCGATGTCGGGGACGGCGCCGATGCCGGCCAGCACGGCGTCCGCGTCGATGGCGGTGCCGTCGGCCAGGCGTACGCCGGTCTCGGTGACCTCGGCGAGGCGGGCGCCAAGCCGCAGGTCCACGCCGTGCTCGCGGTGCAGGTCGGCGAAGACGGCGCCGATCTCGGGGCCGAGGGCGGACAGCAGCGGCTGCTGCCCCTGCTCGATGACGGTGACCTCGGCGCCGGCCGCGCGGGCCGCGGCGGCGGTCTCCAGGCCGATCCAGCCGGCGCCGATGATCGCGACCTTGCGCGCCGTGGAGAAGGTGCCGCGCAGCCGGTCGGAGTCGTCCACAGTACGCAGGTACAGCACGCGCTCGTGGCCCGGCACGGTCAGGCGGCGCGGCTGGGCGCCGGTGGCGAGCAGGAGCTTGTCGTAGCGGAGCCGTTCGCCGCCGGACAGCGTCACCTCGTGCGCGGCCGGGTCGACGGCGGTGACGGAGACGCCGGTACGGACGTCCACGTCGTGCTCGCGGTACCAGTCAGCGTCGTGGACGAAGATCTTGTCCCGTTCGTCGCTGCCCTGGAGGTAGCCCTTCGACAGCGGCGGGCGTTCGTAGGGCAGGTGCGGTTCCCGTCCCACGAGCACGATCTCGCCGTCGAACCCCTCCTCGCGCAGCGCCTCGGCCGCCTTGGCCGCGGCCAGGCCGCCGCCCACGATCACGAATGCCGCCATCGTCGATCTCCTGTCTGCTCGTCAGGTATGGGACTGACCGGTCAGCGCGAAGAACTCCTGCCGGGACCTCGCGTCCTCGCGCAGCGTCCCCTTCAGGGCCGAGGTGACCGTGCGGGACCCCGGCACGCGTACGCCGCGCATCGACATGCACAGGTGCTCGGCCTCGATCACCACGCCGACCCCCTTCGGCGACAGGTGCTGCTGGAGCCAGTCGGCGACCTGCTTGGTCAGCCGCTCCTGCACCTGCAGGTCGCGGGCGAACAGCTCGACCACCCGCGCGAGCTTCGACAGCCCCAAGATACGGTCGCCCGGCAGGTAACCCACGTGCGCCACGCCCTGGAAGGGCAGCAGATGGTGCTCGCACAACGACTGCACGGGGATGTCGCGGACCAGCACGAGCTCGTCGTAGCCCTCCTCGTTGGGGAAGGTCGTCAGGTCGAACTCGCGCGGCTCCAGCATTTCAGCGTAGGCGCGCGCGACCCGCTTCGGCGTGTCTGCCAGGTGCTCGGACTCGACGTCGCGGCCCAGCGCGGTCAGCAGGTCGGTCACCGCTCGCTGGGCGGCCTCCAGGTCCACTCCCCCGCCCCTGACCACCCGCAGGCGCCGCGACCGGCGCTCGGCGTCGCCGGCCTCCTCCACCACGGACTCGCTCATGCCGCCCCCTCTTCTATCGACAAGTTTCGTTAACATTAGAAGGGACACGATAATTTCGTCAACAGGAGTGGGTTTTAGAATGGGCGAAGCCGACGGCATCTCCGCCATCGCGGCGCTGGACGAGCCGACACGGCGCCGCCTCTATGAATACGTGGTGCGCCAGCCGGAGCCGGTGAGCCGCGACGAGGCGGCCGACGCCGTACAGGCGCCGCGCAACACCGTCTCCTTCCATCTGGAGAAGCTGGTCGAGGGAGGGCTGCTCGAAGCCGTCTACCAGCGCCGCACCGGCCGGTCGGGGCCCGGCGCCGGCCGTCCCGCCAAGCTCTACCGCCGCGCTCCCGGGCAGATCGCCGTCTCCCTGCCCGACCGCCGCTACGAGACCGCCGCCCACCTGCTCGCCGACGCCCTCCAGGAGTCGGAGGCCACGGGAGAGGCGCCTCGTACCGTGCTCGACCGCCGCGCCCGCGACCTGGGCCGGGCCCTCGGCCGCGACGCCACCGCCGGCGTCATGCCTACCCTGGAGGCTCTGGGCTTCGAGCCGCGCGCCTGCGACGGCGCGATCGCCCTGGCCAACTGCCCGTTCCGCAGCCTCGCCGAGCGGCACACCGCCCTGGTCTGCGGCATGAACCTCAGCCTGGTCGCGGGTCTGCTCGAAGGTCTCCCCGAGCCCGGCTTCGCGGCCCGGCTGGAGCCGAGCCAGGAGCACTGCTGCGTACGCCTCCGCCCGGCCGGGTGACGGTCACTCCTTGACCGGACGGACCACGGCGACCGGGCAGGTCGCGTGGTGCAGCACGGCGTGACTGACCGAGCCGAGCAGCGCCGAGGCGAACCCGCCGAGCCCCCGCGAGCCCACCACCACGAGATCGGCCGCCTTGGCCGCCCTGGCCAGGGCGGTGACGGGATGGTCGCACGGCTGCTCGTCGGACACCACCAGGTCGGGGTTGGCGTCGCGCCACGGCTCGACCAGCTCGCGTGCTCTGCGCGGCTCCGCCTGCACGATCTCCTCGATCAGGATGCTGTAGCCGACGGCGTACGGGGAGAAGGCCGGTATCTGCCAGGCCGTCACCACGTGCAGCTCGGACCAGCGGACCCTGGCCTGCTCGATGGCGTACTCCATGGCCGCCCGCGCATGCTCGGAGCCGTCGTAGCCGACCACGATCCGCCGGTGCTCCACCGGGTGCGGGCCGCGGATCACCACGACCGGGCCCGTCGCGTGCCCGGCGACCGCGTTGCTCACCGAGCCGAGCAGCATGCCCTTGAACCCGCCGAGGCCGCGGCTGCCCAGCACGAGACTGTCGGCCGTCGCGGACTCGCCTATCAGCTCCTCGACGACGTTGCCCGGCCGCAGGTCCGCCGTCACCTTGACGCCGCCGGCCAGGCCACGCGCCCGATCGGCGGCGGCCTCCAGCGCCCCGGAGCAGGACCCGACACCCTCGCTGTGCGACCACTGCTCGCACACGTGCACCAGCCGCAGTTCCAGCCCCCGCCGCCCGGCGTCGAGCGCCGCCCAGTCCACCGCCGCGCGAGCCGCCGCGGATCCGTCGACGCCGACCACGATCTGCCTGGTCATCGCATCTCCTCGGGCCGTTCCGTCCCTTACTTCCAGTATCGGTCTCGACCCGGGGAAGCCGCAGCGGGAGGACGTCCCAGGTAGATGGGCCTTTGGTCCCCAAATCAGGCCGCGAGGCGTTCCCAGTTGCGGTGGGCGATGTCGGCCTTCTGCTCGCCGGTGAAGGGAGCGTCCTCCAGGAAGGCGCGGGCGGCGCCGTTACTGGTGTCGACATAGGGGAAGCCGCCGGGACGTGCGCCGTAGGTGTAGGGGTAGTCGGTGGAGTACAGCATGCGGTCGGTACCGACGACCTCGGCGGTCCAGCGCAGGTAGCGGCTGCTGACGGTGCCGCTGCCGGCGACCCAGAAGTTCCGCTCGAAGTAGTCGGCGAGCGGCCTCGGCAGGCCCCCTGCCTGGGCGAAGAAGCCGATGTGGTCGAGGTAGAACAGGACGACCTCGCCCCAGTGCCCGGCGATCACCTGCAGGCCGGGGAACCGGTCGAAGACGCCCGAGAAGATCATCCGCAGGTACTGGACGCCCAGGTCGTAGTACCAGCCGATCGCCGCTCCGGCCAGTGCGGGGCCGATGGGGCCGAGATCGGAGTAGTAGGCGTCGATCACGGGCTTGACCGGGGTCTGCGGGTGGAAGTGCAGCGGCACGCCGAGGCGCTCGGCGGTGGCGTATAGCTCGTCGTTATCGGGGTGGTCGGCCAGTTTGTCCGCGGTGCGGCCGTACAGCATGGCGCCGGGGAAGCCCAGCTCGCGCACCGCCCGCTCCAGCTCGGCCGCTGCGGCGGCGGGCTTTTGGGTGGGGATCGCGGCGAACGCCTGGAACCGGTCGGGACGCGCTGCGACGATCTCCGCGAGCTGGTCGTTGGCATCGCGAGCCACCGCGATCGCGTCCGCCTCGGGCAGGTCCTGTACGCCGGGCGAGGCCAGGGACAGGACGGCGACGTCGATGCCCTGGTCGTCCATGTGGGCCAGCCGCTGGGCGCCGACGTCGCGCAGGTTCTTCGCGACCGGGTCGTCGCCGAAGCCGCGGGCGGGGATCCGCGGCGACCCGGTTCGCTCGTACGCCTCGAGGACGGCGGGCACGACGACGGTCTCTTCCACTGCGATGATCTTCAGGCGTTCTGACATGCTGACGCTCCCCTGGATGTTTCCAACGACAACAAAGGAACGATATCAGCGATAGTATCAGCGTCAATACCATTGATATCATCAACATTCCCATCAGCATGCGGTGAGGTGCCGGGGGCGTCACTTGCTGGTGGTGCGGGGTGCCAGTTGCCGGCGACGTCCTTGATCGAGTTCATTCGAGGTCGCGTTTCTGCTCGACCTTGCCGGTCGACTGCTCGCCCGACTCCCAGACGCAGGTGCTCTTGGCGGACGACATCGTCGAGGTGTCGTCGGCGGGGTTCTCCTGCGCGTTGCGTACCAGCTTTCTTCAGCAGCCGTGACCGAGGTGCAGCTTGACCATGGTGGCGCCCTTGGCGGCCCACTCCCCCGCCGGCTCGGCGCGCTCGGCGTCGGTGGGGCGGGGCCGGCCGCTGACGTACACGGGGACGTTCTCCCTGAACGCGCCGCGAGCAGGGAGGCGACCGAGCGGCCGGTGAGCCGGCCGCTCGGTCGGTGAGCCGGCCGGTGAGGTCCCACAGGGCGATGTCCACGGCGGCCAGCGCGTCGGCCTAATGCCCGGTGAGGTGGCCGCGCTCGCGCATGAGGCCGGTCAGCCTGTCCCAGAGCGGGCGGATCCGGGTGGGGTCCTCGCCGATGAGCACGGGGGGTGAGCAGCTTCTCGACGATCGCGGCGGGCACCTCGGGCGCGACGGGCCGTTCTCGGAGATCGCCGACCGGCTGCTCGCGACCGGCTCCGGCGGCCGGAACGTCGCGCCGTACGCCTCCGTGACCGTGTCGTCCGTGCTGCGCGCCGGGGCCGAGGGCGGCAAGGCCGTGGACGGCCGCTGCTCCGACGACAGCCGGTGGGGCTCCGCCGAGGACGACACCACGCCGGTGCTCACGGTGGAGCTCGGCCGCTCGTACGCGATCAGCGAGATCCGCGTGCGCTCCGGCTACGGCAAGGCTCCCGTCCCCGGCACGGGCGTCGTGCGCTCCTTGGCCGTCGAGGCGCACACCGCGTCCGGCTGGCAGCGTGTCGCCACGATCACCGGGAACACCCCGAACACCGTCCGCGTCCCCGCCTCGGTGACGGCCGACCAGGTGCGCCTCGCGATCTCCGACCCGTCGGGGAACCCGCTGGACGTGGCCCGCATGTACGAGGTCGAGGTCGTCTCCGGTGACTGAACAACGCCGGACGCCCACACCATCGAGGCCGTGTCCGATGACTGAGCACCGCTGGGCGTCCTCACCACCGAAGGTCGTGTCCCGTGGCTGACCACCGCTGGGCGCTGACCGCCCGCGCTCACTGCCCGGGCGGAGTGCCCGCCCGCGCTCACTGCCCGGGCGGGCACTCCGGCGGCGCCATCTTGAGCACGTGGAACTCCAGCCGCAGCGACCCGTCCGCGGGCAGCGCGATCGCCCGCGCCCACGGGCTCGTCGCCCAGCAGGCGGGCAGCAGGAAGTAGCGCTGGTTGGAGTGGATGAGCAGGCGCAGACCGGTGTAGCGGTAGCGGAACATCGCGTTCTGGTCGGGCAGCGTGGTCTCGGTGATCCCGGGACCTTCCAGGAAGAGCCGCCGCGCCGCGTAGACGACCGTGCTCGGCAACATCCCCGTGTCGGCCCGATACGCGACGGCGGCCTCCCACCCTTTCTGCTGCGCGTACTCGGTGACCGACCACAACAGCAGGAGCAGCAGCAACGCCCCGCAGGCCGCACGGCGCACGACCCCTCGGGTGGCGGGGGTCGTGTGCCCGTTCAGCCGGCCGTACAGGCTCTCGGCGTAGACCAGGATGATGATGCCGGCGCCCAGGCAGAGCGGCAGGAAGTAGCGCGGGAGCACCGCCCATCCGGCCAGGCCGAGCAGTCCCGTCACGGTGCCCGCCGCTCCGACCGCGGCCGCCACCGCGAGGCCCCACATCGCGGCGGTGCGATGCCGCCCGGCGGCCCGCGTCAGCCAGGCGTGCACCGGTGGCGCGATGAGGACGACCACCAGGACCAGCACCAGGGGTTCGACGGCCAGCGTGACGCTGCGCAGCACGTAGTCCTGGAACGACAGGCCCAGCATGCTCTGGTCCACGCCGAACTGCGCGTACATGGTGTTGGCGCGTACCGCCCCGAAGTACATCATGATCGCCGCCACGAGCGTGGTCGGCGTCACGATGTGCGTCACGATCCCCCAGAGCCGCGCGACTTCCCCGCCGTCACCCGCAGAGGTGCTCATGGACGGAGAGGTCTACGACTCGGCCGGTGCCGGACCGTCGTCACCGTTGCCGTCCGGCGACACGGGGGCCTCTGTCTCGGGCTCCTCGGTCGTGCCCTCGTCCGGCGACTGCGTGGCGCCGTCGTCGGTCTCGCTGACTTCCCCGGTGGGAGTCTCAGGTGCGGTGGTCTCCGGCGTCTCCGGCTCATCGGGCGGTGTCTCGGTCTCCCCGCCTGAGGGAGCCACGGTCGCGCACTCGGGAAGGCCGGCGGGGTCGGCGGCCACCGAGCAGGCGATCTTCAGAAAGTCGTTCCGCTCGTATCCAAGCTCGGCGAGATCCTGCAGAGCGGCTTCGGCCCGCTCATTCTGGCCCTCGGCGGCAGCGCTTTTCACCTCGACGCTGGCGCTGAACGCCATCAATGGGCGCTGTATGGATGAGGGAGCGTCGGACAAGTACGTCTTAGCCTTGTCGATTCTCGCGAGGGCTTCCTTGTCCCTGCCCTCGTTAGCGGCCACCGCCGCCCCGCAGACCAGCGCCACCGCCTTCTGGCTGCTCGTGCTGCTGCTGGAGTTGGCCACCTGATCCATCCTCGCCGCCAGACCGGAGCCGCGCTTGCCCACTTCTCGCTGGCAGTCCAAGCCGACCCGGGCCGTGGCCTCAGGAAGATCCCCGCTGTTCTCTTCGGAGACGAGCTCTTCCGGGGGCGTGATGACCGGCCGCGCGCCCGGCCCCGCCTGACCCGGAGCACCGGCCCCTGTCTCCCCCGTTTCGGATCCGCCCGAACCGCAGCCTGCCGTCAGCCCGGCGACCACCCCGAACATCGCCGCCACGACCAGAAAGGTCCTTACCCCCATGCCCCTGCCCCCGCTGCCGCTGTCGAAGGGGAGTCATACCGCTTCGGGGCAGGACCTATGCCGGCAGATAGCTCGCAACACCATATGCTGAGGCATTCTTGGCCGTGTCGCTCTCGGGGCGGTCGTCCCTCGCCATCACGCACGCGGCGTGGTCGCGGACCAGGTCGTGGAACCGGTACCGGCCAGGGACGGGCTCCGACAGCAGGTGGCCGTCCAGCAGCCCTTCCAGCGCGTGCTCGGCGGCCGGCGTGCTCGTGTCCAGGAGGGCGGCGGCCACTTCGACGCCGAAGTCGACCGGCGCGCGGGTGCCGAGCAAGCGGTAGGCGCGCCTGTGCTCGTCCGTGAGCCGGCGATAGGACATCTCGAAAGCGGTGGCGACGCTGCGCTCCCCTGCCGCCAGCTCGGACAGCCGCTGCCGCGGTGCGGTCAGCCGGGTGAGCAGGCGGCCGACGGTCCACCTGGGGTGGGAGCGCAGCCGGGCGGCTGTGAGGCGAAGGGCCAGCGGGAGCAGTCCACACCGTCGCACCATGTTCGCCAGGACCTGCGGCGGCGTACCGGCGACGCGGTCCCGTCCGGCGACCAGGGAGAAGATGGTGACCCCGTCCGTCAGCGGCAGGACGTCCAGGGACAGGGCGTGTGTCCCGTCGAGCCCGCTGAGACGGCGGCGGCCGGTGACGATGACGTGGCAGCGAGGGCTGCCGGGGAGCAGGGGTGAGACCTGCGTCTCGCTGAGGGCGTCGTCGAGGACGATCAGGACCTTGCGGTCGGCCAGCAGGCTGCGATAGAGACCGACCTGGTCGTCCATATGGGGTGGGACGCGATTTTCCGGCAGTCCCAGTGCGCGCAGCACGCGGTGCAGGGCGTCGTGCGGCTGGACGGGTGCCCGGTCAGGTGTGTGACCGTGCAGTTGCACGAACAGCTGGCCGTCGGGAAATCGGTCGGCCAGCCGGTGGGCGGCGCGGATGGCGAGCGCCGTCTTGCCGATCCCTGGCATGCCTTCGACGGTGGTGATGGTCGCGTTGCCGGCCTCGCCGAGCCGCACCATGGTGGCGACCTCGCGGTCCCTGCCGGTGAAGTCGGCGACGTTCCTGGGCAACTGCCGGGGCACGGTGACGCGGTCGCGCGCGCGGTCGGGCGGGCGGGCGCCCGGCGTACGGACGGGCCCGCCGCACAGTGCCGCGGAGAGCACGGCCTGCTCGTCGTCGCTCAGGGCCAGCGCCTCGGCCAGCATCCGCAGTGTCGTGAGGCTGGGTTTCGCGGCGGGCCCGGTCTCCAGGCGGCTGATCGTCCGCACGCTCAGTCCCGTGGACTCTGCCAGCATCTCCTGGGTGAGTGACGCCCGCTCGCGCCAGGATCGCAGCAGGGCCCCCGGCTCGATCGCGTCCGTCCTGGGCCCGGCCGGGAGGTCGCGGAGCCGCAGGTGAGGCCGGTTCATGGGCGGTGCCGCGGTGCCTCCGGCCGGCGGCCTGGCCGAGGTGTCGGCCAGGCGGTCGCGCGGCGGCACCGCCTCGAAGGACCGGCCGATCGACCCGGTGAGCGACCGGTGCTGCGCGGGCGGGCGGCGAGGTGGCGGCGGGGCGGGGTGGTCGGCGAGCAGGCTCGCGTGCAGATGGCGCAGCTCGGGGCCCGGGTCTATGCCTAGCTCGTGCGCGAGGCGCGATCGTAGCTCCTCGTACCGCTGGAGGGCCTCGGCCCGTCGTCCGTGCCGGTCCAGCGCCTTCAGCAGGCGCAGCCACAGGGATTCGCGCAGTGGGTAGCGCGGGGCCCATTTGCTCAGCTCGGCGAGCACGTCGCCGGCGGGCCCGCCGGCGACGTCCAGGTCGGCGCGCCGTTCCAGCGCCGCCAGCCATCGCTCCGCCAGGTGCGGCGCCTCGGTATCGTGCAGCCACCGGGACGGCACGTCCTCGAACGGCTCGCCCCGGGACAACGCCATCGCTTCGTCGAGCAGGCCGCGTTCCGTCTCGGTGTCGCGGGCGTGCGCGGCCTGCTCCGCGAGGCGTACGAAGCGCAGCGCGTCGACGTCGTCGGCGGCGGCGCGCAGGAGGAGCCCGTTGGGGCGCGTCTCGATCCAGCGGCCCCCGAGGGCGCCGCGCAGTCCCCCGGCGTAGTTCTGCAGGGTCCTGCGGCTGTTGGCCGGGAACTCGTCCGACCAGACCATCTCGGCCAGCCGGTCCATGGACACCGTCTTGCCCGCCGACAGCGCCAGGGCCACCAGCAACGTCCGCAGCCGGCTTCTCGTCAGCCGGACAGGACGTCCTCCGACCGTCACCTCCAGCGGACCGAGCACCTTGACCGTCAGCCGCTGCACCGTGCCCCCTTGTGTGGTGATTTCCCCTGGCCACGATTCTGGTGTCCGCCGGCTGCCCGGACCAGGACAGCGGAAGGTCATTCACCGGGCACCCGGCGGCGGACATTCCTTTCCGCCCGCGAGGCGACGGTGAAGACGAAGTGAAGCCGGGCGTTGGCAGGCTGCGCCGTGTTCTGTTCCAACGCCAGTGAGGTGGATCATGACCGCACCGACACTCGACCTCGTCACCGGGACGACCGACCAGGACGACGAGTTCGACCTCGACATCCGCGTCGCCGTGGGCGCCGACGTCGCGCTGCCCGAGGCCGGCTTCAGCTGCTCCTGGTACACCTGCAACGCCAGCGCGTGCGGCCTGTGCAGCATCGACGGGTGCAGCCCGTTCCCCACGCAGACCGAGGGCTGCTAGTGGCCTCCACGGCCACGCGTGCTCAGCGGCCGGCGCCAGGCACTCGTTCATGAGGAGTCGATGAATGCCCGCTTCGGACCTCTTCTCGGAACATGCGGCCGTCCACGGCGAGGAGGGGCTTTCCCCGGCTCTCGCCGAGCGCGCCCGGCGGACCACGCAGGTGATGGTCGAGCGCCTGGCCGACGAACGGGTGGTGGCCGAAGCGGTGCGCCGGACCAAGGCGGTCTCGAAGTATCCGTTCGAGTGGGGTGGCCCCGGCCTGTACGGAGGTCACGCCGGCATGGCGCTCGTGCTCTGCTACGCCGCGGCGGCACTGACCGGCGAGGCCGGCGCCAGGCGCGCGCCGGCCCTGCGCCTCATCCAGGAGGCGGCACGCCACACCAGGAAGGCTCCCCTGATCCTGCCCGGCCTGGGCTCTGGGACCACCGGCATGACTCTGGCCGTCGAGCGGCTGGCCGCGGACGAGCCCAGGCTCCTGCCGGTGCTGCGCCGGCTCCGGGAGACGCTGTCGGAGCAGGTTCTCCAGGCACCGAGCCGGCGGGCCGGGGACGGGGTGAGTCCCGGCACCTACGACGTCGTCTCCGGCGCCGCGGGCGTCCTGGGCTACCTCACGTCCCTGACGGAGCCGAGCTCCAGGGAACGCGAGGCCGCCGCGAGGCTCCTCGACGACCTGGTGTGGATGTGCGATCCCCGCGAAGGAAGGGCACGGTGGCAGGTCCCGCCCCGGCTCATGCCCGGCAGGGACCGGGCTGAGGAGTTCCCGCACGGCTATGTCGACCTCGGCCTGGCGCACGGTCTCGCTGGTCCGCTGGCCGCGCTGAGCCTGGCCTGGGCGCGCGGTCACCGCCGTCCCGGGCTGCGGCCCGCGGTGGAGCACGTGGCGGCGTTCCTGCTGGAGACGTCGGATCACGACGCGTACGGCCGGCGCTGGCCACGGTGGCTGGCGCTGACCCCATCGGGCGCGATCCAGGAACGGCCGCCGCAGGCGGGGCACGAGTCCTGGTGTTACGGGACGCCCGGCATCACCTCGGCGCTGCTCGACGCCGCCGAGGCGCTCGGGGACAGGGCGCTGCGCGCGGCGGCGGTGGACGCCTTCGAGGCGGCGCTGCGGCGGGTGTTCGCCGGTCACGGCCACCTCGTCAGCGCGTCCCTGTGTCATGGCTGGTCCGGGCTTCTGATCGTCTGCGGGAAGTTCGCGCGGGCGGGCTCGGTGGCCGCCCGATCCGCTCTGCCGTCCCTCGTCGAACGCGTGCTGGACGCCTGCGACGCGGCCAACCCCCTCCTCGTCAAGGAGTTCCAGGCTCCTGACGTCTACACCGACAACCCCGATCTCCTCGACGGCGCGGCCGGCGTACCCCTCGCTTTGTGGACGGTGTCCGGCTCGATCGACGACGAGTGGCAACGATCGCTCCTCATCCGTTGACCCAGAGCAGAGAGGCCACGCATGCCAGCGCGGAAGGATCACGAACGCAATCCCGCCACGGAGTTCTCCCCTGCGGGCTTCTTCATGCTGCGCGCGCCCGTCCTGCCCGCGCAGACCTTCCTCGGCCTCACCGGCGGCCAGGACGGCGCGGACGACCGGCGGGACGCCACGCACCGGCGGCTCTGGGAGCTCGCGCGCCGGCCCCGCGTCCGGCAGGCCCTGCACGCCGCCAGCCGTAGCCTGCTCGACGAGCTGACCAGGGTCGAGCAGGCGGGCGGGCCCGGACGGGCGACCGGGCCGGCGAAGAAGAAGGCCGACCGGGCCTTCGCCGCTCTGCTGCGTTACCTGACCAGGATGTCCACCCGCCCCACCCCGTACGGCCTGTTCTCCGCGGTGAGCATGGGCAGGTTCGGACCGGCCGCGACCGCGGCACTCGCCGCCGACCCGGTACGCCTGACGCGCACCCGCGCGGACGCCGGCTGGCTGGCGGCGGTCATCGAGCAACTGGACAAGGACGACACGGTACGCGACGACCTACCGGTCAGGACCAACGCACTGCTCTCCCGGCTGGCCGACCGGGCCGTACTCACCGAGTGGACAGGCACGACCACCCGCGGCAAGCAGACCAACCTGCGCATCACCCCACCCGCCGAGGCGGCACTGCGGCTGGCCGGCGACGAGATGCGCTACGGCGACCTCGTGGCCGAGCTGCTCCAGCGGTTCCCCGGCGCAGGTGAGACGCGCATCCGCCGCCTGCTCGGCCAGCTGTGGGAGCTGGGCGTGCTCACCAGCGCCCTCACCCCGCCGCTGACCGAGCCGCTGCCTGAGCTGCACCTGGTGAAACGGCTGACCGGGCCGGCCGCCTTCGCTCCGGTGGCCGACGGGCTGCGCCGGGTCCGAGCACTCGCCGACGCCGTCGACGAGGCCCGCGGCCTGGCGGACGTGGCGGAGGTCGAACGGCTCACCGCCTGCCAGCGGGCCATGACACCCGGCTTCGACGGCACGACGTACCAGGTGGACACCGCGCTGGCGACGACGGACCGTGGACTGCCCGCCCAGGTCGCCGACGCGGTGGCCGAAGCAGGCGAGCTGCTCATGCGGCTGGGCGGCGCGCGCCGGCGGCCCGCGCACATCGCCGCCTACCACCGCGCCTTTCTGGAGCGCTACGGGGCCGACGCCGAGATCCCCCTGGTCGAGGTGCTCAGCCCGGAGCTGGGGCTCGACGCCCCGAACGGCTACGGCGCGCCGGCGCGGATGGTGCCGCTGCCCTCGCCCGCCGAGGAGGGCGACCCGGCGCGGGATCGGACGCTGGCCGACCTGATCTCCGGCGCGCTGCGCCATGACCGTCTCGACGTCGAGCTGACCGACGGACTGCTGGACGCCTTGACCGCCGGGCCCCATGACGCCGCGCGTTCCCGACCGGCGCCGTCCGTCGATGTGTACTTCAGCATCGCCGCGCCGTCCCGCCAGGCCATCGACGAAGGACGGTGGCGGCTGGTCCTGTCGCCGACCGCGTTCCAGGGCCTGCAGAGTTTCGGTCGGTTCTCCCATCTCTTCGAGGAGGCGGACGTGCAGGCCATGTGCGACTTCGCCAGGGCCGAGGAGAAGCGGGTGCCCGACGTCGTGTTCGTCGAGTTGCGCAACGTCGCGGGCCATGCGCGGGCGCTGAACGTGGCCACTCACGCCCCGCTGCGCGGGCTCGAGATCTGCGTCAACACCACCCCGTCGCTGCCGTCGGGCCGGCGGATCCCCCTGGAGGACGTCCTGCTCGGCGCGGACGGGCACGGGTTCTACCTGCGCTCCGCGACGCTGGGCAAGCGGCTGCTGGTCACCCGGTCCCACGCGCTGTCGCTGCACCAGGTGCCCAATGTCTGCCGGGCACTGGTGGAGCTGTCCACTGACCGGCTCACCCTGCCCGCAGGGTTCGACTGGGGTCCGTTCGCGGCGTCGCCGTTCCGCCCGCGGCTGGTCAGGGGACGGATCGTGGTGAGCCCGGCGCAGTGGACGGTCCGGCGGGAGACGTTCGCCGCCGCCGGGGACGACGCGGACGCCTTCTTCGGCGCCGTCCAGAGCTGGCGGCGAGACTGGAAGGCGCCGCGTCACGTCTATCTCGCCGAGTACGACAACAGGTTGCTGCTCGACCTCGAACACCCGCTCTGCGTGGACGAGCTGCGGCGCAGATTGCGAGCGACCGGCAGGCCAGGACAGCCCGACGCGCTGTCGCTGCAGGAGATGCTGCCGGACTTCTCGGACCTGTGGCTGCAGGACGCGCGGGGCCGCCGCTATCAGTCGGAGCTGGTCGTGCCCGTCCTGTCCCCGGCCGCCGCGAACGTCCAGGACGACCGCCGGCCCGCCAGGCGCGCGGCCCAACGACGCCGGCACCCCGGCGAGGACTGGTCGTACCTGAAGCTGTACACCGCGGTGACGCAACAGAACGACGTCCTGACCGGTCCTGTACGGCAGCTGGCCGCCACGCTCGCCGCCGAACGGCTGATCGATCGCTGGTTCTACATCCGGTACGCCGATCCGCTGCCGCACCTGAGGCTGCGCTTCCACGCGGCCCCCGGCGCCGACCCGATGGAGGTGATGGCCGGGTGCGCGGCGTGGGCGCGCCGGATGATCACCGCGGCGTGGGCCTCCGACCTGGCCTTCGTGACGTACGAGCGGGAGATCGAGCGCTACGGCGGGCCGGACGCCATCGACGCGATCGAGGAGGCGTTCCACGCCAACAGCGAGGTGACGATCGAGCTGCTTCGGTATCTGACCGCCCACGGCGAGGTGGACGCCACGACCGTGGGAGCGCTCGCGATGCACTCCCTCTACCGGAGCTGGGGAGCCGATCCGCCGGCGGGCGCCCGCCACGCCGCCGCGGTCCCCGATGCCGTGCACCGGCGGTTCCGCCGGCTGCGCGGTGACCTGTGCGGCCTCCTGGCCCCTGCGCATCCATCGCCGCACGTACCGCCCAGCGAGCACGCCCCCGCCCTGCACGCGATCCTGGCTCGGCAGGAACCCGCGCTGCGCGCCGCCGGCGACCTCGCCCGTACGCTGGCCGCCGACGGGAAGTTGCACGCGCCCGAGCAGCGCATCCTGGAAAGCCTCTCCCACATGCAGGCCAACCGCCTGACGGGCATCGATCAGGCGCTGGAGAGGCTGAGCGTCCAGCTCTGGCAGCTCACCGCCCGCGCGCTCCTCGCCCTGCCGGACGCCGGGGAGCCGCGGTGATCCGGGCCGTCTTCGGGACGCTGGCCCCCTTCGTCCGCGGGCAGCGCGGCACGCTGGCCGCCGGGCTCGCGTTGTCGCTCGCCGGCGCCGCAGGCACCCTGGCGCAGCCCATGGTCGCCAGGTCGGTGCTGACCGCCGTCCAGACGGGCCGGTCGGTCTGGCACCTGGTGGTCCTGCTCGTGACCCTGACCGTGACCGGCGCGGTGCTCGGCGGCGTACGGTCGTACCTGCTGCACCGGGCCGGCGCCCGCATGGTGCTGGCCACCCGGCGGGTCCTCGTCGATCACCTGCTGCGGTTGCCGGTCGCCGAGTTCGACCGGCGCAGAACCGGCGATCTGCTCTCCCGGGCCGGGGCGGACACGGCGACGATGCAGTACGCGCTCACCTCGGGCCTGGTCGACATCGCCGGCGGCGCGGTCATCACGATCGGCGCCGCGGCCATGATGGCCTGGCTCGACCCGATCATGTTCGCGTTCACCACGGTGGCGTTCGCCGGGTTGTTCGCCGGCTTCTTCACCGCGCGACGCGTGCGCGACGCCTCGCGCGAGGTCCAGGATCGCCTCGGCACGATGACCTCGGCGATCGATCGAGCGATCTCGGCGGTCAGGACCATCAAGGCGAGCAGGGCGGAAACCCGCGAGGCCGCCGTCGTGGCCGGCCACGCCGAACGGGCCTACGCCGCCGGTCTGCGCCTGGCCGGTCTGAACGCCCGGCTGGGCCCGTTGATCAACTCGGCGGTCCAGATCGGCCTGCTGCTGGTCATCGGCGTGGGCGGCTTCCGGGTCGCGT
Organism: Nonomuraea sp. NPDC049504; assembly: GCF_040676845.1. Lineage (NCBI taxonomy): Bacteria > Bacillati > Actinomycetota > Actinomycetes > Streptosporangiales > Streptosporangiaceae > Nonomuraea > Nonomuraea sp. NPDC049504. The sequence continues at coordinate 98,309 of NZ_JBFAPT010000034.1, forward strand.
CCGGCACCATGCCGGTCGGCGATCTGGCGGCGTTCGCGCTGTTCCTCTACCTGTTGATGGCGCCGCTCGCCCGGACGCTGACGGCGTACGCGGAGGTGCAGAGCGGCCTCGGCGCGATGCAGCGCGTCGAGGAGATCCTGGCGCTTCCCGCCGAGACGGCCACCGACCGCCCGCTCCTGTCCTTCCCCGCACGGACCGCGCCGGCTATCCGGTTCGAGCGGGCCTGCTTCGCTTATCCCGGCGGGGCGCCCGCGCTGCGCGAGGTGAGCTTCACCGTCCCGTACGGCACGCAGACGGCCCTGGTCGGCCCGTCCGGCGCCGGGAAGTCGACGGCGCTGGCGCTGATCGAACGCTTCCACGACGTCACCTCAGGCCGCGTCCTCGTGGCGGGCAGGGACGTCAGAGAGCAGCCCCGCGACGAGTTGCGCGCCCACCTGGGGTACGTGGAGCAGGACGCACCGGTGCTGGCCGGCACCGTCCGCGACAACCTGCTGCTGGCCGCGCCCGGCGCCGATGACGATCGCCTCATGGCCGTGCTCGGCACCGTCCGGCTGACCCACCTGGTCGAACGCTCCCCGCTCGGCCTGGACACCCCCGTGGGCGAGGGCGGCGTCCTGCTGTCAGGCGGGGAGCGCCAGCGCCTGGCCATCGCCCGCACGCTCATCGCCGCGCCGCCGATCCTGCTGCTCGACGAACCCACGAGCAACCTCGACGCGGTGAACGAGCGGGCCCTGCGGGAGGCGATCGCGGCCGTCTCCCGGCGGCACACGCTCGTCGTCGTCGCGCACCGGCTGTCGACGGTGCTGCACGCCGACCAGATCGTGGTGCTCGACGAGGGCCGGATCTCCGGCGTCGGCTCGCACGACGAGCTCTTCACGGCGAACCCGCTCTACCGGGAGCTCGCCACCCAGCAACTGCTGACGGCATGACCAGGAAGAGGAGGCACCCGACATGCTGGCTGACGACGCGGATCCGGCGACGGCCGCCGAGATGCTCGTCCATCCCCAGTTCCCACGCTCGGCCGCCTACGACCCGGTGTGGCAGGGCCGTTACGCCATGGGCCCCAACCCGCTGTGGCTCGCCGAATCCCTGGCCGAGCTGCTGGATCTGCGGCCCGGCATGCGGGTGCTGGACCTCGGCTGCGGACGGGCGACCAGCTCGATCTTCCTGGCCAAGGAGTTCGGCGTCGATGTGGTGGCCGCCGATCTCTGGGTGCGCCCCGAGGAGAACTGGGCGCGCATCATCGACTCCGGCGTGCAGGCGCGCGTGATGCCGATCCACGCCGAGGCGCACGACCTGAAGTTCGCCCACGAGTACTTCGACGTCGTCATCAGCCTGGACGCCTACCAATATTTCGGCACCGACGACCTCTACCTCGCCTACCTGCAGCAGTTCCTCGTCCCCGAAGGTGTGCTGGGCATCGTGGTGATGGGCCTGACCGAGGAGCTGAACGGCGTGGTCCCCGAGCATCTGGCCGACGGCTGGAAGTGGGACTTCCACGCCTTCCACAGCCCGCGGTGGTGGCGGGAGCACCTGTCCCGGGCGGGCCTGATGACGGTCGAACACGCCGATCTGCTGCCCGACGGCTGGCGGCACTGGAGGCGGTGGCACGAACTGGGCGCGCGGGCCGCCGAGCCCCGGTGGCGGGACTTCTGCGCGGCCTGGGTCCGCAGGTTCACCCTCGATGAGGGGCGTACGCTCGGCCTGCCCCGGGTCGTGGCCCGCAAGATCAAGAAGGACACGAGCTGAGGACGGGGGCCGGTTCGCAGGCGTCGGCGACCAGTTCCAGCGTGCGCAGCCGTGACCGGTGACCGTGGACGTGCGTGACGAGCATCAGTTCGTCGGCGCCTGTGCTCTCGGCGAGCCGGTCGAGGCCGTCGCGGACCTCACTCGCGTCGCCGTACGCCGCCGTGCTGAGCCAGCCGCGCAGCATCTCCGTCTCGTCCCTGCCGAACGCGTGCCGTGCCGCCTCCTCCGGTGACGGGAACGCGGTCGGCCGCCCGCTGCGCATCCGTGCCATGGCCAGCCCTGCGGCCCGTGCCATGGCACGGGCATCCCGCCTGGTCTCACCCGCGACGACCCAGACGGAGACCATGATGTAGGGCCGGTCCAGCACGCCGGAGGGCTGGAACGACTCGCGGTAGGCGGCCAGGGCTGCCCCGGCCTCGCCGGGCCTGAGGTGGTAGGCGAAGGCGAACGGCCGCCCGAGCCGCCCGGCCAGCCGCGCACCCTGCTCACTGGCTCCCAGGATCCACAGGGGCGGCGCGCTCACGCCTTGAGCGGCCTGGATGCCCGCGTACGGGTGGCCGGCCGGGAAGGAGCCGTACAGGAAGCCCGTCAGTTGCTCCACCTGCTCGCCGAAGCCGGCGTCCGAGCGCCGCAGCGCCTGCGCGACCGCGGGATGTCCTCCCGGTGCCCGCCCCACTCCGAGGTCGATCCGGCCGGGATGCAGCGCTTCCAGGGTGAGGAACTGCTCGGCGACGGCGAGCGGGGTGTGGTTGGGCAGCATGACCCCGCCGGAACCCAGCCGGATGGTCGTGGTGTGCGCCGCCAGGTGAGCCATCAGGACGGCCGGGGACGTACTGGCGATGTCCGGGATCCCGTGGTGCTCACCGAGCCACATGCGCCGATATCCCAGCCGTTCCGCGCTTCTCGCCACCTCCGTGGTGGTGCGGAACGCGGCTTCGGCGCCGGTTCCCGTGCTGACCGTCGCCAGGTCGAGGACGGACAACGGCACGGCCGGACGTCTGGGCCGCTCGCGATGGATCGGGTTCATGAGGTGTGCCTGTGCGTCGTCCATGAGTGATCGGGCCTCCCGTTTCCGTTGCGAGAACCGCCGGCTCTCACTCAAGAACCCGCCGTCCTCATCAGCGCATCGGATCGGCCTCACCGGCGTGCGCGAATGTCCACCGCGTTTCCTGGACCCGCTCCGCACGGGCGGGAAAGCTTTGTGGGGAACCCCACTGATTCGAGGAGAGAAATGTCGATGCAGAAAATCGCCGAACTCGTGGCCTGCGCCGGTTGACGGCCATGCGACAGGAACGCGTCATCGTCGTCTCGCCGCGCAAGAGCGGAACCCACCTCGTCCAGAAGCTCATGACCGCCCTGGGATACGGCATCTACGGCGAGCCGGTGCCGCCGGAGAGCGGGCGGGCGGCCGTCAGTCTGCGGGAGCGGCTGGAGCTGGCAGAACGGTTCCTCCACCCCGACGAATTCGCCGCGCTCGACGTCAGGGAGGACACCAAGGAGTTCATCCGGCGTACCGACCGGCTGCTGATCCAGCTCGGCTGGATCTGGCAGACCAGGCTGGCGGCGAGAAACCTTTCGAACGTCGATCTCATCCGCCCGGAGATCGACTTCGAGCTGCGCATGAGTGAGGATGCCTGGACCCGCCCGTTCTGGCAGACGGCGCCCCGGCTGTGCTGGATTTTCCATTCACTGGACATCTGGCGGATGGATCAGAAATTCCTCAACGAATGGACGACGCGGCAGGCGCCCGCGATGGTGCTCAATCATCGCGATCCGCGGGACGCGCTCGTGTCCATGGCCAATTTCTTCTCGGGGAAGAGCGGGATCACCTTCCGGCGGTTTCCCGAGTCGGCCGTCTTCGGGCCGATCCTCGCGAATCTGCCCGACATGGAGAGCCGCATCACGTACATGCTGACCGATCCCACGATCCCGCTGCTGCACGACTACGAGGCGGCGGTGAGCTGGTACCACCACCCGCAGGTCTGCAAGGTCGCCTTCGAGGAGCTGGCGGGCCCCGAGGGAGGCGGCAGCAGGGCCCGGCAGCTCGCCGCGGTGGAGCGGGTGGCCGGCTGGGCCGGCACGGACGCCGACCCCGAGGCCGTGGTGGGCGAGCTCTTCGACCGCCGGTCGTTCACCTTCCACAAGGGCCGGATCGGCGCGTGGCGCGAGGTGTTCACCGCCCGTCACTCGGCCCTGTTCGACGCCCGCTTCGGCCACCTCACGGACATGTTCGGATACGCGTGACGACCACCGCGGCGACCGCCCTTGATCCCATCGAGCCCCCGTTCGCGTTCACCCGGACAGGTGGCGGGCGACGACCAGGCCGTCGTCCACGAGCGCCCGCAAAGCCGTGCCGGCCTGGTGGAGTGCCTCGGCGGGCGGGACGACGCCGGCGACCGACTCGGCGTACTCCTTGATGATCGCCGCGCTGTCCCGGTCGTCGCACAGGCGGTAGACGAGCCAGGCGGCCGGGTTGAGCCAGCGCACGCGTGGCGGATCGGCGAGGGCCACGACGAGGCGGCGCTGTTCGGGCATCGGCACGGCGGCGACGGGGGCGACGGCCTGGTACGTCGTGCCGTCCCCGCCTCCGGGCGTGGGCGGTGCGAGCAGGTCGAGCGCCTTGACCAGCCAGGCGATGAGCTGGTGGCCGTAGCCGGTGAACAGGCCGGAGCGCTGCGCGAGCTGCTCGGCGAGGTGGCGGGCGCGCAGCTCGGGGGTGGCGTAGCGGGCGCCGCCGAAGGTCGCGCGGCTGAGTGCGGCGTCCGCGGGTGGCTCTCCGAACCGGCTCGTGATCTCGGGGCTCGCCGAGCGGGCCAGGCCGTGGTAGACGGCGAGGTGGACGTACACGTGCAGGGCGAACAGCACCCGCATCAGCGACCAGGCCTCGCGCCGCCACGGGATCGGCACGACGTCGGCGGTGGCGTCGACGTGGTCGAAGACCACGGCGCCGCAGCGGATGATCTCGAAGAGGGCGAGGTGGAGCGCCTCGTGCAGCAGCGCTCCCGCCGCGTCCCAGACGTTCTGCAGCTTCTCGGGGGCGATGAAGACCGTGGCGGGGAATCGGTCGCCGCCGGACACGGAGTGCAGCGGCCCGTCCTCGCCCTCGTCGCGCGCGAGGCCGATCATGCCGACGTTGGCGAGGACGCCCGGTCCGACGGACGGCATCAGCGCCGCGAGCAGGGCGGCCGCCTCGTCGATCATCTCGAGCTCGGCGGCGGAGGGCGTGATCGGGACGTCCGCCGTCCCTCGGGGGAACTGCTCGTCGAGCAGGGACCACAGGCGTGCCGTGACGGGATCTTTCGTGCCGCGGGTCGTCTCCGTCCACACCCAGGCCGAACGCGAAGGCTCGCCGGTCGCGCGACTCGCCGCGTAACCGCCGGCGGCTGCGCGGCTCACCGCGTAGCCGGCGTCGGCGGGCAGCAGGCCGGGCAGGAGCAGGCCGTCGTCCGCCTGCGTGGTGACGGTCCGCAGGCCCTGTGTGGTGAGGGTCTGCAGGTCGCTCTCGAACGCGCTGCGCAGCACCGGGTCGCGGCTCAGCACCCGCAGGTCCGCGTCGGGCGCTGCCGCGCAGCGCCGTACCGGCTCGGCGTTGTGCGGGGTCAGCTCGGCCAGCAGGGCCAGGCCGACGCGCAGCCGCCCGAGCACGCGCCGCTCGACGGCGGCGGCGTCGCCGTACTCGGGGTCGGTGCCGAGCAGCCGCTCCACCTCCTGCCAGAGCGTCATGGGCAGGCTCCTAATGAGTGCTGGGAGTAAGCCATCCGGCAGACTCCGTAGTGGATAGTGGCCGCTGGCAGGTGAGCACTTTCGGCTCCTGGACATTGAG
>NZ_JBFAPT010000035.1:0-99722 GCF_040676845.1 Nonomuraea sp. NPDC049504
GGCTACCTCAGCCCGATCGACTACGAGCAGCAAACCGTCGATAGGGTGCTGCTCGCCGCATGACAACCGGTGTCCACACTTCGGGGTGAGCCCCCGCCGGCCGCCTCCAGCCGCTCGGGCTCGGCGAACCAGGACGCGGGCAGGTAGAGTTCCCGGTCGATCAGCGCCCGGCTCCCACCAGGGGCGGCGTAGGCGGCGAACACCCCGATCTGACAGTTGGTGATCTTCCCCGCGGTGCCGGTGTATTGCCGCTGCACCCCCGCTGAGCAGTGACCCTTCTTCTCAAACCCGGTGTCATCGACTACCAGCACCCCCTCCAGGCAGCCGAGACGCTCGCCCACCTGGGCCCGTAACGCGTCCCGCACCGCATCGGCATCCCACCGGGCGTGGTTGAGCAACCGCTGCATCCCATCCGGCGTCACATCCCCGGCGTATTCGGCCAGCGACCAGCCGTTCTTGCGTTCCAGACCGCTCAGCAGGCCCTCCACGAAGGCCCGCGCGCGTTGCCGCGACTCGCTGCGGGCGAAGAAGGGGGCCAGCACCTGGGAGAACAACTCATCCAGCGCATCACCCCACTCAGCACCGACATCCTGGGCTACCGTGGACCGCACGGCCACCGCCCGATCATCTTGGATCTCACAATCCCATGGTCATGGCGGTGGCCGTCTCACGTCCGGCCCTTCGCCCAGCCCGACCTCTCCAAGTGCGGCTGGAGTATTAGAGATGACCTGTCAGTCGAGCGACCAATACGTCAGCTTCATTGGATTGAGCATCAACCACACGTTCGTGACGCACTCATCACCGACGTCGAAGGTGATTAGGCCGTATCGATGTCCTTCGTTTCGAATGATGTAACCGAGACCGTCAGCTGTATCGCGTCGCTCAAGACGGAGGGCGGGCTGCTTGCGCAGCACTCCCATGAACCACCGGGCTACGTGATCGGACCCACGGATGACCTGAGGTGCGGCGTTGACGAAGCCGCCGCCGTCTACTCGTAGTTCGACGTCTGGAGCCAACAAGCGGAGCAGATCCTCGATGTCTCCGCCGACAGTCGCATCACGGAATGCCCGAACCACTTCATCATGCTGGCGTGGAGAAACCTGTGCGCGTCTTCCTCGTCGAACGTGGCGGCGAGCGGATGTTGCCAATTGCCTTGTTGCTGCGGCTGAACGACCTACGACACCAGCGATCTCGTCGAACGGGACCCCGAACACGTCATGCAGCACGAACGTCACTCGCTCTGCCGGGGTCATGGCCTCGAGGACCGTCAGCAAAGCCATGCTGACGGCATCATCGAGGGTGACCCGTTCAAGCGGATCAGCGGAGAACTGACTGGAATCCAGTGGCGCCTGTGCGGTGCCTGCGAAAAGGTCAGCTGGAACCGGCTCCGGTAGCCATTGCCCGACGTACGTCTCCCGCCGTGCACGCGCGGAACCCAGCAGGTCGAGTGAGATGCGGCCAGCCACTCGCATCAGCCATGCCGCAGGTGTGGCGATTTCGTCGCGTTCCTCGGGTTCGAGGCGGTACCACCTCGCATATGTCTCCTGCACGACGTCCTCGGCATCGGCCAAAGTGCCCATCATGCGGAACGCCAGCGACAGCAGACGATGTCGCTCCGCTATGACCGAATCGAGAGCCCGTGATTCGTCACGCTCGGCTCCTCCGAACTCCGCTGATTCGGCAGGAGTATCCTCCGGCATGGGGCAACCTTTCCCATCGGAGCGCAGCACGCCTGACCTATGTGCCGGCGGCCAGACGTTCCCCCCTTCCTTCATCATCGCATTCAGGCGGTGGGGATCCCTGCAATCGGGTACCGCACGGTGCCCGTCCGGTACGCGCCGCGCGGAACCATGGCATCGAGGGGCTCCTGTCCGTCTGTGGTCACCACCTCACGATGGTCTCCGCGATGGGCCAGAGTGGCACGGAAGAGGTCGTCGTGGTAGAAGCGGTCGGGTCCGGCGATCTCGACCACGCTTCCCGGCTCCAGCGTCGTGACGGCCTCGGTGAGCAGATCGACGACTTCGTCCAGCTCGACGGGCTGGATGAATGACCTCGGAGCGAGCACCTTTCCGTCCACGGTGTGCTGGTCGATGAGGACAGGAATGTAGCTGTGGAACTGAGTGGCCCGAATGATGGTGGCGGGGATCGAAGCCGATCGCACGGCCTTCTCCTGCGCCACTTTGCCGAGGTAGTAGCCGACCTCAGATGCGTCACCTTCTCCGACGCCGACGATGGAGAGCACGATGTGATGACGCACACCCGCCCGCTTGCCCTCCGCGGTCAGGTTGTCGATCGTTCCCTCGAAGAACGAGATCGCCCCCTCCGCATCGAAGAGGGGGGTGTTGAGGACGTTCACGATGGTGCCGACTCCGACCAGAGCCTCGGCGAGCCCCTTGCCAGAGATCACATCGATTCCGTCCTCAAGCCCTCCTGGGACCACCTCGATGCCCTTGGCCTCCAGGTCGTCGGCGAGGCGGGACCCCACACGGCCGCGCCCACCAGCGATGAAAACCTTCATTTCCGCACTCCGTTCCGGGGCACTGGTCGCTGCCCTCACCAACATGACGACGCAGGCCGGACAAATGTGAGGTTGCGTAGCAGGGTGCTCAGGTGTCGCGTACGAGAAGGTTCTTCGCGGGCGGGTTGGTCGGTATCAGGGCGCTGCGCAACCATCTGCGCCAGTTGTCGGCCCTCTGTGGAGGGAGTGTTCGGACTGAGAGCCTTTCCCTCGGCGGTGGCAGCTGGGTCCGTTCTAGCTTGGCCTAGATCCTTTCGTTGACGTCGACCAGCGCGTACAGGGGCCCGTGGAGCCACTTCTACCGGGCCCGCCCCGCGGCCCTCCCGGGTGGAGGGCGCACGGCCGCTCACTCCACGCACCGCAGAGCCCATCGTTTCAGCACGGCGACGCGTCACCGTCCGGCGTTCCGCAGGCGCTGAAGCCCTGCGCGGTGGACGTGGTCAGCGCTCGTGCCGGCGCAGCAGCCAGCGACGCGCCTCGTCCGCCCCCCAGACGATCAGCGGGAAGGGCGCGGCGAAGGCCAGCATGCCGGGCGTCAGAGCGGCGGTGCCCAGCAGCGCCTGGAACGGCGGGGTGTAGATCAGTACGGCGGCCAGCAGCAGTTCGAAGGCGATGCCCCACAGCAGCAGGGGGTTGGACAGGACGCCGACCGAGCGGAGGGAGGCTCGGTCGGTCCGGGCCGCGAAGGCCGTGCCGATCTGGCCGGTGAGCATGCCGAAGAAGGTCATCGTGGTGGCCTGGAGGTAGGCGTGGTGGAGAGGGCTGCCAGGACCGGTGGGCGCACCGGGACGCCACCCGGCCTGCAACAGCACGAAGAAGAACCCGCTCATGGACAGGACAGCGCAGATCACGCCGAGGAACAGCCACGCGCGCAGCAGCATCGACACGCGGATGACGTTTTCTGAGCGTCTGCGCGGCGGGCGCCGCATGAGTCCGGGCTCGGCCGGCTCGCGGCCGAGCGCCAACGCGGGCAGCGTCTCCGTGCCCACGTCGAAGGCCAGGAGCTGTAGCACTGTGAGCGGCAGGGGTACGGCTCCTCCGGCGAGGGCGAACACCAGGAGCGGGACGATCTCGGGCGTGGTGTGGGCGAAGATGTAGCAGATGAATTTGCGGATGTTGTCGTAGGCCTGGCGGCCCGACCGGACCGCGGCGACGATGGTGGCGAAATTGTCGTCGGTCAGCACCATAGTGGCGGCCTCCCTCGCCACGTCGGTGCCCGCGCGGCCCATCGCCACGCCGATGTCCGCCCGGCGGAGCGCCGGCGCGTCGTTGACCCCGTCACCGGTCATCGCCACGACGTGTCCTTCGGCGCGCAAGGCGTCGGTGATGCGCAGCTTGGCCTCGGGCGAGCTGCGCGCGAAGACGACCTCGCGGTGCTCTCGCAGCAACGTGTCCAGCTCGTCCTCGCTCATCCGGTCGAGCTGCTCACCGGAGACGACGACGGGATCATCACCGACGATCCCCACCTGCCGGGCGATCGCCGCCGCGGTCAGGGCATGGTCACCGGTGACCACGATGACGCGTATCCCGGCCGCGTGGCAGTGCGCCACCGCTTCGGCGACCTCCGGACGCGGCGGATCGTGCATCGCCACCAGGCCGAGCAGCGTCAGGTCGCGTTCGACGTCCTCACGGCGTCGAGGCGTGGTCTCGCGGGCGCCGAGAGGGCGGGTGGCGACGGCGAGCACCCGCAGGCCCTTGCCGGCCTGGAGGTCGACGACCCGCTCGACGTCGCGCCGCCGCTCGGGGGAGAACGGCAGCGTCCGGCCGCCTTCCATGACGGCTCCGCACAGCGGCAGGACCGCCTCAGGGGCTCCCTTGGTGTTCACCCGCACCTCGCCGTCGCGGTCGTCGACGGTCGACATCCGCTTCAGCACGGGATCGAAGTGGAACTGGCACAGCCGCGTGCCCCTGCTTCCGGCGTGCCCGGCGGGGGCCAGCAGTTCCGCCGCCCTGAGCATCGCGACCTCGGTCGGGTCCCCCCTCAAAGTGCCGCGATCGTCACGCTGGACGTTGTTGCAGGCCGCGATGACGGCGGTCAGGTCGCCGAGGGCTTCGTCGCCGGCGTCCCCGCCGTTCTCGGGGTCGTAGGTTCCGGCCGTGGTCCAGACCGTCGTGACCCGCATGCGGTTCTCCGTGAGCGTTCCCGTCTTGTCGGTGCAGATCACGCTCGTCGAACCCAGCGTCTCCACCGCGCTCAGCCGCTTCACCACCGCTCCGCGCCGTACGAGGTCCCGTACACCGAGGGCCAGCGCCAGCGTGATGACCGGCAACAGTCCCTCCGGCACGTTCCCCACCAGCAGTCCCACCGCGAACACCACCGCGTCCGGCAGCGGCAGATGAGCGCCCAAGGCCGCCACCGGGATGAACGCCGCCCCCGTGGCCACCGCGATCACCGCGATGAGCCACGCCACCTTGCGGACCTGACGCTCGAGCGGGCTCTCCTCGCGCTCCACGCGTTCCGACAACGCCGCGATCCGCCCGAGCTCGGTACGCATCCCGCTGGCGAAGATCACCCCACGCGCCTGGCCCTCGGTGCACATCGTGCCCGAGAACACGAGATCGCGAGCCTGCAGCAGCGGCGCCTGCGTGTCCACCGCGTCCGCTGAGCGGAACACCGGCACGGCCTCGCCGGTGAGCATCGACAGGTCCACCTCGATGCCGCCGTCGATGAGCCGGGCGTCGGCGGAGATGCGCTCGCCCTCCTCCAGCAGGAGCACGTCCCCGGGAACCAGCCCGGAGGCCGGTATCGTCTGCGGCCGCCCGTCCCGCAGGACTCTGGCCTGGACCGGAAGGTACGCGGCCAGTGCCTCGACCGCACGTTCGGCCTGGATCTCCTGCGCGAAGGCGAAGGCGGCGTTGATCAGGATCACGATCACGATCGCCACGGCCACCGTCGTGATCCCCGCCGTCCCGGCCAGCGCCGCGGCCACCCACAGCAGCAGGGCCAGCGGGTGCGTGAACTGCCGGGCCAGCTCACGCGGCCAGCGCCGGCCGCCACGGCGGCGCAGCTCGTTCGGGCCGTAGTGGATCAGGCGCCGTGCCGCCTCGCGTGAGGACAGCCCTGAACGGCTGCTGCGCAGGTCACGCAGCAGCAGATCCAACCGTTCGGTCGGATCGACCTGTCGTGCCGAAGGCGGCTCCTCCGCCTGGCTCATCCCTCGCCCCAGTGTCGCGCGGCCGGTGCCGTGGCGTTCCCCCGATGACGGGCCGGGCGAGGCCGGCTGATCGTCGGGTGACACCTCACAGGGATGAGTGCCCCCAGGTAGAAGGGCGAAGACCTTCGTCGCGCCAAGAAGCGGCAGTGGACGGCGAACCACGGGCGTGCGTCGTTACTGAGGGGACTGCCCTTGACCCTTGCCCACGGGTGGCAGTGGCCGCACGGTCGTGCCGTGAACTTCTGACCAGGCCGTACGGCGCAAGGGCCCGGACCGTCGCTTTTCAGCGAGCTTCGTGGGCGCCCCCGGGAGGAGGCACCACGGCCACCGGGCACACCGCGTGGTGGAGCACGCCATGGCTGACCGAGCCCAGCATCGTGGTGGTGAACCCGCCCAGCCCGCGCGATCCCACCACGACGAGGTCGGCCGTAGAGGACGCGTTCCGCAGGGCGGCCACGGGGTGGTCGCAGACCTGATCGTCGAGGATCCGCACGTCAGGGTTTCCTTCCCGCCACGGCACGACCTGCTCGGCGGCCTCGCGCGCCTCCTGCTCGAAGCCCTCGCTGAGCACCCTGTAGGCGGTGGCGTACGAGGACAGGATCGGCGGCCGCCAGGCGTAGAGCACCAGGAGCTCCGCGTCCTGGGCGCGTGCCTGCGCCAGGGCGTACTCCATGGCAGCCCGGGACCGCCCTCCGTCGTAGCCGACCACGATTCTGCCGTGCCGCACCGTGGCGGCCTCGCGGACGACGACGACCGGGCTCGCGGCGTGCCCGGCCAGCGCGAGGCTGGTGGAGCCGAGCACCATTCCGGCGAAGCCGCCCAGCCCTCTGCTGCCCAGCACCAAGCTGTCGGCTCCCGCCGACTCCATCACCAGGTCATCCACCACCGGGCCCGCGAGGATCTCTGTGCCGACCTCCACTTCCGGAGCCAGGCCGCGTGCCCGGTCCGCCGCCGATTCCAGCATCCCGGCACAGTACTCGGCCGTCCCCGCGTCGCGGGCCCACTGCTCGCACACGTGCACCAGGCGCAGCTCCAGCGAGCGTCTGCGGGCGTCAGCCGCGGCCCACTCGACCGCCGCCATCGAGGGCGGGGAGCCGTCCACGCCCGCCACGATCCGTCCGGCCATCTCTTCCGTCTCCCCTCAGCCCTTCACCTACCGCCGCCCTGCTCGCCGCTCATCCGGGCGGCAGTCGTGGGTTCAGCACCTCGGCGGGGGTCACCGCGACCGGGCACCAGGATTCGAGCAGCGCGGTCTGGGTGACCGGGCCGAGCAGCAGGCAGGCGGGAGCTCCGTTCCCCCGGTTGCCGAGGACGAGGAGCGTGGCGTCCTTCGTCGAGTCGACCAGGACACGTTGGGGGCGTTCGGTCACGAACTCGGTGAACACCGTCACCTCGGGGCGTCTGGCGGCCAGGTGGGAGACCACCTCCCTGAACCGGGCCTCCGCGCCCCTGCGCAGCGCGTTGGAGTCGACGAACGGGAGCGGCTCCGGCCAGGACGCCGACCCGCAGTCGGACCAGCAGCACAGGGCCGTCACGCTGCCGCCGCGCAACGCCGCCTCGTCCAGCGCGAAGTCCAGGGCCGCCAGGCTGGGCGGCGAGCCGTCGAGGCCGACGACGACGCGGGCGTCCTGGCCGCCGGGTGGCTGGAGGGACGGACGTACGACGACGACTGGCCCGACGCTGTGGGCGGGCACCTGCACGGCGGCCGATCCCACCTGAAGCCCGTCGAACCCACCCTGCCCACGGGATCCGAGCACCGTCAGCTCCGCCCCGCGCCCCACCTCCAGCAGCACCGCCGCGGGCGTGCCCTTCCCCAGGACCGGCTGGAGGTCCACCTCCGGAGCCAGCTCCTTGGCGCGGCGCACGCCCTCGTCGACGACACCGAGGGCGGCCTGCTCGATCTGTGTCATGACCTCCCGGGCAACCGGCCTCAGGGCGTAGGGCCAGTGCAAGGCGTGACAGACCAGCACAGGCAGCTTGCGCAAACGTGCCTCCTCGACCGCCCAGCGCAGCGCGTCACGGCTCTCGGGCGAGTCGTCGTAGCCGACCAGGATGGGCCGGTCGGCCTGGTCATCACGCACCGCCGCCTCCAGGAGAGGAATGGTCTCTGCCGAGTGAGCCTTCCCGCCGCTCCTTGGGATGAGCCTCACCCACCGGAAAACTCTGGGTCTATCTCGCTTGCCCTGCCCTTTCACCCGCGAGCAGCCGTACCGCCGTGACCTTGTACTCGGGGCACGACGTCGCGGCATCGCCGCGATCCGAGGTGAGGGCGTTGACGCCGCTCGCGGGGAAGTGGAAGGCGCAGAACACCTGGCCCGGGGTCATGTCGTCGCTGACCTGGACGGTCAGGTGCGCCTCCCCGTGGCGGCTGCGCACGGTGACGCGGTCGCCGTCGCCCAGGCGGTGGCGGGAAGCGTCGACGGGATGGACGTCGAGCCGGTCGGTGGGGTCGAGCAGGAGGTTGTCCGTACGCCGGGTCATGCCGCCGGAGTTGTAGTGCGCCCAGCGCCGTCCCGTGACCAGGACCAGCGGGTAGCGGTCGTCGGGTTCCTCTCCGGGCGGCAGGTACGGTGCGGCGCTCAGGTGCGCCAGCCCGTCCGGCGTGGCGAACCGTTCCCGGTAGAGCGAGGACTCGCCGGGCCGGTCGGGATGGCGGCACGGCCAGGGGACGGCTCCTTCCCGGTCGAGCCGTTCGTGCGAGAGACCCGCGAAGACGGGGGCGATCCGGCCGCACTCGGTCAGGGCCTCGGCGGGCGTGGCGCAGCCGAGGTCGGCGCCGAGCGCCGCGGCGACCGCGTGGATGATCTCGAAGTCGGGCCGTGCCGCTCCCGGTGGGGCGAGCGCGGCCCGTACCCGCTGGAAGCGGCGGTCGAAGTTGACGAACGTGCCGTCCTTCTCCAGCCAGGACGCGGCGGGCAACACGACGTCGGCCCTGCGCGCGGTTTCCGACAGGAACAGCTCGTCGCAGATCACCAGCGGGCAGCTCTCCAGGGCCTGGACGACCTGGTTGCTGTCGGGGTCGGTGGCGCACACGTCCTCTCCCAGGATCCACAGGGCGCGCAGCTCTCCGGAGCGGGCGGCGGCGAACATCTCCGGGATCCGCAGGCCGGGCCGGGGCGGGACGAGGACACCCCAGACGCGCTCCGCGCGGAGGCGGGCGTCGGCGTCGGTCACCTTGCCGTACCCGGGCAGGAGGTCCGGCAGCGCGCCCATGTCGGACGCGCCCTGCACGTTGTTCTGGCCGCGCAGCGGGTTCACGCCGAAGCCCCGCCCGGTTCCGACCGCTCCTCGAAGGATCGCCAGGTTGGACAGGGCGCGTACGCCGTCCGTGCCGTGCAGGTGCTCGGTGACGCCCAGCCCGTAGAGGATCGCCGGTCTCTCCGCCAGGCCGAACAGGCGCGCGGCGGCGACGACATCGGCGGCGGGCACGCCGGTGACGGCGGCCGTGCGCTCGGGGGAGTAGCCGGCGAGCAGCGCGGTGAGCTCGGGCAGGCCGGCCGACCGTTCGCGCAGGAACTCCTCATCGATCAGGCCCTCGGCCAGCATCACGTGGGCCATCGCGTGGAAGAGGGCGACGTTGGTCCCAGGGCGGGGACGCAGGTGGACGTCGGCATGACGGGCCAGGCCCACCGCGCGCGGGTCGGCGACGACGAGCCGCGCCCCGCGCAGCACACGCTGGAGCAGTCGCGCGCCGACCACGGGATGCGCCTCGACCGGATTGGCGCCCACCAACAGCAGGCAGTCGGCACTCTCCACGTCCTCGAAGGGGTCGGTCCCGCCCGGCAGGCCGAACGCCGCGGTCAGGCCGGCCGCCGACGGGGCGTGGCACAGCCGTGAGCAGTTGTCGACGCTGTTGGTGCCGATCACCGTGCGCATGAACTTCTGCAGCAGATAGTTCTCCTCGTTGGTGGCCCTGGCCGAGGAGATCGCCGCCACCGCGCCGGGGCCGCCCGCCGCGACCGCCGCGCGCAGCTCCCGGGCCACGTGGTCGAGGGCTTCCTCCCAGCTCACCGGTTCCAGGCGGCCGTCGCGGCGCAGCAGCGGCCGGGTGAGCCGGTCGGGTGAGCGGAGGAAGCCGTGGGCGAAGCGGCCTTTGACACAGGCGTGGCCGCGGTTGACGGGGCCGTCGCGGGCGGGCAGCACGGCGGTCACCGAATCGCCGCCGGTGAGCACGTCCAGGGAGCAGCCGACCCCGCAGTAGCCGCAGGTGGTGCGGGTACCCGGCAGCTCCGGTGTCCGGTCGCCGCCGGACAGGCCGGGTTCGGTGAGCGCGCCGGTGGGGCAGGTGTCGACGCAGCCGCCGCAGGCGACGCACTCGGACTCCGCCCACGGCCCTCCCGTGCCGGGCGCGACCACCGTGTCGGAGCCCCGTCCTACCAGGGTGAGGGCGAAGGTGCCCTGGACCTCGGCGCACATGCGCACGCACCGGCCGCAGGCGATGCACAGGTCCCGGTCGAGGCGGACGTACGGGTGGCTGTCGTCGCGGCCCCGGCCGCCGGCTCCCCGGGCCGTGTCCGGCGCGACGCCGAGGTCGTGGCAGACCCCGGCCAGCTCGCTGCGGCCGTGCTCGTCGTCCAGGGCGCGCGGCGGCAGGACCGAGACGATGACCTCCACGGCCTCGCGGCGCAGGCCGCGCAGATCGTCGGCGTCGACTTCGATCGGGGCGTCCTCGGCGGCCGGGGTCACGCACGCGGCGACCACCTTGCCGCCGGCCCTCACCAGACAGGCGCGGCAGGAGCCGGCCGGCGTCAGGCGGTCGTCGTGGCACAGGGTGGGCAGGCTGATCCCGGCCGCGCGCACGGCGTCGAGGACCGAGGCGTCCTCGGCCACGTGCGCGGTCGTTGCGCCGACCCGTACTCTCATCCGTCCCACCCCGCGAGCCGGTCGCCGAAGGCACGGACGAGGCTGTGCACGGCTGCCGGGACGCGCCGCCCAAAGGCGCAGAGACTGGCCTCACCCATGACGCGGAGCAGCCGCTCGTACTCCTCGCCCGGCCGGCTGTCCCGGACGACCTCCAGGCCGCGCCGCGACCCGACCCGGCAGGGCGAGCAGGCCCCGCAGCTTTCGGCGGCGGCGAACTCCCACACGTGGCGCAGCACGTCCGCGGGGTCGATCCGCTGGTCGAAGGCGACGAGCCCGGCATGTCCGAGCGCTGCTCCGCGAGCGGCCAGATCCGTCTCCGACAGCGGCACGTCCAGCTGATCGGCGGCGAGGAAGCCACCGAGAGGGCCGCCGACTTGGACGACGGTCAGGTCCGAGCCCTCGCGCAGGCCGCCGCCGAGTTCCTCGACGATCCTGAGCACGGGCGTGCCGAGCTCGACCTCGTAGCAGCCGGGCCGGGCGAAGCGCTCGGACAGGCAGACGAGCTTGGTGCCGGTCTCCGACGACGTGCCGCGTGCGGCGTAGGCGTTCCCGCCGTGCTCGACGATCCAGGGGATCGCCGCCAGCGTCTCGACGTTGTTCACGACGGTGGGGGCGTCCCACAGACCGTGCCGCGTCGGGTACGGCGGGCGTGGCCGGGCGCAGCCACGCTCGCCTTCGAGCCCTGATATGAGGGCGGTCTCCTCACCGGCCACGTAGGAGCCGGAACCCTCGACCACCTCGATGTCAAGATCGACGTCTGTGCCGTGGACGCGCCGTCCCAGATGGCCGTCGGCACGGGCCCGCTCGACCGCCATCCGCATGGTGGCCAGCGCGCGCGGGTACTCCGACCGGACCAGGACCACGCCGCGGCCGCCCCCGCAGGCGAAACAGGCCAGCGCCAGCCCCTCCAGCACCCGCCCCGGATCCGCCTCCATCAGCAGCCGGTCGGCGTAGGAGCCCGGATCACCCTCGTCGCCGTTGGCGACCACCACCGTGCCGGGCGAGCGTCCGGCGGCGGCCCACTTGGCGGCCACGGGGAACCCGGCCCCGCCGCGCCCGCGCAGCCCGGAGGCCGCCACCTCGCCGAGAACCTGCTCAGGAGTCCCGGCGCGCAGAACGGCGGGCCACGCCCGCCAGGCGTCCCGGTCCTCGACGACGCCCGCCAGTACGACGGGAGCGCCGGTGGCGTCGGCGGCGGGGATCGGCGGATCGCAGGGGAGCGCCTGGCCGGTGAGCTGGTCGGCGAGCGTCGGCCCCGTGCACGGCGTATCACCGTCGAGGCAGGCGGGGCCGGCGTAGCAGTAGCCGAGGCACCGGACGCCTTGCAGGGAGACCTCCCCGTCCGTGGTGACGTGATCGGTGGCGACGTCCAGCGCCTGTTCGACCTCGCTGACGTGCCCGCCCGCCCGAGCGGCGAAGCAGGCCGCCGCGGTGCAGACCCGTACGTGCCGTCGGCCGTGCGGGGCGGCCAGGTCGGCGTAGAAGGTGGCCGGCCCGAGCGCCGAGGCCGCGGGCAGCCCGAACCGCGAGGCCGTTTCGGGAGCCCACGTCTCGACGGGTGCGTGCCCGGCCGCGGCTTCCTCGGTGAGGGCGTCGAGCAGTCGGACCCCGGGACGGCCGCGACGGTCCGCCAGGGCGCGGAACGCGTCGAACCGGCTGTGAGTACCCACGTTCCTCTACATGCACCCTTGGTCCTGGCCGCCACACTCCTGGGAGGGTCAGACTTGGGCAAGGGACCGTCCACGGTCGTGCTGAGTGGTTCTGGTTACCCGTGTCTTGATGTTGGCTTCCAGAAGGTGAAGGTCGAGGACCTACGGAAGGCGGGGGGAGGGTGATGCGCGAACCGACCGTGGCCGGCGTCCATGTCTCGACGACACCAGAGTCGGGACGAAAGACGGTGATCGGGGGCCGATGGCCCCGTACATGACTCCCCGCCACCGGCGGGGACGGCCGATGGCGAGGAAGACACGCAGTCAGACCTGCGGTGGTACGTCCTGCTCGTCCTGCGGGTGGCGTTCGACCTGGATGGACCACTCGGCGGCGGCCCCGGCCATCGCGGCCACGGCCGTGACGACGGGAGCGGCGATCAACGCCACCACGCCGACCGTGACGGGGACCTCCATCACCGTGTGACCGTGCGAGTCCTTGACGATGATCCTGCGAACGTTGCCCTCGTGGATCAGGGTCTTGACCTGGTCCGCGAGTTCGCTGCCGTGGACCTTGGCCTCTTCCGGGGCCACTGCCATCTCGCTGCTCCTCATCTTCGGCTTCTGCCAGCATCCCGGCGGTGGGGGCGTGGGAGCAGAGGCCAAGGTCCTATGGCGACAGGGCCGGACGGTTCCACTCCCGCGCACGCGACATGCGGGTGAACCCGTCCCCGAGCCGGGGCCGCCTCCTGCTCGGGACGGGCGGTGACGGACGTGCTGTGGTCAGGCGCCGCCCCACATGGGGATCTCGACGATGTCGTCGTGCTTCCAGACGAGGTTGTTCCGGACGGCCACGACACCGTCGATGTTCTCGGTCAGGCTGACGGTGGTGAGGGCCTGGCTGTGCTCGGTCAGCGTCCCGGACAGGGTGACGACTCCGTCGGCGACCGTGATGTCCAGGCCGGCGGCGTCGGATCCGAGGACCTCCCGTGCCTCGCGTTCGATCTCGGGGTCGGGGCGGAGGAAGACCTTGAGCAGGTCGCGGCGGCTGACGATGCCGGTCAGGCGGCCGCCCGCGTCCACCACCAGCAGGCGCTTGACGCCGTGGCGGTCCATCAGCCGCGCGGCCGACACCACCGCCGCGTCCGGCGTCGTGACGTGGGCGGGAGCGGTCATCAGCTCACCGGCGGTCTCGCCGAGCGACTTGCGGCGGCCGCTGCCCTCACTGCCCGCGGCGTGGCGGAGGCGGGCGCGCAGCGGCGGACGGTAGTCGTCGCCGTAGTAGCGCTCCTTGAACTCCTCCTTGGCCAGCAGGTCGGCCTCAGAGACGACGCCCAGGACGTGGTTGTCGTCGTCGAGCACGGGCAGGCCGCTGACCCCCTTGCTGATCATCAGCTCGGCGACGGTGTGGAAGGAGGCCTTCTGGTTGACAGCGACCACTTCGGTGGTCATCACGTTCTCGACGGCCGGTCTCATGGCGATCTCCTGACATGCCTGACCCGGACGATTCCGGGCACCGTACGGGCGAGCACGTCGGCGATGCGGTCGGCATGCTCATGGGGTGGCCCGCTCAGCTCGGCCACGCCGTCGTGGACGGCGACGTCCCAGCTCGGGCCGAAGGGGTACTGCTCGCGCAGCGCCGCCGTCACCTCCTGGCGCAGATCCTCGCCCGGACGGGCGAGCATGGCGATCAGGTCGCGGCGGCTGACCATGCCGGCGATCCGCCCGCCGTTCACGACCGGCAGGCTCTTGACCCGTTTGCCGACCATGAGGTCGATGGCGACGGTGACGTCGGTGGTCTCGGTGACGGTGACGACGTCGCGGGTCATGACCTCCATGACCCGGCAGGGGAGCGGTTCGGAGGCGTGGGCGTCCGGGCGGACGGTGGCGCGAGGATCGGGCTCGAACTCCCCGCGCAGCAGATCCAGTTCGCTGACCACGCCGACCAGCCGTTCGTCCTCGTCGACGACGGGGGCGGCGGTGATGTCCTGGCCGTGCAGGACCCGGATGGCCCGCCGTACCGGATCGGTACGGCGGACGGTGACGGCCGGGCTGCTCATGACCTCGCGGACCAGCATCGTTATCGGGCCTCCCACGTGGAGTCATCGGTCTTCCAGGTGAGCTTGTCGACGACGTCGACCACGCCGTTGACCCGGCCGGTCATGCGGACGGCGATGCCCGCCTCGGTACGGCGGTCCATCCAGCCCGACAGCGTCACGATCCCCTGTCGTACCTCCACCCGCACGCCGGAGGTGTCCACCCACAACTTCTGGTCGAGGATCTCGTCGCGTACCACGGCGGCGATCTCCTCGTCCGGGCGCAGGAACAGCTTGACCAGGTCGCGGCGGCTGACGATGCCCTGGAGACGTCCGTCACGGTCGACCACGGCGAGCCGCTTGACGTCGTGGGCGTCCATGAGACGGGCGGCCGAGACCGCGGACGCCTGGGGGGAGACGGTGATCGCGGGACTGGTCATCAGCTCGGCAGCGGTGTCGCCGGCGGCCTTCTGACGGCCCTTCGGGCGGCGTAGCCGGGCGCGCAGCGGAGGCTGGTAGCCCTCGCGGTAGAACAGCTCACGGAACTCCTCCTTGCGCAGCAGGTCGGCCTCGGACACCACACCGACCACGTGCTCCTCGCCGTCGACGACGGGGACGGCACTGATGCCGCCGGTGATGAGCGCTTCGGCGATGTCCCTGAACGGGGTGGCGGGGGTGACGGACACGATCTTGCCGGTCATCACGTCTGCGACGGTCATCTTCATGGGGGGCGGCTCCTTCCGTGAGCTTCGTTCCTGCCCTCATCACAACTCCGGCCGAGCCGGGCAAGTAGGGCCGGAAGTCCCGAGCGGGCGCCGCCGTAGGTCATCGCAGGCGGCGGAGCAGCGCGGTGGGCGGAGCCTGGGCGGGGGCGACCCTGATGCGGGCGTCCACGGTGGTCGCGCCGCCGGTGGTGACGATGACCGGGTTGAGGTCGAGCTCGGCGACCTGGGGCAGGTCTTCGAGCAGCCGGCCGATCCTGATCAGCTGGTCTTCGAGGCTCTTGACGTCCACGGCAGGTGAGCCGCGGTAGCCGTGCAGCAGGGGCGCGCAGCGCAGTTCGTCGAGCATGCCGGCGGGGTCGGTGACCGGCGGGACGCGGAAGGCGCGGTCGGCCAGGAGGTCGGCCGTCACGCCGCCCATGCCGGCCATGACGAGGGGCCCGAAGACCGGGTAGTTGACACCGCCGACGATCATCTCCACCCCGGCGGGCAGCATGGGTTGGACGATCGCGCCCGTCATCGCCGGCCCGATGCGCTCCGACATCTCGTGATAAGCGTGGCGAAGCTCGTCCTCGGTCCGCAGGTCGAGCCGTACCCCGCCGACATCGCTCTTGTGCACCGGGCCGACGGCCTTGAGCACGACGGGGAAACCGACCCGGGCCGCCGCTCGTGCGGCCTCGTCGGGGCCGCACGCCTCGGCCGACTCCGTGAGGGTGACGCCGTAGCAGCTCAGCAGCCGGGCGGTGGCCTCGGGGGAGAGCCAGCCGCCCTGCGGGTGCGCCTCCAGCGCGGCCGCGACGACCTGCCGTCCCGCCTCCCTGTCCACCGGTACGGGGATCGCCACGGGCTCGGGCGTCCGGCGCCACTCGGCGTACCTCACGGCACGGGCGAGGGCCTGGACGGCCTGCTCCGGGAAGGCGTAACTGGGCACCCGGCCGCCGATCAGCCCGTCGTGCCCGACGACGCAGGCCAGGACGGTCTTGCCCGCCTCCTTGGCCGCTTCGGCGATGGCCCGGCGGGTCTCCTCCAGCCCGGATCCGAATGGCGGAGTATAGACGACCAGGACGGCGTCCACGTCGGGCACGGCGGCCACCGCCCGTACGGCGGAGCCGAGCTCGGCTGCGGTGGCATCGGCGGTCAGGTCGACGGGGTTGCCCAGGGCGGCCGCGGCGCGCGCGTGCAGCAGCCCGGACGGAAGCTCGGGGACGGTCAGGCCCCGGCGCTCGCAGGCGTCGGCGGCCATGGCCTCAGGGCCGCCGGAGTTGCCGACAACGGCGACCCGGGATCCCCGGGGTAGCGGCTGGAAGGCCAGGAGCCGGGCGGTGTCGATCAGTTCAGGCACGCTGTCGAGCCGGATGACGCCGGCGGCGCGGACCAGGGCGTCCACGGCCACGTCAGGGGTGGCCGCGGCGGCGGTGTGGGAGCGCACGGCGCGGCCCCCGGCCTCGCCGCGGCCGCTCTTGACCAGCAGCACCGGTTTGCGCGCTCCGACCCGGCGGGCGATCCGGACGAACTTGCGCGGGTTGCCGAACGACTCCAGGTACAGGGCGATCACGTCGGTGTGCGGGTCGTCCTCCCAGCATTGCAGGAGGTCGTTGCTGCTGACGTCGGCCTTGTTGCCGACCGAGACGAACATGGAGACGTCCAGCCGCTGCAGCAGCGCCGCCGCGATGGCGCCGGACTGCGACATCAGCGCGACGCGGCCCTGCACGGGGTGGTGGGGCAGGAAGCTGGCGTTCAGGTGGGCCGCGGTGTTGACGATGCCCAGGCAGTTCGGGCCGATGAGCCGCATCCCGGCAGAACGGCAGACGTGCAGCAGCTCCGACTCCGTGCCGGGCTGTCCGGTCTCGGCGAACCCCGAGGTCAGCACCACCAGTCCGGCGACGCCCGCCTTCGCGCAGTCGCGTGCCACCTCCAGCACGCGCGCGGCGGGCACCGCCACGACCGCCAGGTCCACGCCTTCCGGGACCCTGTCGTGGCAGGCGAGCCCGGCCACCTCGGCGGCGTGGGGGTTGACCGGGTGGATCGGGCCGGGGAAACCGCCGTCGATGAGGTTGCGCAGCACCTTGTGGCCGACGGCGTGCTCGTTCCGGCTCGCGCCGATCACCGCCACCGAGCGAGGCGCGAGCACCCGCGCGAGCGAGGCGCAGCCGGCCTGGTGATCGCGGGACTCGACGCCGGCCCACAGCTCTGACGTGGGCTCGGCGGAGATGCGGAGGTGCAGGGTGCCGCCTTCGGTGTGCTCGGTGACGTCCAGCCCGAGGTCGCGCAGCACCTTGATCATGGTGCGGTTCTCCGCCAGCACGTCGGCCTCCAGTTCGCGGACGCCGTGCGCGGCGGCGTCCAGGGCGATGTGCTCCAGCAGCAGCGTGCCGAGGCCGTGCCCGTGCGCGGCGTCGTCGATGAGGATGCCCAGGTCGGCCCGGTGCTCGTCGAGAGGGATGTACTCGGCGACCCCGACCAGCCGGTCGCGCATCGCGGCCACCAACGCGTGGCCTTGGTATTTGTCGCTCGTCACACGGTCCATGTAGGCATGGGCGGTGCTGCGGCCCCCGGTGAAGAAACGCAGGTAGGCCGAGCGTTCGGAGGAACGGTCCACCAGCTCGTGCAGGGCGTCGCGGTCGGTGGGCAGCAAGGGGCGCACGTGGGCGATGCCGCCGTCGCGCAGCAGCACGTCGTATCCCTCGGGCATGGCGGGGCTCCCGTCCGTGGTCCTTCCCTCAGCTTGTCCGGACGGAGGCCATCGCAAGCAGGGCCGAAAGTCACCGCGCGAAGAGGACGTCCGCCTCTCCTGGCCCGAACGTGCCGGGCGTGTGCTGGACAGGTGGGATCGGGACCCCACAGAAGGAGGACGCGATGAGCCTGCCAGAGCGGAGAGACGTCAGACTTCCGTTCCCGGAGCTGATGGAATGGCTGGAGCAGCCCATGTTCGGGTTCCGGCCGTTCGGACAGATCCTCCGGGTCGAGGACCACATCGCCGATGGGCGGTACGTCCTGCGCGCCGAGCTGCCCGGGATCGACCCCGACAAGGACGTCGAGATCATCATCGACGACCGTGTCCTGCACATCCGGGCGGAGAAGACCCGCAGGACCGCCGAGCCGCACCGCTCCGAGTTCGCCTACGGGGCGCTCGCGCGGACGGTGACTCTGCCCGCCGCGGCCAAGACCGACGACGTCAAGGCCACCTACGTGAACGGGGTCCTCGAGGTCAGCATCGGACTGGCCGAGGAGAAGAAGGCGGAGGGCCGGCGGATCACCGTCGAGCACTGAGGCCTGGTCAGGAGCGGGCGGGAGGTGCCACGAAGCCTCCCGCCCGCTTCCGTGCGCGGGAGCCGAAGGTCCCGTCCCGTGGGTCGAGGACGGCTCGATCACCGACCTGTCCGCGCAGCTCGCCAGGCCGGTCACCGCGCAGGAGGTGAACGACGCCTTCGCCGCGGCCGCCGAGGACGAACTGCACGGCATCCTGCGCTACAGCACCGCCCCGCTCGTCTCCCGCGACATCGTCGGCGACGCGTCCTCCTGCGTGTTCGACTCCCCGCTCACCCAGGCGAGCGGCGACCTGGTCAAGGTCTTCGGCTGGTACGACAACAAGTGGGGCTACGCCAACCGCCTGGTCGAGATGGCCCAGCGGATAGCCTGAGCCACGCCCGCAGGACGGCCTGACGGGGGCCTGCGGGCCGGACGTCCCTGGGATCGGTGCCCAAGGCCCCTGACCGGCGTCCGGATCGGCGGTGCCAGTGGCGCGCATGACCAACATGTCCAAGACGAGGCCAGGGCTCACCACGGCCGAGACGGCGGCGCGGCTCGCCGCGGACGGGCCGAACGAGCTGGCGCGGGCTCGGCGTACCCATCCGCTCGTGCTGCTGCTACGGCAGCTGGTGCACTTGTTCGCTGGCCGAGGTGCACGCGGCGGCCGAGCCCGCTCTCGGTCCAGCTCGGCAAGGCCGTGAAGATCGTCGCGGGCATCGCGCTGGCCGTGGGCGCCGCCTTCTTCGGCCTGGCGCTGATGCTCGGCATGGAAGCGAGCCAGGGGTTCCTGTTCGCGCTGGGCGTCACCGTGGCGCTGGTCCCGGAGGGACTGCTGCCCACGGTCACGTTGTCGCTGGCCCGCGCCGCCCAGCGGATGGCCGCCCGCAACGCCCTGGTACGCCATCTGGAGGCGGTCGAGACACTGGGGTCGGCCACGTTCATCTGCACGGAGGGGTTCTCGGCCCGGCCCTGGCAGTGGCGGAGATGGCGGCCTTCGCCGGAGTCCTCCTGCTGGGCGGCTGGCATCCGGGTAGCGCGCCGGCGGTCGGCCTGCTCGCCGCCGCTTCCGGCACCGCGTTCGCCGCCGTCGTGCTCGGGCAGTTCGCCAACGCCTTCGTCTGCCGCAGCGAGTCCCGCTGGATCGGCCGGCGGCTGGGCGCTGGCGGCGATGGCGATTCCTGCCACGGTCGCGGCCGACACCACCTACAAGGCATGGCGGGCGTTCGCCTTTCAGGACACGGTCGCCGGAGGGCCGGAAGCGTGAGGACCAAGGTCCTCCGCGGCGACGGTCGTACGGCACTGCCGACGAATCCCCCGAAACGGTGTGATGAAGACGCGCAAGAGGACGACGAACCACCACCGAAAGGGGCCGTCATGGCCACCACGATCGACAGGCCCGTCACCCACACGGGCGCCACCACCGCCGCCGGACGCCGTCCGGTCGAGTACGTCTGGGCCGCCGCCCGGATCGCGATCGGCTGGGTGTTCCTGTGGGCGTTCCTGGACAAGACGTTCGGCTGGGGGTTCGCGACCCCGGCGAACAAGGCGTGGATCGTGGGCGGCAGCCCGACGACCGGCTTCCTCAAGGGCACCGGCGAGAACGCGCTCGGCGGCCTGTTCTCGAACCTGGCCGGTCAGGTGTGGGTGGACTGGCTGTTCATGGCCGGCCTGCTCGGTATCGGCCTGGCCCTGGTCCTGGGCGTCGGCACCCGGATCGCCGCGATCACTGGCACGCTCATGCTGACCCTGATGTGGGCCGCCGAGCTTCCGCTGGCCAACAACCCCTTCCTGGACGAGCACATCATCTACGCGATCGTCCTGATCGGCCTGGCCCTGGCAGGCGCGGGCACCGTCTTCGGCCTGGGCAACCTGCCGATCGTGCGCCGCAACGCCTGGCTGAAGTAGTGCGCACCAGGACACGCCCGCCCCTCAGCACCACGGGGCGGGCGTTTCGCTGTGCGCCCGGGCGGACACGCACGACAAGGACGAAGGTCTGTCGCATCCATGCCGTAGGCCTCCTGAGACGGGCGGGCGGCGCTGCTGTGCTGGGGGCGTCGACGACTTCGCCGTCAAGCTGCGCATCGTCCGCTTCCTGCGCACCCCGGAGTACGACCAGCTCTTCTCCGGCGACCCCACCTGGGTCACCGAGTCGATCGGCGGCATCGGCGAGGACGGCCGCCCGCTGGTGACCCGCACCAGCTTCCGTTACCTCCAGACACCGCCGCCCCCCGTCGGCAGGCAGATGCAGTTCTTCGGCGCCCGCGTCAACCTGGCCAAGGCCCTGCTGTACGCGATCACGGCGGCCGTGACGAGCTCACCGGCGAACAGGTCGGTCCCGCCTGCCCGCCGCTGACCGGCGAGTACCTGGACCACGAGCAGGGCAAGCGCACCATGTGCCGGCGCGCAGCCTCAACACCCGGTGGTGAGGTGGCGATCGCCCACCGCGCGTTCACGCCTCCTGGCGGGGCTTGGGGGAGGGGTGCAGGATGCGGTCGAGGCGGGCGGCGGCGTAGCCGAGCGTGGAAAGCGCCAGGACGATCAGTAGGTCGCCCGGGGCCAGCGGTTCGGTGCCGAGAAGCTCGCGCAGCGGCGGCAGGTAGAGCCCGGCCAGTTGCAGGACGAGTGCGCCGGCCACGGCGAGCAGCAGCATCGGGTTGGCCAGGGTACGCGGCCGGGTTCGGGTGCCGAGTGCCACGCCGAGTTGGGTGGCGCCGAGGGCGAAGAAGGCCATGCTCTGCCAGGGCCGTCCGGTCAGCGACGCCCAGACCGCGACGCCCAGGGTGACGGCCGTGAGGATGACGGCGATGCGGAGGACCCGCTGCCACAGTCCCGCGCCCATGATGCTCTGGCCGGGTGGCCGCGGCGGTTGCGACATCGTTCCCGGTACGGTCGGCTCGCCGCCCAGTGCCACGCCGGGCAGGCCGTGGGTGAGCAGGTTGATCCACAGGATCTGGGCGGGCAGCAGGGGGAGCGGAAGCCCGACGAACGGGCCCAGGACCATCACGGCGATCTCGGCCGCGCCGCCTGACAGGCCGTAGACGAGGAACCGGCGGATGTTGGCGTAGACCCGGCGGCCCTCCTCGACGGCTGCGACGACGGTGTCCAGGTTGTCGTCGGCGAGCACGAGGTCGGCGGCCTGACGGGCGACCTCTGTGCCGCGCCTGCCCATGGCCACGCCGATGTCGGAGCGGCGCAGCGCGGGGCCGTCGTTGACGCCGTCGCCGGTCATGGCGAGGACTTCGCCCTGGTCGCGCAGGCTCTGGATGATGTCGAGCTTCTGCTCGGGGGTGGCTCGCGCGTACACGGCGGCCGGGGCGGCGTCGAACGCGCCGGGCTCGCGGCAGTCGACGACCCGGTCTCCGGCGTCGATGATGCCGAGGTCGGCGGCGACGGCGCGGGCGGTGCCCGGATGGTCGCCGGTGATGAGGACGGGCCTGATACCGGCCTTCTTGCAGTCGGCCACGGCCGCGGCGGCGGCCTCACGTGGCGGGTCCAGGATCGCGATCAGGCCGAGCAGCGACAACCCGCCCTCCCGTACGGGGTCGGGCACGGCATCGAGGTCGGCGTTCGCGACCGCCAGGACGCGGTAACCGTCCCGGGCGTACCGGTCGGCGCGTTGGGCGGCACGGGTCAGGAGGGCCGGGTCGTCGGTGAGCACGTCCGGGTGGAGCAGTGCCTCCGGAGCACCCTTGCAGATCACGCGGACGCCTCCGCCGGGCAGGAGATGCACGGTGCTCATTCGCTTGCGGTCGCTGTCGAAGGGCAGCTCCGCGACTCTGGGGAAGTCCGCGTGGAGGTCCGTACGGTCGAGGCCGAGCTTGCCTGCGGCGGCGAGCAAGGCCGCCTCGGTCGGGTCGCCGAGCTCCGTCCACTCCTCGTCCGGAGCCCGGGGCGGGCACAGCCGGGCGTCGTTGCAGAGCAGCGCGGCGGTCAGCAGCGCGTCCAGCTCGTGCGGATCCTGGGCGCCGATGATCTCGCCGTCGGGAGCGTAGCCCGAACCGGTGGCCGTGGCCTCGCCCGCCGGGGTCCACAGGTGGCGGGCGACCATGCGGCCCTCGGTGAGGGTGCCCGTCTTGTCGGTGGCGAGCACGGTGACCGAGCCCAGCGTCTCGACGGCGGGCAGGTTGCGTACGAGGGCGTCGCGGGCGGCCATCCGGCGAGCGCCGAGGGCCAGGCTCAACGTCACGACCGCGGGCAGCGACTCGGGCACGGCGGCCACCACCAGGCTGATCGCGGTCACGACCATGAGTTCGACCGGCTGGCCGCGTACCAGGCCCAGCGCCAGCACCAGCGCGGACAGCAGCACCGCGACACCGGCCATCAGCCGTCCGACCCCGACCAGGCGGCGCTGCAGCGGCGTGAGCCCGGCGCCCTTGACCATGAGGGAGGCGATGCGGCCGCTCGCGCTCGCCGCGCCGGTCGCGGTCACGGCCGCCCGGCCCCTGCCGCGCACCACGACGGTGCCGGAGGAGATCGGCGCGCCGGAACCCTTGTCCACGGGCACCGACTCGCCCGTCAGCGCCGATTCGTCGACCAGCAGCGCGGCCGACTCCACCACCTCGGCGTCGGCCGGGACGATGTCCCCTTCGGCGAGGATCAGCAGATCCCCGGCCACGACGTCGCCCGCCGGGATCTGCCGCTGGTGGCCGTCGCGTACGACACGGGTCTCGGGAGTGGCGAGCTCGCTCAGGGCCGTGATGGCACGGTCGGCGCGCACCTCCTGCGCCACGCCGACCGCCGTGTTGACCACGATCACCAGCGCGATCACGGCGGCGTCCGTCCAGTCGCCGGTGGTGATCGTCAGTACCGCCGCGACGAGCAGGACGATCATGAGCGGGTCGCGGAGCTGCGTGGCCACCCGCCGCCACAAGGGGGTCGGTGGCTTGCGCGGGAGCAGGTTGGGCCCGTCGCGTTCCAGGCGCAGGGCCGCCTCGGCCGACGACAGGCCGGAAGGCGAGGGCGTCACGTCGGTGTCCTTCCTGCCTTCTCGATGTTCGTCCGTCATGTCTAGTGTCGGCGCACGTCGGGGGCGTAAACCCGGTGTTCACGGCGGTCAGCGGGATGGCAGGTGCGTCAGCCGGTCCAGGTACTCCTCCGTCGAGATCTCCCCGCGCGCGTAACGTTCGGCGAGCAGGTCGCGGGCCCGGTCGACACGGACGGGGACCAGGCGCGCGGGGGACGCGGCGCGGATGACGAGCCAGCAGGCCGACGCGAGAAGGGCGACCCACAGGAGCAGCACCACGCCTCCGCCCAGCCAGCCGACGCCGCCTCCCATGTGGGGCATCAGGTCCATGTTCATGCGAACCTCCTTGCCTCCAGCGTCCAGCAGCCCGGCCGTACGAGGTCAGGGGCGAAAGTCACACCTGACGGGCCTTTCGGCCATGCGCCCGCACCCATGGCGGCGCGAGCCTGAGAGGGAGACCAGAAGGGAGGAACGGGCGATGAGGCTGACATGGATAGACGCGGCGGCGACGGTGACGACGGGCGTGATCACCGCGGTCTACGTCGCGTTCCTGCAGCAGGCCGACATCCTCGTTCTCGGCAGCGTGCGCGGAGACATCACCGTGATCCTGGTGCTCGGCGCGGTGCCGGCGGTTGCGCCATGAGCAGGAGCGACCTGTACGACGGGTCGTGGACCACGGTCAAGAAGGTCTTCGTGACGGTCGCGACCACGCTCGGTGTCGCGGCGCTCGCGGCGGCGGTCGCCCTGGTCGGGGACAGCGGGGCCGCGCTGGGCGTGTTCTTCTTCGCTACAGCCGCGTTGTGGCTGATCGCGACGCTGAGGCACGCGTTCACGGTGGCGCCAGAGCCGGTGCCTGACCGCGACACGCATGAAGTGATCAGGTAGGCCCGGACGCGCCTCCTTCCGCCGGCCTCAATCGGCGGAAGGAGGCGTTTGGGCAGCGAGTGCCCGCGCCACCCGCCGTGGTCGTGGTGCCCCGGGCCGCCTACCTCGTGGCGGCGCGCTGAACGTTCTCCAGCCCTCGGGCGAGCGCGAGGCCGGCGGCCGTCAAGGTGCGTACCTGCTCCTCCAGCTCGTCGACCCGCTTCTTCAGCACCAGGAGTTCTACCTCCAGCGCCGGCGACTCCATGAGCATCCGTCCACCGATCATGGTGACTCACCTTCTCTTCCGTCCTTCCGGTGAACGCTCATGGTGGGCGTCCGGGCGGGTCCGGCACACCGGGGGAACGTCATGGGATCCCGGGGGCAAAGGCACACGTCCCGGATGGACCTTCTCCTCTGTGACCGGTCGCTTGGGCGGAGTGTGCTGGCGGTCCAGGAACCCGCGAAGGAGGCAGAGAGATGACCGTCGTTGGAGTCGATGGTTCGGCGTCGGCGTGCGCCGCACTGGAATGGGCGGCCGATGACGCCGTACGGCGTGGGCTGGAGCTGCCTCTCGTCCACGTTCGCGAACCATGGGCGGCCGAGCATCCGCTCACCGCCGCCACCGATCAGCAGACGCTGACAGAACGAGGCGCCGAGCTGCTGAAGGTGGCGGCGCGGCGGGCCCGGGAACGGCGGCCGGGCCTGCACGTGACCACCGCGCTGAGCACGGGCGCGGTGGCGGAGCGGCTCAGGCATGAGGCTCTGGACGTCGACGCGCTGGTGCTGGGAAGCCGCGGGCTCGGCACGTTCGCCTCCGCCGTACTCGGCTCGGTGAGCCACGGCATCCTGCACCACGCCCGCTGCCCGGTGGCCGTCGTACAGGCGGGAGGCGGGTCATGACCGTCGTCCTCGCGCCGCCGCACCTGACCGAGCAGGCCCGCCATGACTGGGACCTGCTGCAGGCCGGGACGCCCGCCCCGCGCCCGTTCGATCCCGCCGAGGCGGATCTGCTGCCCGAGCCCGCCCGGCGCTGGGTCCTGCACGCCATCGAGGCCGGGACGCCGTTGCTGTGCTCGGCGGTGCTGCGCATGCGCGGCGACATCAGGCTCGGCCGCTGGCGGCGCTTCGAGGCCCTGCAGGTGCTGGCGCCGATGGAGGGATTCGTCTGGACGGCCAGAGCCTGGATGGGGGCGCTGCCGGTGAGCGGCTTCGACCGTTACCGGGCGGGTGTGGGGGAGATGCGCTGGCGGCTGCTGGACGCCGTTCCGGTGATGTCGGGCACCGGTCCGGACATCACCAGGAGCGCGGCGGGCCGGTTGGCCTGCGAGTTCGTCATGGCGCCCGCTGCGGCGCTCGACCCGCGCCTGCGATGGAAGCCCCTCGACGACGATCGGGTGATCGCCGTCGTGCCGGTGGGCGGCGAGGACTTCGACGTGACGCTGACCGTCGCCCCCACCGGCATGCTCACCGCCGTCACCGTCGAACGCTGGGGCAATCCGGACAAAGGGCCGTTCCGTAGCCACCTGTTCGGGGTGGTGTGCGGGGACGAGGCCACCTTCGACGGGTTCACCGTCCCGGCCCGGCTGCGGGGCGGCTGGTGGCCGGGGACCGGGCGATGGGCTGACGGCGAGTTCATCCGCTTCAAGGTCGAGGACGCGCTGTTCCGCCAGCGGCCGGGCAGGGCCCTTCGGCCCTCGTCCGTACGACCTCCGGCCCTGCAAGGGACAGAGGCGGACGAGGTCCCATGAGAGGTGACCAAGGAGGACATCATGATCGTTGTGGGAGTCGACGGTTCCGTCATCGCACGGGCCGCCGTCGAGTGGGCCGCGAACGACGCCTTCCGCATGCGGGTGCCGCTGCGGATCGTGCACGCCGTGGACCGTACGCCGTACCAGATCCACAAGTTCCCCACCCCCTGGCTGCCCGACGCGCTGGCCGGCGAGGGGCAGCGGATTCTGCGCGAGGCGGCGGCCCTGGCCCGCGAGCGACAGCCCTCGATCGAGGTGACGACGCAGGACGTCGAGGGACTGCCCGCCGCCGTCCTGCGCGAGCAGGACAAGGAGGCCACCGAGATCGTGGTCGGCTGCCGCGGCCGCGGCGGGTTCGCGGGCGCGCTGCTGGGATCGGTCAGCGTGCACGTCGCCGGTCAGGCCCGCTGCCCCGTCGTCGTGGTACGCGGCGACCACCGTCCGGTACGCGGCGAGGTCGTGGTCGGCGTGGACGACTCGCCCGAGTGCGAACCGGCCCTCGCCTACGCCTTCGAACAGGCCCGGCTGCGCGGAGCCACACTTCGCGTGCTGCACGCCTGGCAGCTTCCTGTGCACGCGTTCGCCCCCGAGGCCGCCTACGACCTGGACGAGGTCCGCGAGGCGCAGCACCGGCTCGTGAGCGACCGGGTGCGGGTCTTCGCCTCGGACTACCCGGAGGTGAAGGTCGTGGAGGAGGCCCCGTCCGCGCACCCGGTGGACGCGCTCACCACGGCCTCCGGCCAGGCCGACCTGCTGGTGGTGGGCTCGCACGGGCGCGGCGGCCTCGGCTCGGCGCTGCTCGGCTCGGTCAGCCGCGGGGTCCTCCACCACGCCCGCTGCCCCGTGGCGGTGGTCCGTGCCGAATCCTGAATCGGGAGCGGCCGGCGGGAGTTCGCTCCCGCCGGCCGTTCGCGTTCAGCTTCGGGACAGGACCGCCTTGAGCGCTCCGGTCGACTTCGGGTCACCGAAGGTGTCGTACGCGGCGGCCATGTCGTCCAGGGCGAAGCGGTGGGTGATGAACCCGGTGGGGTCCACCCGCCCAGAGGCGACCATGTCCAGCGGACGCCGACGTTGGCGACGTGGCCGCCCGGGCGTACGAGCCTGGTGCACAGTTCGAACGTCTCCGGGACGCCGACGGCCTCGATCGTGACGTCGGCGCCGAGCCCGCCGGTCAGCTCGGCGACGGCGGTGGCCGGGTCCTCACCGGCTCCGACGACGACGTCCGCGCCGACCCGTTCGGCGGTCTCCAGCCGGGCGGGGGCGAAGTCGATCGCGACGATATGGCTGGGCGTGAAGAGTTGCGCGGTGGTGATCGCGGCCAGCCCGATCGGTCCTGCGCCGACGACCACGACGGTGTCGCCCGGCCGGACACGGCCGTTGAGCACGCCCACCTCGTACGCGGTCGGCAGGATGTCGGCCAGCATGAGCGCCGCTTCGTCGGAGACGCCCTCGGGCAGCAGGTGCGTGGAGGTGTCGGCGAACGGGACGCGCATGAGTGCCTTCATCACGCCTCCTCGTCGGTTCCTCCCTCGACGCTCGCCGGTGCCGACCTGGCAGAGCCAGGGACGAAGGTCCCATGGCCGAGGGTGTCCGGCCTTACTGGTGGCCTGGAGGACGCGTCGTCAGCCGGCGTCGTCAGTCGTGTTTCTCGGCGCGCAGGCGGGCGGAGAGGGCGGCGGCCTGGGTGCGGCGTTGCATGTCGAGCTTGGACAGCAGGTTGGAGACGTAGTTCTTGACCGTCTTCTCGGCCAGGAACATGCGTTCGCCGATCTGGCGGTTGGTGAGGCCCTCGCCGATCAGGTCGAGGATGTGGCGTTCCTGTTCGGTCAGGGCCGCGAGCGGGTCCTTCCTCGCGGCCTGGTCGCGCAGGCGTTGGAGCATGGCGGCGGTGGTCTGCGGGTCGAGGAGGGACTGGCCTGAGGCGACCGTGCGGACCGCGCCGACCAGGTCGGAGCCGTGGATCTGCTTGAGCACGTAGCCCGACGCGCCGGCCATGACCGCGTCGAACAGGGCGTCGTCGTCGGCGAACGAGGTCAGCATCAGGCAGGCCAGCCCAGGCAGCCGGGAACGCACCTCGCGGCACACGTCGACGCCGTTGCCGTCGGGCAGGCGTACGTCGAGGACGGCCACGTCGGGCCGGAGCGCGGGGATGCGGGCGATGGCGGACTCGGCTGTTCCCGCCTCGCCGATGACCTCGATGTCGTCCTCGGAGCCCAGCAGGGCGGCCACCCCGCGCCGCACGACCTCATGGTCGTCAAGAAGGAACACACGAATCATGTCCCCAACGCTATCCGGGCCGCTCGCGATCCCGAAGAGGCCCAAAGGCCCTCTTCGAGAAGGCCGTTCGACCGTGGAGACGGAAACCCCTCCCGGCATGTCCTTGGTGAGACACAGGGAGGAAGCATGATTCTCGTCGGAGTGGACGGCTCGCAGGCCGGGCTGGCGGCCGTCGCCTGGGCCGCGCGTGAGGCGGCCTTGCGTGATGTGCCCCTGTTGGTGGCGCACGCCATGCCGCGGTGGGCGTACGAGACCGGGTGCGGCCCGTACGCCGAGGTCGGCGCGTGGCTGCGCGAGGGCGGCAGGAGCGTGCTGGAGGCGGCCGAGGAACGGGCGGGGCGGGAACAGCCGAAGATCGCCGTGGACACGACGTTCCTGCCCGACGATCCCCGTACTGCGCTCATCGCCGCCGCGGACGCGGCCGAGCTGCTGGTCGTCGGCAACCACGGGGTCGGCGGCTTCCGGGGGATGCTCCTGGGGTCGGTCGCGTACGGCGTGGCGGGGCACGCGCCCTGCGACGTCGTGGTGGTCCGGGAGCCGCCCTTGCCGCAGCCGGAGGAGATCGTGGCCGGTGTCGACGGTTCGCCCGCTTCGTACGGGGTGCTGGAGTTCGCCTTCAAGGAGGCGCGGCTGCGAGCGGCGCGGTTGCGCGTCGTCCACGCCAGGCTCACGCATCCTGGGCCGTCCGGACCCGAGGAGACGCCCCGGCACACCGGACCCGTCGCCGAACGCTATCCGGACGTCGCCCTCGTCGAGGAATCGGTGCACGGCCACCCCGTCGACGTGCTCCTCCAGGCGGCGAGCCGCGCCGCCCTGCTGGTGGCCGGCTCGCACGGACACCGCGCGTTCGCCGGAATGGTCCTCGGCTCGGTCACCCACGAACTGCTCCACCGGGCACCCTGCCCGCTGGCCGTGGTCAGGAGCGTCCGGTGAACGCTGACGCGCCCCCGCACGACCACCTGAGCGACTACCTGTCGCGGATCTGCGACGTCGTCCTGCTGACCGCCGAAGAGGAAGTCGAACTCGCCAGACGCATGGAGGCGGGGACGTACGCCGCCCACCTGATCGAGCAGGGCGCCGCGGCGCCGGAACTGGAGATGGTCGCCGCGTTCGATCCGGCGTCCCGTCCACGGCCGTGGACGGACCTCGCCGTGCTCGCGGCGTGGACGCTTGCTGGAACCGCGGTTCTCGGCCTGAGAGGGAGGATCAGGAGAAGGGACTTTGGTCCCTGGTCCCGGCGGCGTTCGCTCACCAGGCTGTGACGATGACGTGCGACACGGCGGGGGCCATGGACGATCGGGTTCTCAAGGAGCTGACCACGGCCGAGGCCCTCCGGCGGCTGGCTGGTGCGCCGCTCGGCCGTGTCGTGTTCACCCGGCATGCTCTCCCGGCCATCCGGCCCGTGAACCACGTGGTGGCCGACGGTCAGATCATCATCCGGTCCAGCACGGGGACCATCCTGAGCGCGGCGCTGGCGGCGCGCCAGGCCGTGGTGGCCTACGAAGCCGACGAACTGGACCCAGAGGAGCGCCTCGGCTGGAGCGTGGTCGTCACCGGCGTCGCCCGCCTCGTCGAGGACGCCGAGGAGAAGGCCTGTTTTCAGGCCGTTCTTCAGCCTTGGGTGGCGGGGAGGATGGACCAGGTGATCCGCATCCGACCGGAGATCGTCACCGGATTCGAACTGGTGGTCGCAGCCATCGCGGGGACGCGCTCAGGGGCGGTCCCAGGGTAGGGGCAGTCCCAGGACGTCGTCCTGTTTCCCGTCGAGAGCCTCCCGCAACCCGACGACCCCGTCGGTCCGCTCGGCGGCGTGGACGGCGGCCGCCGCTTCGCTTCGCCTGCCCAGGTGTCCGGACAGCGTGACGATGCCGTCGTGGACCTCGACCATGATCCCGCTGCGGTCGTCCCACCTGGATCGCGGCTGGATCCCGTCTACGACGCGGCGTCTGATCTCGTCGTCGTCGCGCAGGTACATCCTCAGCAGGTCGCGCCTGCTGACGATGCCCTCCAGGCGGCCTTCGGCGTCGGTCACGACCAGCCGTTTGACGCCGTTCTCGTCCATGATCCGGGCGGCCCTGACCGTGGAGGCGGTCGCGGGGACGGTCACGGCGGGACTCGTCATCAGGTCGGCGGCGGTGTGTCCGCCGGACTTCTTGCCGCCTTCCTCACCCTGCCCGGTGACGCGTCGGCGCAGCCGCGCGCGCAGTGGTGGGTGGTAGCTCTCGCCGCAGTACTGCTCGCGGAACTCCTCCTTACGCATGAGGTCCCCTTCGGAGACCACGCCGATGACGCGATCGTCCTCGTCCAGCACCGGGACGGCGCTGATCCCGTTCGTCACGAGCACGTCGGCGACGTCCTTGAACGGGGTGCCGGCTCCGACCGCCGTGACCTGGGCGGTCATGACGTCTCTCACGATGGTTCGCATGGTGGTCCTCCTGTCAGTTCTCCCTTCCATGTCATCGCCTCGCCCAGCGGCGGCGTAGGGGCGGAAGGCCCTGGCCAGGTGGACTTTGGGAAGCGGCCCGAGCAGCGGGGTTTGCGGCGTTCCGCCAGGATGCGACACTGATCGACATGGAGAGCGAGCACCGTCCGTTGATGCCGCAGATGCGCCTCGATGAGCTGCTGGCCGAGCTGCAGGTGCGGCTGAACGCCGTGCTGGCCACGCGGGACCGGGTGCACGCGCTGCTGGAAGCCGTGGTGTCGGTCGGCAGCGACCTCGACCTGGAGACGGTGCTGCGCCGGATCGTGGAGACCGCCACCAAGCTCGTCGACGCCAGTTACGGCGCGCTCGGCGTGGTGGGTGAGGAGCAGACACTCCTGCAGTTCATCCCGGTGGGGCTGACCGAGGAGGAGATCGCCAGGATCGAGCACTGGCCGCACGGTCTGGGCCTGCTCGGACTGCTGATCAAGGACGCCCGGCCGCTGCGGCTGGGCCGGATCTCCGACCATCCCGAGTCGTACGGCTTCCCGCCCGGCCACCCGCCGATGGGTACCTTCCTCGGCGTCCCGGTACGCGTACGTGACGAGGTGTTCGGCAACCTCTACCTGACCGAGAAGCGCGGCGGCGGCGAGTTCGACGAGGAGGACGAGGCCATCGTCATCGCCCTCGCCACCGCGGCCGGCGTCGCCGTCGAGAACGCCCGCCTGTACGAGGAGTCGCGGCGGCGCGAGACGTGGCTGCACGCCTCCTCGGAGGTGACCACGAGCCTGCTGTCCGGCGCGGACCCGCGCCAAGTGCTGGCGGTGGTGGCCGCCCGCGCCCGCCAGATGAGCGACGCCGACCTGGTCCAGGTGTTGCTGCCGGACCCGTCGAAGGAGTCGCTGATCGCGGAGGCGGTGGACGGCGAGGGCGGCGAAGAGCTTCTGGAGACCGTCTTCGGGGTGTCGGCCACGCTGGCGGGTGAGGTGTTCACGCGGGGCGAGCCGCTGTCGGAGGCGGACCTGCAGAGCGCCCCGTACCCCGATTCGCCGTTGCGGCGGCTGGGGTACGGGCCGGGGCTGATGGTGCCGCTGGGCGGGGCGCCGGCGGTGCGCGGGGTGTTGGTGCTGGCCAGGCGGAGCGGGCGGTTGCCGTTCAGCGGGGCGGACGGGCAGATGTTGCACGCGTTCGCCGGCCAGGCGGCGATCGCGCTGGAGCTGGCCGAGACCCGCCGCGACGCCGAGCGGCTGGGCCTGCTGGAGGACCGCGACCGCATCGCCAAGGACCTGCACGACGTGGTGATCCAGCGGCTGTTCGCCACGGCGATGACGCTGATGAGCACGGTACGCCTGGTCGAACGCCCGGAGGCGGGCAAACGCCTGCAGCACGCCATCGACGAGCTGGACGAGACGATCCGGCAGATCCGCTCGTCCATCTTCGCGCTGCAGGGCCCGCTGGACGACGTCGCGCCCGGCCTGCGGAGCCGGATCGTCGACCTGGTGGAGGGCGCGGGCGGCCATCTGGGGTTCATGCCGGGCCTGCGGATGGAGGGCCAGATCGACACGCTGGTCGCCGAGCCCGTCGCCGAGCACCTGACGGCGGTGCTGCGGGAGGCCCTGTCGAACGTGGTGCGTCATTCGCGCGCCACGCGCGCCGAGGTGTCGGTCGAGGTGGCCTCCGGCGGCCTCACCCTCGTGGTCTCCGACGACGGCGTCGGCCTGGACGCGCCCACCCGGCGCAGCGGCCTGCGCAACATCGAGGAACGCGCGGCCGGCCTCGGCGGCACCTCCGAGCTGACGAGCCCTGAGGGCGGAGGCACCCGCCTACGCTGGCACGTCCCCCTGTGAGGAGGGAACCGTCCGGCCTCCGAGGTCGGGACCAAGGTCCCTAGGAGGCGGCGCCGTCGCGGGAAACCATCGTCATCATGACGACGATCGAGCACATCGACGCCTATTGGCGTGCGGCGAACTACCTGTCCGTCGGGCAGATCTACCTGCTGGACAACCCGCTGCTCACCGAGCCGCTGCGGCCCGAGCACGTCAAGCCGCGCCTGCTCGGCCACTGGGGCACCACGCCGGGCCTCAACTTCTGCTTCGCCCACCTCAACCGGATCATCGCCGAACGCGGCCAGGACATGATCTACATCGCGGGCCCCGGACACGGCGGCCCCGCGGCGGTGGCCCACGCCTGGCTGGAGGGCTCGTACTCGGAGAAGTACCCCGAGGTCTCGCAGGACGCCGACGGCATGCGGCGGCTGTTCCGCCAGTTCTCCTTCCCCGGCGGCATCCCCAGCCACGTCGCGCCCGAGACCCCCGGCTCGATCCACGAGGGCGGCGAGCTCGGCTACTCCCTCGCGCACGCGTTCGGTGCCGCGTTCGACAACCCGCGTCTCGTGGTGGCCTGCGTCGTCGGCGACGGCGAGGCCGAGACCGGCCCCCTTGCCGCGAGCTGGCACTCCAACAAGCTGCTCGACCCCTACCGCGACGGCGTCGTCCTGCCGATCCTGCACCTGAACGGCTACAAGATCGCCAACCCGACCGTGCTCGCCCGCATCCCCGAGCAGGAGCTGCTCAAGCTCATGGAGGGGTACGGCTACCGCCCGCACGTCGTCGGCCCGGACCACGAGGAGATGGCGCGCACGCTGGACACCGTCTTCGACCAGATCGCCGCCTACAAGGAGGGCCGCCTGGAACGCCTGCCGATGATCGTCCTGCGGACGCCGAAGGGGTGGACAGGCCCGCGCGAGGTGGACGGCAAGCCGGTCGAGGGCACGTGGCGGGCCCATCAGGTGCCGCTGTCCGGCGTCCGCGACAACCCGGAGCACCTGGCCCAGCTTGAGGCGTGGATGCGCTCGTACCGGCCGGAAGAGCTGTTCGACGCGGACGGCCGCCCGGTGCCCGCCCTGTGGGGCGAGATCCCGGAGGGGCCGCTGCGGATGAGCGCGAGCCCGCACGCCAACGGCGGCGAACTGCTGCGCCCGCTCGCGTTGCCCGACTTCCGCGACTACGCCGTCGAGGTCAAGTCACCCGCGACGCAGTCGACCGAGCCCACGCGCGTCCTGGGCACGTTCCTGCGCGACGTGATCACCGCCAACCCGCACACCTTCCGGCTCATGGGGCCCGACGAGACGGCCTCCAACCGGCTGCAGGCCGTCTTCGAGACGACCACGCGTGCCTGGAACGCCGAGATCGAGCCGACCGACGAGAACCTGGCGGCGGGCGGCAGGGTCATGGAGGTGCTGAGCGAGCACCTGTGCCAGGGCTGGCTGGAGGGCTACCTGCTGACCGGCCGCCACGGGCTGTTCAACTGCTACGAGGCGTTCATCCACATCATCGACGCCATGTTCAACCAGCACGCCAAATGGCTGGAGTCGTCCAAGAAGATCCCGTGGCGGCGGCCCGTCGCCTCGCTCAACTACCTGCTCTCCTCGCACGTCTGGCGCCAGGACCACAACGGCTTCAGCCACCAGGACCCCGGCTTCCTCGACATGGTCGTCAACAAGAAGGCCGAGGTCGTACGCGTCTACCTGCCGCCGGACGCCAACACCCTGCTGTCCGTCGGCGACCACTGCCTCCGCTCGCGCGACTACGTCAACGTGATCGTCGCGGGCAAGCAGCCGGTGCTCGACCTGTTCACCATGGAGGAGGCCGTCGCCCACTGCACCCGCGGCCTCGGCGTCCTGCCCTGGGCCTCCACCGACGAGGGCGCCGACCCGGACGTGGTGCTGGCCTGCGCCGGAGACGTGCCGACCCTGGAGACGCTGGCCGCCGCGGCCATCCTGCGCGAGCACCTGCCCGAGCTGAAGGTACGCGTCATCAACGTCGTGGACCTGATGCGGTTGCAGCCGCCGTCGGAGCACCCGCACGGCATGCCCGACGCCGAGTTCGACACCCTGTTCACCACGGACAAGCCGATCATCTTCAACTTCCACGGCTACCCCTGGCTGATCCACCGCCTCACCTACCGCCGCCACGGCCACCCCAACCTCCACGTACGCGGCTACAAGGAGGAAGGCACCACGACCACGCCGTTCGACATGGCCATGCTCAACGACATCGACCGCTACCACCTGGTCATGGACGTCATCGACCGCGTCCCGGGGCTCGGCTCCACCCAGGCGCACCTGCGGCAGCGGATGGCCGACGCCCGGCTCGCGGCCCGTGCGTACACACGGGAGCACGGCGAGGACGCCCCCGAGACCCGCGACTGGACCTGGCCGGCCGACCGTCCCCAGCGCTGACCGCGTGATCCTCGTGAACCACCGCAGGACGGGCTCTTCCACCACGTGCTCGCCGACGGCATCGGCGGCCTGGCCGCGCTGGCCTCCCTCATCGACGGGACGCCCGTCCGGGCGCCGAGGACGTTCCCCGAACCGGCCCCTCCTCTCCGCCGGATCGTCGCCGACGCGTGGCGGGCCCGGCTGCGTACGCTCGCCGGTCTGCCGCACGCCTGGCCGCTCATCGAACGCGCGGCCGCAGAACTGGGAACGCCCCGGCGGCTGCCGCGCTGCTCGCTGAACGCCCCTGCCGGCGCCCGCCAGCGGCTGACGACCGCGACCGCACGGTCAGCGCGTCCAGCCAGGGGAGCGTGGCCGACAGCCGGACATCGGTGGAGATCATCGGGCTCGCGTCCGCGTTCATGACCACCACGGTCCAATCGCCCGCCTCCGGGGTCCACGTCAGGCTGCCCGATCCCGTCGCGGCCCAGAACGGCTGCGCGGCCGGAGGCGTCGCCGGCTCACCGCCCGGATGCCGCGTGCAGGCGGTGCCGTCCGAGGCACGCGCGTGGGCGGGCACCGCCGACAGGGAGCCGGTGGCCGCCGTGCCGACAGCGCCGAACGCGAGCAGCGCGCCCGCGAGGATCGCCACGATCGACGCGGCTCCATGCCGTACGGGCGCGTGACGCGGCACCGGCGGCTCCATGCGCGGCAGCTCATGACCGCCCTGTTCGAGCCGGAACGGCGGGTAGGCGTCGGTCATGAGCGTCGCGTACGCGGCCACCCTGAGCGCCCACCGGTTCATCCCGAGCACGAGGTCGTACGGACCGAGCGGGTAGTGGCCGGTGAACAGCAGGCTTGAACAGGATCGCGAAATGCGCGATGACGGTGAGGACGCCGAAGGCGATCCACAAGAAGCGCGGCCGCCTGTCGGCCACGAGGACCCTCTTGGAGGCCCTCTCCTGCGTGCTCATCCGGTGTCCGTCGCCTGATTCAGCTACTCGGCGCCAAGGCTCCGGCTGAGCGTCCGGTCCGGGGCGATGGTGATCGTGGCCTGGTAGTGGTGGGACGGTTCGTCGATGGGATGGCCGCCGGCCTCGATCCAGGCATGCGCCCCGAACGGGTGGACCCGCACGCCCGCGCACCACGTGGGCCAGCATCCGCGCAACCGGCACAACAGGGCGGCGGCGATGGAGCGGGGCAGACAACCT
This sequence comes from Nonomuraea sp. NPDC049504, assembly GCF_040676845.1. Classification (NCBI taxonomy): domain Bacteria; kingdom Bacillati; phylum Actinomycetota; class Actinomycetes; order Streptosporangiales; family Streptosporangiaceae; genus Nonomuraea; species Nonomuraea sp. NPDC049504. The sequence goes on from NZ_JBFAPT010000035.1 coordinate 35,888, forward strand.
TCCCCAGCGCACGACAGGCTGACCGCGATCACCGCGTCCCGTGCCGCTTTGGCCTGCTCGGCGGTGGCGGGAGCGGCACGTCGGCGGGCCACCATGAGCACCGCGCGGATGCGGGCCGGCGGCAGCCGGGCGATCACATGTGCGGCGGCCACGGCGGCCAGCGCGGCCGGGCGTCGGCGCCAGGGCAGGCCGGGCCGGTCGGCGGGCACCATGGACACGCTCATCGCGGCCGCTTCCGGTCGGCGGCCCGGTCGGCGGTCAGGTCGGCGGCCCGGTCGGCGGCCCGATCGTCGGTCAGGTCGACGAGCAAGTTCGCGGCGCGCAACTGCGCGACGAGCGCGGCGACGTCAGCGTCGGCGGTGGGCGCCGCGCCCGGACAGGTCCGGACGAGGTCGGCGGCGGCCCCGTCCTGGCTCTGTCCCGCCAGCAGGCTGCGCAGCACGAGGGCGCCGGTGGCGTTGAGCTGGCGGTAGCGGCCGGTGCGCTCGTCCAGGAGCACGGCGACCTCGTCGATCAGGGTGAGAGTGACGCCGGGGCGAAGGTTCACGCGCACGACTCCTCCTGGGCTGGGTAGGTGAGCAGGGTTCGCAGCCAGTTCTCGGCGGCGATGAAGACATCGAGCGAGAGCACACCCGGCCCGCCCTCGGCCGGAGTGTGCACACAGGCCCGGCGCAACGCGACGGGGTCGGCCAGACCCCGCTCCACCAGCAGCGAACCGTCGAGCAGGGCCAGGAGTTGGTCGCGGTGGCGCCGCAGCCCCTGGTAGATGTCGGCGGAGAACTCGCCTTTCGTGGTCCGTTCCAGGCATGCGGCCGGCATGACCGGACCCATCGCGGCCCGGGTGAGCGGTTTGTACACGCCGGGCACCGTCCGCTGGTCCAGCCGCACGGCCAGGCAGGCGGTGACCACGTGGTCGTCCAGGTAAGGGGCGTGCACGGCGGCGCCCACGCGGCCTGTCAGGGTCCGCAGCCCATCGACGGAAGCGGCGATGGAACGTACGGCCGACAGGCTCTGATGCTGGGCCCGCAGAGGGGAGTACGGCTCGGCCGCGCACGCGACCAGCCGCTGGCGGACCGCGTCCGTGGCCGCCTCGGTCGTCCAGTCAGGCATGCGCAGCGGTGGCTCCCAGCCGAAGTCCGGCCGGAAGCTGGACAGCGGCGCCCTGAGCGTCTTCGCCTGGTCCGCCAGCCAGGCGGGATAGGGACGCCGGTCGGCCAGTGCGCGGGCACACGCCGACAGCGGCCACCGGGTCTTGGACCGCTGCTCACGCAGGTGGGGCCAGAGCGCCGCCGGGTGACGACGGGCCAGGTCGTGCAGGTAGCAGCCGGGCGGCAGGGTGACCTCGTCACCGCCGTGCCCGGTCAGGCGCACGCCCGCGCCCCGCCCGGCCAGCAGCGCCGAAGTCGCCAGCTCGCGGGCCAGAGCGCGCAGCCACCGCGTCGGCTCGTCCAGCCCGGCAACGGCCTCGGCCGCGCCGGCGAACCACATGGGCACATCACCGGGCCCGGCCACCTGGTGCTCGCCTGGTAGGTGCGCCCGCGCCCGAGCCGCCCACACCGGGTCGTCGTGCTCGGGATCATCGATGGCCTGCACATACGTGATCAGCTTCGCCGACCGTTCCCCGGCCGCCGCGGCGGCGAGGAAGCTGACCGGCGTCGAATCCAGCCCGCCGGACAGGTCGCTGGCCACCACCGCGCCCTCACCGATCCGGGCGGCCACCGCCTCCTCAAGGGCCGCCCTCACCGCGGCGGCGCCCTCCCGCAGTGGCACCTCCGGCTCCGGTGCCCGCCACCAGGCGCGCAGCCGTACCCCGCCCGCGTCGAGGTGGACCGCCTCGCCGGGCGGCACCATGGAAACCCCTTCCCACAGCGGCTCGGCCAGCGCCGGCGGAACGATCATCAGCAGCCGCACCGCCAGAGCCCGCGCGTCCACCGCCGCCCGCGTCAGCGCGGCCGGCACCACCGCCTGCCCGGACACGACCACCGCCCCGCCGGCCCGCGCGTGGTACACCCGCCGCGTGCCCGAAGCGGTGCCCTGCACCCGTACCTGCCCGCCCACGACGGCGACGAGATGGTAACTGCCGGGCAGCGCCTCGGCCACCGCATCGGCGTCCGCCAGGCAACTGAGCCGCGCCGCCATGTGCCGCAAGTGGCCGGCGGTGACCGGGCATGTGCCGATCACCGCCAGCCGCGCCTGGCCGGCCTCCGCCCAGACGAGCTCGCCGGTCGAGGCGGCCAGGAGGCACGGGCGGCCGGACGCGTACCTCAGCACCGTCGCGCCACCGCGCTGTGCCTCGGCGAGGGCTTGACCGGCGGCGCTGTCAGGCACCACCGCGAACTCCTCACCGCTCAGTTCACGCACCGAATCGCTCGTCTCAGTAGAGGTGGGTCGAGTCCATCGCGATGGCCCGGCGATGCCGGGCACGAGGGCGTCACCACAGCTTGAAGTAGTAGGCGTGGTCCATGTTGAGCATGCCGTAGCCGCGGGTCAGCTGCCCGAACTCGCCGATGTCGAGCAGCTGCGGGGGCTCGTACGGCAGGTCGCGCTCGTTGTCGATCATGACAGGTCCCTTCGTCGGTGCGGCGGATCGCCGCGTCACCGTCAGTGAAGACCCCTTCTCACGCCGTACGCCAGAGCTTGGGACGCCCTCGGACACGTTCGGACGCGCCGGGACAGGACGAGCCGCCCGGAAGCACACCCATGGGCCGGCTGCGGGACCGGCCCGCACGCAGCAGCCGAACAGAGATCCTGACGTCGGCGACGCGGGCACACCGGCGCCGGAGGAGTGAGGCGCCGCCGGAGTTCGAGGGCTGAGCGCTGGAGAGGTCCCCGGCCGAGGGCGCGGGTCAGCCGAGTTCCGCGGGCAGGTCGCGTGAGTCGATCTTCGCGACGATCAGGGCAGGCGCGTTGGACGCCTTCGCTGTGGCGAGTGCCTGGTCGAGGGCCGCGGCGGTGGTGACGGACTGGGCGGTCTGGACCCCGAGCCCGTTGGCGAACTTGACGAAGTCCCAGCGGTTGAGGACGACGTACGGCTTGGGCCGGGTGGCGGGGTCGCTGAAGTAGTCGGCGTCGAGCAGGAACTGCTCGAAGGCGTAGATGCCGTTGTCGATCACGACCACGACCGGGTTGCGTTCGTAGCGGACCATGGTGGACAGCGCCTGGGCGGTCATGTGGAAGCCGCCGTCGCCGCAGATGACCAGCGGGCGGCGGGCCGAGCCGAACGACGCCCCGACCGCCGCGGCGACCGAGTGCCCGATCGAGGCCCACACGGCTCCGCACAGGAAGCCGTCCCGGCCCTTGATGGGCAGGTGGGCGGCCGAGTGGATGCCGAGGAAGGTGTCGGGGATCACCAGCCAGGACGGGTCCAGCGCGGCGCCGATGCGCTCGAACACGCGGCGATAGGTCAGCGGGCTCGCGGCCGTGGGGGTGACCGGGTCGACGCCGGCCGGCACCGGTCGCGGCGCTTCCGTCGCGGCCTCGGCGGCGAGGGCGGTGACCAGGGCGCCGAGCTGCGCGTTCTGCTTGGCGCCGTTCTTGATCTTCACCTTGCCGTCGTAGGCGGTGATGATGCGGTTCGTGCCGGTACGAAGCAGCGTGGCGTAGCTGCTCGGGAACACGCAGCCGAGCATCACGAGCAGGTCGGCCTGCGCGACGGCGTTCACGGCGGGCTGCGAGTGCGGCGGGGCGTAGACGCCGACCCAGCCCGCGCCCTGCTCGGGCAGCACCCCCTTGGCCGGCAACTGGACCGACCAGCGCACACCGAGCTTGGCGATCAGGTCGGCGACCTTGTCGGCGAGCCCGTAGCGCTGGACCTCGATGCCGACCAGGACCAGCGGCTTCGTCGCGGCGCGCACCAGGCCGGCGATCGTGCCGGCGAGTTGCTCCTCGGTGCCGGCCGGCGGCTCGGTGACCGGCAGGGACCCGGACGGGGCCGGGCAGGACGCCGTCCAGATGTCCCTGTTGATCTCGATGTAGACCGGCCGCTTACGCTTGACGGCGGTGGAGATCGCGGCGTCGACCACGCCGGGCACCGCGGCGGCCGTTCCGGCGCGCGCCGCGCTCGCGGTGACCAGCCGGTACGTGCTCAGGTCGTGGTCGGGCTGCCCGGTCGAGTGCGAGAACAGGACGTCGAAGTCCTTGAGGTTGGCGAGGTTCGTCGCGTTGGGGCCGCCGTTGACGACGACGACCGGGCTGCGCTCGACGAAGGCACCGGCGATGGCGTTGACCATGCTGAGCGTGCCGACGCCGTTGGCGACCGCGACCACACCGAGCCCCTTGGCCCGCGCGTAGCCGTCGGCCGCGTAGCCGGCCTCGAGGTCGCTCGCGGTGACGATCGACGTGACGCCGTTGCGGCCGGCCGCGTCGAACAGGCCCGCGCCGTAGGCGGCGGGCACGCCGAACAGCGTGTCGACGCGCTGCTGGGTCAGCCTCTTGAGCACGTAGTCGGCGACGGTGAAAGCCACGATGGCGCTCCAGTGCAGGCCCGCCGGGGCGGGGGATCGGTCAGTCGGAGACAGAGAGCCTGGGGTCGACCAGCCGCCTGTTGCCGGGGTGGTCGATGTGGTTCATGGGCATCGGCACGGGCGCCGCTCGGCCGAATGCGGCGGCGATGATGTTCACCAGCTCCTTGCACTCGGCCGGGTTGAGGTCCTCGTCCTCCTTGTCCCAGTCGGGCGTGCCGCCCATGACGACGTGGTCGGAGCGCGGGAACATGTAGCCGTTACGGCTGTAGAGGTATTCGAGGTCCGGCTGCGCTGGCAACATCGCGAGGTAGCCTCTGACGCCGACCATCTTCGTGTCGTTCCACAGCTTCTTCGCGCCCATCCCGGTGCAGTTGATGATGATCTTCTGCGGCGCCGTCGCGAAGATGTCGGCCTTGCTGGTGAACCTCTTGTCCACGAACGTGACGTCGCGCGCCCGCAGGTCGCGCTCCAGCCGCGGGAGGAAGATGGGCGGCTCGACCAGCAGCGTCTGATACAGGAATCCCGGCTGGGTGTGGTTCTGGAACGGCAGGCGGCTCAGTCTCTGCCGGGCCGGCAGCAGGCCGGGCAGGAGGTTCAGCACCATGTCCAGGCCCTCGGCCGGTTTGGGGCAGTAGTTGGGCCGCTCGGAGACGCCGAAGCCCTTGCCGATGCTGTCCTTGAAGGTCGTGTAGGACGTCTTGATGATCGCCTTCAGGTCCTGCTGGTTCATGGCGGTCTCGACGACGGAGACGGCCCACTGGCCGCCTGCCTTGAACGAGGTGGTCTCCACCGGCTTACGATCCGTGTAGATCGTGACCTTGAGCCCCAGGTCGAGCAGCATCGTGGCGGCGGTCAGGCCCATGACGCCGGCGCCGAGCACCGCGGCCTCCGTCTGGGGCGAGCCGGCCAGGAACTGGCTGACCATGGCCTTCACCTTGGCCGCGCAACCCCAGCTCAACGAGATGCCGGCGCCGCCGTGGCCGTAGTTGTGCACGATGAACCGGCCGGAGGACTGCTCGGAGTTCAGCCGGAAGGTGCCCTTGCGATACGGCCGCACCCCGGTGACGCACGCCCCGGGCACGCTCGGATCGTAGGTGAAGTCCGGTGTCGGCAGGTTGGTGAGCTCCCGCACGTCCATCGCGCCAGCCCCTGAGTGATCGTGTCTGCTTGCGATCGGGGGCCTGCCGGCTGTCGTACCCGGTGCCGGAGCCGCCCAGTCCGCCGCATCCAAGGCTTGACCCGGCCCAGAGCAGTTGTTTTCTGCGGCTGCGCGAGGGGGAGGCGAGCCTATGAGGATGGCGTAGAGGGTGTTGGCGACCGTGCGTACGGACAGGACGAGGCGCGCGGCGATCTCGCGGTCGGAAAGGCCCTGGGCGGCGAGGGTGGCGATCTCCCGCTGGCGTGGCGTGAGGCCGGGCAGGGAGAGGCCGACCAGGGCGGGGGTGCGGGCGCCCTGGCAGCTCCGCATGAGCGTCCAGGCGCGGGTCTCGGCGCCGGTGGCCCTGCGCGGCTCACCCGACGCCATGAAACGGGCGGCGACCTGGACGGCTGCCTCGGCGGCGTAGAGGAGGAGACCGAGCCGGGCGAACGACTCCGCGACGGCCAGGAGCTCGCCCGCCGTGCGGGCGGCCGCGTGGCGGGCGAACAGCGGCGCGAGCTCGCCGTCCACGGGCAGCCCGGCCAGCCGGTCCGCGACCAGGCCGGGACGGCCGAGCCGGACGACGTCGTGCAGCGCGAAGAGCGTGCAACATCATGTGCGGCGACTCCGCGACCGCCAACGCCCGCTCGATCGCCCCCTGCGGGTCGGCCGTCCCTCGTACGCGCTGTCCACCGCCGGCCTGCACCGCGTCGCCGGCACCACGACGTCCGGGGCGAGCTGGTCGTTCTTCGTGAAGTCCGTACGGTCGTTGCGCGTGTGGGAGGGGCTCGCCCAGTTTCCCGAGGACCTGCGTCCCCTGATGGGCGAGTTGTTCCGTGGCGCGCGGACGCCGACGCGTACCTGGCCGGCGAGCCGCTGCCCTACGGGATGCGCCTGCCCCGCCTGTACCGGCTGGACGTGCTGGACGACGACCGGCTGGTCATGTGGCTGGAGGACGTCGAGCAGGCGCCGGTCGCCTGGGGCCTCGACCGCTACCACCGCGCGGCCCGCCTGCCGGGGGAGCTGGCCGCCATGCGTCCGGCGCAGGGCTCCGACACGTCGTTGCGGACGTTCGTCACGAACATTCCCCCGCGGCTGATGATCCCGGCGCTCCTGGACGTCAAGGTCTGGCGGCACCCGCTGATCACCCTGTACGCCGACGAAAGACTCAGAGAGGACATCGCCTTCCTGGCGGGCCGGATTCACACGATCCTGCAAGCCCTGGAACGGCTCCCGCACACCGGAGTCCACGGCGACACGAGCCCGCAGAACCTCCTCGTGCCGGCCGACGGCTCGGCCGAGTTCGTCGCCGTGGACTGGAGCTGGAACTCGCCGGGCGCCATCGGCTCGACCTCGGCCAGCTCCTCATCGGACGGGTCCACGACGGCCTGCTGCCGGCCGCGGAGCTGCCCGCCGTCCACGAGGCCGTCACCGACGGCTACGGCAGCGTGACGAAGCACGACGGGCTCGCCGGCGCGCTGGTCCTGCGCAGTCTGTGGACGGCGATCCCGGTTCACAGGCTCACCGACGAGCCGGACGACGAACTGCACGCGTACTTCGCCAACCGGGTGGCACTGGCCCGCTACCTGGCCGACCTCGGCCGATCCCTCGACCTCCGACGCTCAACACGCTCTCAACAGAACATCAACACGCTTCGTCGCACGCTTCCTTCACCACCTCGACGACGAGGGGGCATCCACACCATCACGAGGAAGAGGAAGCTCCGATGAACAAGAACCTCGCCGCCCTCACGGTCGCCGGCGCCGCAGTGCTCGTCTCGCTGCTCGGATCGTCGGCCGCGACCGCGTCAACGGCCGGTACTTCGAGTTCCCAGGCCGTAGCGGCCGCGATGCCGGGTGCGACGCGGCCCCCTTACGCGCGCGCCTCGCACAGCGTCGGTCTCACCACGCAGAGGATCACCGCCTACAACGGCTGCGACCAGACGGTCTGGTTCAAGGTCCGCATCGCGGGGCGACGGGACACCGGATGGATCAAGGTCAATCCGGACGGGTTCAAGACCTACGCGTGGGCACGGTGGAAGAAGTTGCAGAGGGTCGACTGGTACTGGAGGGGCTGCGATCACCTTTGAGCTCCACCGCCCGCCGACAGATTCATCCCGGAGCCCGCCGCGATGCCGGCGGGCTCCGCCATGCTCGTGGGCTACGCCCCGGGCGGCTCGGGAGCGGGCCCGGTCAGGAAACGCAGGCCCTCCAGCAGGTCCTCCGAGGACGGCGCGGCGTCCGGGTCCACCAGCCACTGCGACGCCAGGCCGGCCACCAGCGTCTGGACCACCGCCCCCACCCTCTCGGAGTCGGAGCCGAACAGCTCCGCCAGCCCCAGCCTGGCCTGCTCTCCCGCCTTCGCGAACGCCTCGCGCATCTCGGGCATGCGGGCCATGTGCGCGACCAGCTCGAACTGGATCACCCAGAGCGGCCTGGCCGTGGCGAAGGAGTCGATGACCTTGCCCCAGGTCGTCGCGAAGTCTCCCGGCTCGGCCAGCACGCGGCGCAGATCCTCGGCCCACTCCTGCATCGCCACCACCACGGCCTCGTTGAGCAGCGCGTCCTTGGTGCCGTAGTGGTAGCCGATCGCGGCCAGGCTCACGCCGGCCTCGGTGGCGATGTCACGTGCGGTGGTGCGGAAGTAGCCCTTGTCGTAGAGGCAACGCTTCGCGCCTTCCAGAAGATCCTCTCGGTTTCCCATGTCCGTATGTTACACATCCGTATTGCACAGATGTCTTAGACATGCGTACCATTCGGGGCATGACAAGCATCCTCATCTCCGGCGCGGGCATCGCCGGCACCACCCTCGCCTACTGGCTACGCCGGCACGGCTTCGCTCCCACCGTCGTCGAGCGCGCCACCGGCGTACGCGAAGGCGGCTACAAGGTCGACATCCGGGGCGCCGCCCTGGACGTCGTCGAGAGGATGGGACTGCTCGACGACATCCGCGCGCTCCGCACCGACGTGCGCACGGGCAGCGTCGTCGACGGCACCGGACGCCAGGTCGCGAGCATGGACGGCGACAGCTTCGGCGGGCGCGTCCACCAGGACGCCGAACTGCACCGCGGCGACCTCGCCCGGCTCCTGCACCAGGCGACCGACGGCGTCGAACACCTCTTCGGCGACTCCATCGCCGCCATCGACGGCACCCGGGTTACCTTCGCCGGCGGCCTCGTACGCCACTTCGACCTGATCGTCGGCGCCGACGGGCTGCACTCCGCCACCCGCGCGCTGGCCTTCGGCCCCGAGGAGCACTTCGTCCACGACATGGGCTACAACGTGTCGGTCTTCAGCGTCCCCAATCACCTCGGTCTCGACCGCGAGGAGCTCACCTACGTCGGCCCCGGCCGCACCGCGCTGGTCTACAGCACCCGGCAGGACACCGGCATGAAGGCCATGTTCCTGTGGCGGTCCGCGGACAAGGCCACCGGCCGCGACGCGCAGCAGCGCGCCCTGGCCGACGTCTACCGCGGATCAGGCTGGGAGGTGCCGCGCCTGCTGGAGGCCATGGCCGGCGCACCCGACTTCTACTACGACTCCATGAGCCAGGTACGCATGGACCGCTGGCACGCCGGCCCCGTCGCGCTGATCGGCGACGCCGCCCACTGCGCCTCTCCCGCCTCCGGCCAGGGCACCAGCCTGGCGCTGGTCGGCGCGTACGTGCTGGCCGGCGAGCTCAAGCGGGCCGGCGGCGACCACACGATCGCCTTCCCCGCCTACGAGGCCCGCATGCGCTCCTTCGCTGAGACCAACCAGGCGCTCGGCCCCGCCAACATCAAGCGCATGGTGCTCTCCAGCCGGTCCCAGGTGCGCATGTCGATGCTGATGCTGCGGCTGGCCGGCCTGCTGCCCGGCAAGGACCGCGTCATGGCCAAGGTCGTCGAGCCCATCCACCGCGCCGCCACCGCCATCGACCTGCCGGTCTGGTGACATCCCGCCGCCCGTACGGGCCTGCCGGGAACGGCCCTCGGTCCCCGGACGGTCGCTAGGCTACGGCCGTACGATCCGGCGGTGGCCGCCCTGCCGGCGCGCCCCCGATCAGAGGGAGGTCCCGTGGGCGAGACGCAGTTCCTTTGGGGCGTGGTGCTGATCTTCCGGACGGACGTAGCGGGCGGTTACCCATCTCCACATTTCAGTGAGGACGTGCGGGTGGTGCGTGCCGATTCCGAGGACGCCGCCCGCGACGCGGCCATGGCACTGGGCCGGGCAGACGAGATCAGTTACCGCAACACCTCCGGCGAAGAGGTGACGTGGCGGTTCCTCGGGATAACGTCGCTGCAACTGCTTCAGGTCGACGAGCCCGAGGCAGGAGCCACTCTGCTGCATCGATCATTCGACCGCCTGGACCGCTACCGAGACCTCTTCGAAATCGACGACCTGCCGGAAGAACCTCACGGGCCCAGGTAGACGTCCGGCGAGAGCCATGCCGGACGTGGCAGACCGAAGTGCTCCTGGAGCATCAGTTCGGCCTGGGTGAGCGCCTCCCAGCTCTTCGCCCCCGACCTGCCAGAAGTGGTAGGCCGCGCCGTCTTCACCACCCGGGCCAAGGCAGGGCCGGCGGGCGTGGCTCATGACACGGTCCGGTTCTGCGCTTTCGCGGACAGGGCCGAAGGCCGCTTCCGGAGCGCGGGAAGCGGCCTTCGCGTCCCCGACGTCCGGGCGTCCGGGGTCAGCTGCAGCTCCACCGAGCCCAGTACGTGTTCCGGTAGTCGTCCGTGACCCACAGTGCGTGGACGATGTTGTTGTCGCCCAGGTAGATGTCGCCCGGCGCGGCGAGCGGGTCCGGATACGGGAAGATGACCGGCGCCCCGGAGGCTCCCCAGAACCCCGTGTCGTACCCGGTCGTGGTCGTGCGCTCGACCAGGCCGACGGTGTCGCCGGCGGTGTTCGCCGCCACCGGGTAGGCGCCCGCGCGGGTGTGCAGCACCGAGCCGTCGCTGTTCCACACGATGGCGACCCTGCCGCCCGACGCGGCTGTGCCGGAGCCCACCGGCCGGCCGCTGTTGTCGCTCTCCGTGATGGTGAAGCTGCTCACTCCGGCCGGCGTCTGCAGGTCGTGCAGGGTGCCGTCCGGGTACAACATCTTCTTGGACGTGAGCAGGATGCGGCCGTCCTCATCGATGCTCACCGGGCGGCCCTGCCCGACGACGCGGTACGTCGAGTAGTTGGACGCCGGCCACACCACCACCGAGTATCCGGAGCCGACGCTGGCCAGGCCGACGACGTCCCCCTTGTCGTTGATCGCGACCTCTTCGGTGTAGGTGGAGCCGGACACCTCGGCCAGCTTCACCTTGGACCCCGAGCCGGGCCGCCAGACGTACGGCTCCGACGGCCCTCCCCACGGGGTGAGGCTGCCGATCACCGTGCCGCTGCTGTTGACGTCCTGCGGGGTGTCGCGTTTCTTGCCGTCCATGGTGGGCCACTTCGCCACGGTCTGGCCGTTGCGCCATAAGAAGCGGCCGTTGTCCTCGCTGGCGCCTACCGCGTACTCGCCGCTGGCGCTCGCGCCCGCGATCGAGGCGTAGTCGTCGCCGTTCTGGTCCGGGAGGTTGCCCAGGTAGGTGCAGGCCGTGGCGGCGGACGCGGGGCTCGTCGGCACCATGAGCCCGGCGGCGGCCAACGCGCTCGCCAGGATTGTGCGCACGTGCATACGCATGGAACTCCTCGCGGGTCGATCACCGGCTTTCAGGACGAGCTGCCGGATCGAGCGCAGCCTCCCAGCCGCCCATCAAGGGAACCTCGAATTGATATGGGGACGCCTCTCAAGCCGCTCGGCGGCCCATGACGAGATCTACGGGGATTCGTACCGGCAGGCACAAAGCTCGGGACCGGTCACCCATTTCCGTCGAGGAGGAATTCCGGCCAGGCCGGCACCACCTGCCGGGGGATCAGCGCTGGCAGCCGCGGGAACCGCGGATGCCAGAAACGCCCATCCAGCAGTAGCCCTCTGACGCGCGTGGGGATCGCGCGGCCGCGTGCCACCGCCTCCAGCAGGGCCAATCTCCGGCTGCGCGAGCCGCGGCCCAGACGCAGGGTCCGGGAGGTGGGCTGCCTTTCGTTCATGGCGTAGAAGGGGCGCACGCGGGCTGCGATGGCCGAGCAGCTGGCGGGAGAACAGGTCCTCGCCGGTGGCCAGGCAGAGCTTGCCCTTGTCGGTGTCGATCTGCGTCACATCGCCGCACCACAGCACGTCCGCAGCGGGCGGCGGGCCGCCGCGGGCGCGGTGAACTTCCGTCGAACCAGATCCGGGGCGGCCGGCCGCTTGCCCTGCCGGGACAACGACCGCGGCTTGCGCCGTCGCCGGGCGACCAGGCCGAGTTCGGTCATCCGCCCCGCGACCGTGGTCCCCGATACCCGCCAGCCCGCCTCATGCAGGTCCCGCGTGATCCGCGGAGAGGCGCGTCTCTTCTTGATCATGACTGCCGAATCCAAGAGACGGTTCCGCGCTGACGCCGAGGCTGTGCGGCGGTCAGTTCACGATCGCGCGGGTCAGCGATGGTGGCGAGTCCGCCCGATGCGTCGGGTGCGTTTGCCGGGCTTGCTACCCCACGGGGCGCGTCGTGGCCTGATGGAGGCGGCGGGCCTGCTCGGCGACCCGGCGGCCCAGGTGCTCGGCCGTGCGCAGGTCGGAGTCGTGCATCAGGTCGGGGCCTTCGTCGATGTTCGAGGCGGCGGCCGCTCCCAGCCAGACGCCCAGGCGGTTGAGCGCGTTCTGGTCGGAGGTGCTGGAGTTCCAGCCGGACAGCAGCCCCAGGCTGACCCAGAGCATGCCGTGCTGGGCCGCCAGCAGCGCCATGTACTGCAGCGTGTGCAGCTTGTCGCCGCTCTTGGACCCCGAGTTCGTGAACCCGGCGGCCAGCTTGCCCGTCCAGGCCTGCTCCGTCCAGCGCTCGACCGAGTCCCTGGCGAAGGTGTGGAACTCGGGGCTGGCCGATCCCATGTACGTCGGCGACCCGAACACGATGGCGTCGGCCGCGTCCAGCAGCGACCACTCCTGCTCGGTGATGCCGTCCACCGAGACTAGCTCCACCTTGACGCCGTCCACGGACGCCGCTCCGGTGCGGACCGACTCGGCCATCCGCGCCGTGTGCCCGTACCCGCTGTGGTAGGCCACCACCAGCGACGATTCGTTCCTCATCATGATTCCCTTCTTCAGGAGGTACGCCTCCAGCGTGGCCGCCACGCCCCGTCCGCGGACCACCCGTCCGGGTGGGCCCGCCCACCCGGACGAGCGGGCGGAGCGGGTGGGCGGGCTCACTACCATCGAGGGCATGGCTGAGTCGTGGTCGGCCGCCCTGACGGCGGCGCTGAGGGTGATGCACGCGCCGCTCGACGGCGTCCTGCCGGCGTTGTCGGCCGTGCTGTCCGATCTGGTGCCCCATGACGGGCTGGTGCTGTTCACCGGGGACTGCCTGCTGATGTCCCCGCTGCTCAGCCACGGGTTGGAGGTGAGCGCCGACGAGGTGAACCGGCTGCTCCCGCTGGTGGCCGTCGACCGTCCCTGGTTCGGCCCGTTCACGCTGGCGGGGGCCGAACGGCAGGTGCTGGCCGTGGCCGTCAAGCCGCAGAGGAGTCCGGGCGGCATCCTCGCCGTCGCGACGACCCGGCCGCCCGCCCCGGAGACCCGGCAGATCATCGCCGGGCTCGCCGAGCTGACGGTCGTGCAACTGGCCCACCGGGTGGCGCGCACCGAGCCGCACGCCCTGGCGGATCCGCCCGTCACGGCCGTGGAGGACCTCGCCGACGCCTACGCCACCACGCTGACCTCGCTGCTCGGCGTCCTAAGATCGCGGCGGCTCGACGACGCCGCCGCCCGGCGCGTGGCGATCGAACTGGCCGTGCCCGCGCTGCTCGAGACCAGGGCGGGCGGCGAGCGTGACCTGGGACAGGAGGAGGCGGGCCAGGCGTTCGACGCGCTCGCGGAGAAGCTGTCCCTGCTCACCCGCTACCACGATCTCACCCTCGAACTGGCCGGCCCGGACCGGCGCGACAGGCCGCTGCCCCACGAGGTGGCCAGGGCGGCCAGGGCCGTGGTTCGGGGCGCGGTGCTGGCGATGCTCCAGCAGGGCGGGCTGAGCAGGGTCAGGCTCGCCTGGGAGGTGGAGGATTCGCTGCTGCGGGTGAGCGTGCGCGACGACGGAGCCGGTTCGCTGGCGGCCGACGCCCTGCCGGTGCACCGGCTGCGTGACCGGGTGGCGGCGCTGGGCGGCACGCTCGGCGTGGACGCGGTCCCGGGCTGGGGCACGACCATCACCGCCGACCTGCCGTTCGGCCCGGTACGCCCCCGCCCTCACGGCCCGCTGGGCGCGCTCAATCCCCGCGAGCGCGACGTCCTCGAACACCTGGCGCTCGGCCACCGCAACCGCGCGATCGCCACCCGGCTGAACATCAGTGAGAACACGGTCAAGTTCCACGTCGCCAACATCCTCGGCAAGCTCGGCGTGAGCTCGCGAGGGGAGGCCGCCGCGCTGGCCCACGGCCTGACGGGCGCGCGCGGGGCCTGACTCCTTCAGCTGTGATCATCGATGAGGCGCGTGAGCAGGTCGATCAGGTGCCGCCGGCCGTGGCATCTCAGCACGCCGGCCAACTCCCGGCGACACCGCACGCCTCGGCCACTTCGACCTGCCCCTGCCCCAACCCACGGTCGATGCGGCCACGTACCGCTCACTACCGAGCCGGCACTCCTCAGATGATCGGCGCGGACCACGGTGAGGAGCTACCCCACGTCCTGCGGCCCGTGGTGCCGCGGCCCAGCCGAGCACGTCGGGTGTCTCCGCCATCCGACGGGCACACCGAAAAGGATGGTCAGGAAGTAACTTCCGCCATGCCGATCGACTCAGCCAGCCGGTGGCCGAGCGGACTGCCCGCACCGCCGCCGAACAAGCACCGCCCCAGACCGTACGGCCCACACCTACGCCAACGCCTCACCCCTGACCGGCGTCGACCCACCGGAGACTCCGACTGGGAGTGGTCGATCTCTTCGGTCAGCTCACCTGCCTGCAGCAGCTTGCCGCGGATTCGCTGGAGCCCGGCCAGGGTGTCCACCTCCCACGCCAGGTGCGCGAGCCCGGGACGCCGGCTCGCGCGGGGCGTCCCGCTGTGGTGATCTCGGCTCGGGGCGGCAGCTACAGCCCCGGTGCTCCCAGGCACGTCCTGGACTACGTCGTACCCGTTCTCGAAGCGCTGCTCGGCCCCGAGGACATGTTCGGCCTCGACGTCACCACCGTGGTCCCCGAGCTGACCATGGCCCCCCACGAGACGGCGCTGGCCGCGCTGCTTCCGCTGCACGAGGCATCCATGGCCGGCGCCCACGACCGTGCTCGCGAACTCGCCGCGACGATCGCCGGCGGCACGACAGCAGCCGCCCAGAGCCCTGAACCGACACTGCGCACCTCGGGCACCCGCGGCAGGGTGGGGCGCAGACACATGGCCCGCAGTCCGCTGGACGTGCCGTTGGCCACGCTGCGCTCGGCGGCCGGCCCCAGAGGTCAGTCCTTCGGGGTCGATTCGCAGTCGCGGAGGTAGGTCTCCATGGCGGTGCGGAGATTGTCGGCGGCACGGATGATGAGGGCGAGCTGTTCCGTGGTGAACTCACCCAGCGCCTGACCGAGCTGCTGATGCAGCGGTTCGAAGAAGGCGTCGGCAGCGGCGTTGATCGTCGTGGTCGAGCGCAGGGTCACGACCCGCCGGTCGGAGCCCTCCCGTGCGCGCTCGACATGCCCTGCTTTCTCCAGGCGTCCGAGAAGGATCGAGGTCGCACCCGGCGAAAGGCCCACGCGTTCGGCGAGGCGCGCCGGCGTCAGCGGCCGGCCACGCTGTTCCGCCTCAATGATGAGCACGATGGCGTCGGCGTCGGTGGTGTGCAGGCGCGCACTGCGGGCGAAGGCCCGTGCCAGTTCCTTCTGCGTGGCGGTGAAGGCCGTGAGGCTGTCCAGCACCTGCTCGTACTGATCACCGGGCTCAGCCTCTGTCATGACCTACCTTTCGACGCCCCCGGTATCTTATGGCAACCCAAGATAGTTATGCTACATAATAGTTTTGCGACATAATTACTCCGAGGCTCACCCGAACCAGCAGCCGCCCGAAGCCCATCGAAGGAACTCAAGGAGCCATCACAGTGCAGCGATCGATCACCATCGCCGGAGCCGGACTGGCCGGACTCGCCCTCGCCCGCGTCCTGCACGTCCACGGCATCGCCTCGACCGTCTACGAGGCGGAGGCATCGCCCAGCGGACGCAGCCAGGGCGGCCAGCTCGACATCCACGATTTCAACGGCCAGGTCGCCCTCCAGCAGTGCCGGCTCATGGACGAGTTCCACTCGATCGTCAACATGGGCGCCGAGGCCATGCGATTCCTCGACCCCGACGGAGAGCTCGTCGGCGAGATCCCCGACGACGGGGAACTGAGCAACCCCGAAGTCCTGCGCGGCGAACTGCGCAGAATCCTGATCGAGTCACTGCCCCTTGGCACGATCCGGTGGGGCCACAAGATCGCCTCGGTCACCCCTGGAGACGGCCACCGACCGCACGTGATCAACTTCGCTGACGGCTCGTCGGTCTCAACCGAGGTGCTGATCGGCGCCGACGGGGCCTGGTCGCGGGTCCGGGCCTCCCTCAACGGCGCCATGCCCGAGTACCTGGGAACCCTGTGGGTCGAAACGTTCCTCCACGACGTCGAGAAGAACCACCCGCGCAGCGCCGCACTGGTCGGCAGCGGCGCGATGCTGGCGATGAAGCCGGGCAGGGGGATCTTCGGACACCGAGAGGCGAACGACGTGATCCACACCTACGTCGTACTGAAGAAGCCGCTCGAGTGGACGCAGTCGGTCGACTTCTCCGACCGCGAGCGCGCGCTGACGCTCGTCGCCAAGCAGCTGGGTCAGGGCTGGGCGCCTGAGCTGCTCGAACTGGTCACCCGAGGGGAGACCACACCGGTCGTACGCCCGATCTGGGGACTGCCGCTGGAACACACCTGGGACCGCGTCCCGGGCATCATGCTCATCGGCGACGCCGCCCACCTCACCCCGCCCGACGGCGACGGCGCGAACTGGGCCCTCTACGATGGCGCCCAGCTCGCACAGGCCATCGCCGCCACACCGGCCGACATCGACACGGCGTTCACCACCTTCGCCGAACAGATGCTGCCCCGCAGCGCCGCGTCCTCGATCGAGGGCTACCAATCCTTCGAGCAGACCTTCGGCTACAACGCACCCGCGAACCTGCGCGACATGATGAACCGCGCCAAGACCTACGGCCACCAACACCAGTGAGCACGCGACACCTGCGTACGGGCTCGTGAATCACCCACCTCCGCCGACTTCGGCGAGGGCGCTTCACTCCCAGACCTGCCCACAGATCGTCCAGCGGCATCCCAGCGGGCCACGAGAACCAACACCGCCACCGAGCCGCTCATTCGATCGAGATACCTCACCCCACAGTTCCTGAGCCGTCACGGGCGGTCGGTGGCGGCCGTCTCGGGGCCTCGGCAGGCGAGGCAGTAGCGGTAGAGGTCTACTCGGGTGAGCGTGCCGGCCGGGTTGTAACGGCGCTTGCAGTAGGCCCGCCAGTTGCCGGTGGCCTCCAGTATCGCGCCCGCCGTTTGGCACTTGAGGCACGCGTTGGGGTTGTTGTACGACGAGTCGTAGTAGTAGCCGCCGCTGTAGGGGCCGTCCCCGCAGGCGACCGCCAGGCTCGACCGGCTCATTGCGGCGCTCGTGCTCGCGCCGGCGCTCCCGCCGGGCAGGAGCGCGACGACCGTGCCGAGCGCGACGGCCGCGCCGAGCATGACGACCGGCCGCCCTGCCGATCGCCCTGCCGATCGCCCTGCCGATCGGCCCGCCGAGCGTCGCGTCGATCTTGTGCTTGCCATGTCAGCCTCCTCCTGGTGGAACACCGATTCTCGGCGCGGACGAAGGAGGGGGACAGGGCGGCAAGCGGGCATCGGCCGGACTTTTCGCGGTTCGCACGATGCGCCTGGCAGGCCGGGGCCCTAGTCTGCCGGGCATGCGCATGCTGCACCTCGGGCTGCGGGTCACCGACCTGGAACGCTCGCTCGCCTTCTACACCGCCGTCGGGTACGCCGAAGTCGGACGGGTCTCCGAGACGGAGTCCGGCAGCCTGACCATGCTGAAGCTGCCCGGCGACCCGTACGTCAGCCTCGAACTCGTCCACGATCCCGCCAGGCCGGTCGAGGACATCGGCGCCGTCGACCACCTCGTCATCCAGGTGGACGATCTCCACGCCACGATCGCCGCACTCGCGGCCAAGGGCGTCACGGCCGAGCCGCCGTCGGAACTGGGGGAGCGGTTCTGGACGTCGTGGCTGGCCGACCCCGACGGCTACCGGATCGAACTCGTCCA
Organism: Nonomuraea sp. NPDC049504; assembly: GCF_040676845.1. Classification (NCBI taxonomy): domain Bacteria; kingdom Bacillati; phylum Actinomycetota; class Actinomycetes; order Streptosporangiales; family Streptosporangiaceae; genus Nonomuraea; species Nonomuraea sp. NPDC049504. The sequence goes on from NZ_JBFAPT010000035.1 coordinate 53,849, forward strand.
GTGGCCTCCCGGCCATCCCCCCGGCATGACGGCGGCGGACTTCGCGTGAGCGTCAGGCCGGCGCGTACGCGGGGGCCACGTCGACGAAGATGCGATAGTCCGAGATCAGGCCGTCGTCGCGGGTGGTCCAGATCGTCACGGCGACCACGCGGGCGTCCCGGCCGTCCAGCCGGCGGTAGGTGACCTCGGTCTCGGCGATGGTGTCGGCGCCGACCCGCCAATGCCTGACGATCCGGTGCCGCAGGCCCGCGATGGTGGCGAAGAACGCGCGCAGCCCGTCGGCGATGGCCTGACGGCCCACCATCGGGTCGGCGTTGCCGAACACCATCGTGCCGTCCTCGGCCATCAACTTCGCGATGCCGTCCGGGTCGAACGCGTCGATGATCTGAAAAACGTGACGTGCCTCGTCGTCGGACATGCCCACCCTTCCCTGCCGGTGAAGATCGATGTCTCCACCTTGCGCGCCGAACCGCCGCCGGGCAAGCGGGAAGCGGCGGGGTGGGCGTTTTCATGATCTGTAGAGTGAGCGACTGCCCGCCCCGACCGGCTCACCGCGAAGGACTCCCGCCATGTTCATCCGCCGCGCGTCGATCGTCGCCGCCCTCACCCTCGTCACGTCCTGCCTCACGCTGCTTCCCGCGTACGCCTGGGCCCCCGCCGTCAGCTCGTCGGGCGTCCCCTTACCCGGAGGGATATATCCGGGCTCGGCCCGCTATCAGAGTGCGGGCTTCTACCAGTACGCGCCGTCCGTCGTGCAGACGTCCGACACCCAGCGGATCATCTACTACTGCGCCAACACCGTCGAGTACGACAGGAGCGGCGGCAACGCGCTCGCCGCCACCCACGACCACGTCCTGTTCAACGTCGGCACCCGCCGGCCGGACGGGTCGTACAGCTGGGGCTCCACCCAGGTGGCGCTGCGGCCTCGCCTTGAGCCGGGGGACGCCCAGTACCATCCGGCCACACCGAGCTGGGCGGCGTACCACATCTGCGACCCCGACGTGGTCAAGGGACGGTTCACCTACACGGCGCCCGGCGCCGGTACGAAGACCTACACCTGGGCGATGTTCTTCACCGGCGCGGACGACGACGACCACGGCGCCGACGGCCGGTTCAACGTCATCGGCGTCGCCCTCGCCGCCTCCCCGCTCGGACCGTGGACCATCGTCGCGCAGCCCGTCGTCGACATCGACGAACCCGACTACAACGCCGCCGGCTACGGCGTGGGCCAGCCCAGCGTGACCAGCGTCGACCAGCAGGGGAACCTGCTGTTGTTCTACAGCGGCCTGGACTGCGCGGCCCTGGACGCACCCGACCCGTCCTGCGACGTCGCCGACCGCGGCACCGCCGTGCGCACGCTCGACCTCGGCGACGCCGGCGCGCCAGTGCTCGGCGAGAGGCGCTTCGTCACCACCGCCGGGCTGACGCCGGAGCCGTTCCTCCCCCATTCCGGACGTTTCCTGCACAACGCGTCGTGGGCCTACGATCCCAGCCGGGCCTCGTTCGTCGTCTCCCGCGACACCGGGCCGCTCGACGGCAACGAGATCCAGGCGAACGTGGAGGTCGACCGGATCGCGGGATCGAGCGTCTGGGAGGGCGGGGGCACCTGGACGGTCGTCGGCCAGATCACCGCCGGCCAGTCAGGCCACCGCTGGAACCACAACTCCGGCCTGGTCCGCGACTCCTACGGCGGCCTGGCCTTCCAGCGGCCGCTGGACTACTCGGGGGCCGACGTGTACTTCGCCACCGAGCCCGGCTCCGCGGGCACCGTGCCGCCCTGGGACGGCTACTTCACCTACCGCCTCCAGCACGGCACCGCCGCGCTGTGACGTGACACCGGGCGGCCGGCTTCGTCCCGGACGACCCGCGGCTGGCCGAGCTCCTTCGCGATCGCGCCGGGCGGAGCGCGGACTTCTCCCGGCTTTGGAACGCCCACACCGTGCAGGGTAAGACCCAGGACGCCAAGCAAGGGCCAGGGGCGCGCGTACGCGACCTCACCGCACTCGTGGCCGTTACAGGAACCGGCGCCCGCCGCGAGTAACAGAGCACTTTGAAAGAAGGTCTCGTGTTCCGCCTGCTTCAAGCTTGAGGAGGCGCTCTGGCGGGTCACTTCTGTCTCGGCGCCGTCCTGTGAGCCGGTTCCGAAGGGAGAGGCACATGACGCAAGCACGCAGCAGCGGACGAGCACGGCCTGCGGTCGCGGGGGAAGCGCCCGACACCAGCGCCTCGTCCATGTTCGTGACCGGAGCGATCCCGCGCCGGCGCGGACTGATCGTTCTGCTCGCGAGCCTCATCGGGTTCGTGCTCACGACGGTGTGGTCGGCGGAGTTCGTGGACCAGACGATCGGCGGCAACGTCGCCGGCACGCTGCTCGGGCATGAGCCTACGGAGGCGCCGATCGCCGGCATGGCGGCCGGGATCGTGTTCGCGTTCGTCAGCGGGCTCGCGGGGTCATTCACCGCGTGCAATATCGCCTGCTTCGGGGCGGTGGCGCCGATGATGGGCGGGGTCGGCAGCCGGTGGGGGCGGTTGCGGCAGTCGTTACGGCCACTGCGGTGGCTGGCGGTGGGCATGGTCACGGTCTCGGCGGTCTACGGCGCGATCGTCGGTTTCGTCGGGACGAGCATGCCGCAGTTCTCCACCGCGCCGACCGTGCCGGGAACGTTGTCCGCGCGCAGCGTGCAGTCGATGGTGGTGTTCGGGCTGATCGGGCTATGCATGCTGTACATGGGGCTGGCCGCACTGCGCCTGGTGCCCGATCCGTTCGGCCGGATCGCACGGCGGTTCCCGAACGCGCCGATGGTGTTCATGGGCGCGCTCATCGGCGGCTTCCTCGTCGGACGGCCCTATCCACTGTTCCGGCAGATGTTCCGGGACGCCGCCGAGAGCGGTAACCCGCTGTACGGGGCAGCGGCGTTCGTGCTGCAGTCGGTGGGGAACATCGTGATCATGGCGGTGCTGTTCATCGTGCTGTCCGTCGTGGCCGGCGGCCGGCTACAGCAGTGGCTCACGGCCAAGCCTGGCCGGATCGCGGCTCTGACCGCCGGATCGCTGATCATCGCCGGTGCGTTCACCTTCTTGTACTGGGACGTCCGCCTGCTCGCCCGCCGCGAGATCATTCCCTGGTATCCGACCGCGCCCTGGTCCTGACCGGCCGGCTTCGAGCGCCGGTTCACGGACTCAGCACATCGGGACGGCTCTTCGCCATGGGGGAGTAGGTCATGATCGTGCCCATCACTCCGGACAGCTGGATGCGGGTCCGCCGTGCCCTCGACGCCACGGCGGATCGGTTCGCCGAGCTGCTCGTGGCAGCTCGTGCTGTGCCGGCGAGGGCGACGGTGCACTGGTCGGTGGGGGAGACGGCGGCCCATGTGGCGACCCTGAGCAAGCTCCTGGTCGCCATGACCGACCCCGGGGCCGGCCCGTTTCCGTTCTCGGGCGGCAAGGAACTCGTACGCGAGACCGTCGTCGACTCGGTTGCCCAGCTGAACGAGGTGCTGCTGGGAGAGTTCACCGAGCGGGATCCCGCGGTGCTGGCCCGGTTGATCCGGGCCGACATCTCCAGAACCCTGGAGGCCACTGAGGCGGTCGATCCGGTCGCAGTCGTCCCCTGGCTGGGCGGAGCCCGGCTCCCGTATGCGGGTCTGCTCGCCCACATGGTGAACGAACTGCAGATTCACGGCTGGGACATCGCCAGAGGGGCGCGGCTGCCTTGGACGGTGCCGCCGCAGGAGGCCGGCCTGTTCTTCGACCTCTTCCTGCTCGGGGTGATCCATCACGGCTATGGCCGGCTGCTGGAAGGACATGGGCCCGTCCCGAAGGGCCGCATCACCGTGGAGTTCAGCTCTCCCTACACCGCCACCAGAGTCATGGCGCTGACCGGCGGTTCCGTCACGGTCGAGCCGCCCAATGGCAGGCCTGACGTGCGGCTGTCCTTCGACCCGGTCACGCTCAACCTGATGTTGTTCGGACGCATCAGCAAGTCCCGCGCGGCGCTGACGGGCAAGGTCGCCGTGCGGGGCGGGCGCCGCCCTTGGCGGCTCCCCGCGTTCATGCGGATCGTCCGCCTCCCTTCGTGATCAGTTGGGCCCAGGGAGGTCCGAGCCCGCGGCAGGCGAATGGGATCAGCCGCGCGGATTACCTGCGTTCGCGACGCAATCTGTGCCCGGTCTCCGGTGAATGACCGGAGGCGTTTCTTCAAACGTGCTCAGATCGCCGCCGGCTTGAGATGAGCGGGTCAGGGTCTTGTCGTACGCCGCCCGCACGCATTATCAAGGATGAGTCCGGAACGCAGGGACGCGGCTCGGCATGAAAGCACCGGAAAATGATCGCCTACGAACAGTCATGGAAGCTGTCCACGGGTAATGGATTGAATGGTCAATCATTAAGTCGATCTTCGCTGCCGCGCTTGAGAATGTCGGCGAGGGTCCTTTTCTTCGAGTTCCGGCTCATCACTTATCAGTATTGACGATGTCCTTGTGGCGGGGAAACCGCCGGCTGTCATGCCGCCGAGTTCGGCCTGGCGCCTCTCGGGCCATCGCCATCTGAGGTGTGCCCCCGGCGTGGTGGCCCAGCTCTTCATGCCGCTTGACCAGGGTGAATGTCGTCTATTTCGGGCGAGGTGTCGGCTGTGCCGCGCGCCGCCCGTGCCCCTCGCCCGCTTCGGCCTGTCAGCGGTTCGGCGACGCCCGCCGTTCGACGGAGCTGGCACAAAAAGGACATGGTTCAACACTTGCAGCGGACGGTTGCATAAATTAAGAAAGAGGGGGCGCGCGGCAATTCACTGGGGGAGTGGAGCCGGCAAGCCGCCGATCACCCACGACTAGTAGTTACGGGGGTTGCTCTGTGGGCAGCAGCATCGAGGACTCGATTGTGTGCGTCATCGCAGCCATGCAGGAGAACCTTGGCGAACGATTCACAATCGATGACATGGCGCGCATCGCCATGTTCAGCAAGTTCCACTTCTGCCGAGCCTTTCGCGCCTCCACCGGAATGTCCCCGGCGAGGTTCCTGGCGGCGCTGCGGCTCCAGGAAGCCAAGCATCTGCTCGTTTCGACGTCGGACGGTATCGCGGAGATCAGTAACAAGGTCGGCTATACCAGCGTCAGCACCTTCACCACCCGGTTCAGCGCCTCAGTAGGGGTGACTCCTGGAGTCTTCCGCGCCCAGCGCGGCCGGACCTCGCATCCCCGCACCTGCGATGAGCGGACGCCGGCCAAGGGGAGCGGCGCGGTCATACAGGGCAAGGTCTCGGCGAGTGCTCCGTACGATGATTCGACCGTGTATCTCGGCCTCTTCCGCCACGTCGTGCCGGAGGGCACGCCCATCCGGAGCTTAGCCCTCGACAAACCAGGGGTCTTCGAGATGGGGCATGTACCGGACGGCACATGGCACCTGCTGGCGTACACCGCGACACCCCCTCGGGTGCCCGGCTCGGACGGCGTCCGGCTGAGCGTGCCGCGATCCGCGATCGCCGCCCAGGGACCGTTCCATGTCAGCCAGGGATCGGTGCTCAGCTGCGTGGACCTGCGTCTGCGGTCCGCGCGCGCGACCGATCCGCCCGTCCTGGTCGCCCCGTTCGATCTTCGGTGGGAGCCGGCCATGGCGACGGTCGGCTGAATCGCCAGGACCGCGCTGGTCGGCGCGTCACTCGTTCTCCAGGGCGGCGGCTCCTCGGTGGCCGGCCCCCGCCATCACGCCTGATCGATCGCCCGCTGAGGGCCGTACACCCGGACCGCACGTGGCGATCCGGGTGTCGTGCCGGAGACCTGTTCCGGCCAGGGGCCGCTGCTCGTCAGGTTCAGGACGAGGCAGGCGCTTCCTGGACGAGGGCCGCGAACTGCTGCTCGAGGAGCTTGTCCGGGCTGTTGGCGTACAGTTCCGCCAGAGGCGCGACCGTGGCGTCGGGAAAGATGTCCTCCTCGCCCTTGGCGACCGCGTCGAAGATGGCCTGCGCGGCGGATTGCGGGGTGGCCTTGGGAACCTGCAGTTCCCGCACCATGTCGGTGTCGATGGGGCCGGCCAGGACCGCGTGGAACGTGACTCCCCGAGGCCCGTAGAAGGCGCGCAGCGTCTTGGTCAGCGAGTACGAAGCCGCCTTCGAGATCGAGTACGACGGGAAGGGCGGCAGCGGCGCCAGCGCGACCACGGACATCATGGTGATGACGGCCCCGCCCGCATTGACGAGCGCCGGCAGGAAGGCCTGGGTGACGGCGTTGGTGCCGTGGAAGTTGACCGCCATGTGGCGGTCGAGCACGGACGGGTCGAACGGAACGTCGGGCAGCATGATCCCGGCGTTGTTGATCAGGATGTCCAGCGACTCGATCTGACTGGCCGCCGCCTGGATCTGCGCGGGGTCGGTGATGTCGAGCGTCACCGGGGTGACGCGCTCGTCGGAGTGGTCGAGCGGCTTGCGGGTGCCGCAATAGACCTGCTTGGCGCCCCTGGCCAGAGCTTCGGTGACCAGCGCCTGGCCGATGCCGCGGTTGGCCCCTGTCACCAGCAAGGTCTTGCCTTCGATGCTCATGTTGCTGCTCCTTTTGATCGGTCAGGCGAGAATCACGTGCATTCGGCCATTGATGACGGCTCGGAAATCAGCAGAAACCGGTGAAACGGCTTTCTCGATATACCGCCGAGGCTAACAGCCGTCCGATAGTCGTGGCCACGGCTCGGATCGAACTCGGCAATATGGAAGAAGCGAAGATGTGGATGGCTGAACGCGGGGCCCCGGCGGCCCCGCATCATTGTTCGGATCGGGCCGCCGGCAGTGCGCCCCGTCCGTCGGATCAGGACGGGGCACGGTCGCGGCGGCAGGCGGTTACTGCGGGCCGGGTCCGATCATGGGGCTGTTGCAGTAGGCCGCGATCTTCCACCCGTCGTCCCGCTTGGCGAGCACCCAGGTCGCGTACGAGGTGCGCTGCGGTGGAGCCTCGCTTTCTCCAGGGAGCAGCACACCGGTCTCGGTGACGACCACCGCGGTCTCGTCGTTGACGAAGCGGACGCTCCGGACCTTCTCCGATGCCCCGGTGCCCTTCATCGGGCCGCTGAACAAGAAACCGATGGAGCCCTGGATCTCCCCGCGCGATTCCATGTAAGAACCGGGCAGGGTGGCGGAGGCGTCATCGAGGTAATCCGCGACGAAGAGATCCGCGTCGTTCTTGTTCCACGCATCGTGGACGCCCTTGACGACGGCGAGGACGGCAGTCTCGTCGCTCTTGTTTATGGCCATGCTTGACCTCATTCTGCTCGTGCACCGAGAACACCGCGGACGGCCGCTTCACAGATGCGGAATTCATCGGCGCTGGGAATGGACTTCGAAAGAATGGGGAAGTTTTTCAGCCCTCCTTCTGTCGTTGAGGTGCGGCCGTTCGCCGGTCACGACGACACGGACGGTTCTTCCGACAGGCGGTGCATCTGGTGCTGGACGGCGCTGTGCGCCGGATACGCCAGCGACATCAGCGCGCCCACCGCGGAAAGGCCCGCGCACAACCACATGGCGTCGCCGAAGCTGGAGATGAAGGTGGCGGGGGAGGTGTAGTTGCCCGGATGGGCGAAGACGCTCGCGGTGAGCGCGACCCCGAAGACGCCCCCCAGCTCTCGCAGCGTCGCGCTGGTTCCCGAGGCGATGCCGATCTGGTTCGGGCCGACCGAGGTCATCACGCCGTTGGCGACCGTCGGGAAGACGATGCCGATGCCCACGCCGGCGACCAGCAGCGGACCGAGGATCTCACCGAAGCTCATCCCCGGCTCGACCGTGAACGCCACCCAGCCGAACCCGATCGCCTGCAAGGCCATGCCCATCGCCATGAACACCCGGTTGCCGTACTTGTCGGCCAAGGGGCCGACGACGGGCCCGATGAACATGGAGACACCCGTCCAGGCCAGCAGATGAAGGCCGGCCATGAGCGGGGAGTCGCCAAGTCCGTCCTGGAAGAACTGGGCCATCAGGAACAAGGCCCCGAACAGCGGCGCGTACATGAAGAAGTTGACCCAGCTCGCGGCGTTGAACGCCTTGTTGCGGAAGAGGTCGAGGCGCACCATCGGTGTGCGTCTGCGGCCCTCGACCACCAGGAACACGGCCAGGACGACCCCGCCGGCGATCAGCGACGCGATCACCTGCACGTGTCCCCAGCCGACGCTGCTGACTCGCACCAGCCCCCAGGCCAGCAGGAAGGAGCCGGCGCTGCCCAGCGCCAGCCCGTACAGGTCGAGTGACTGGCGTGGCCCGTAGCTTTCTGTCAGCCGCGTGAGCGTCAGGACGGCGGCCACCAGGCCGATGGGGACGTTGACCCAGAAGATCCAGTGCCAGTCGAGGCCGGTGACGATGGCGCCGCCGAACACCGGCCCGATCGCGACCGCGAGACCCGAGACCGCGCCCCAGGTGCCGATGGCCGTGCCCCGCTTCTCGACTGGGAACGCGTCGCTGATCAGCGTGAGCGAGACGGGCATGAGGATGGCGCAGGAGAGCCCCTGCACGGCGCGGGCCGCGATGAGCACGCCGATGTTCGGTGACAGCGCCGCCACGACCGACGTCGCGGCGAAGATGACGAGCCCGATCGCATACACCTTGCGGCGGCCGAACCGGTCGGCCAGCGCGGCCATCAGCAGCAGGACGCAGGCGAAGGTGAGGACGTAGGCGTTGATGGTCCACTCGAGGGCGCTGAGGCTCGCCTGGAAGCTGGTCCGCAGCTCGGTCAGGGCGGTGGTCACCACAAGCGTGTCCAGGGCGGTCATGAAGACGCCGACCGAGCTGAGAACGAGGGTCCAGCCTTTGTGCGGCGCGGCTGCTCCGGTGTCAGCGGATGCCATGGCGTGCCAACTCCTCCGATGAAGGTTCTGCACTGCGGCGAAACTAGGTTCGCATTTTCAACTAGCTACTTCAATTTTTGCACCTGTGAGCCTACAGAGGGCCGCCGAACACGCGCAACAACGTCACGCCAATCGGTGTGGCGAACATGCCCCTTCGATGACCCGGCCCGGTGGGGCGACCGGACTACTTGATCACGGTCCTGATCAGCCGGTCGTCACCCTCGAGCCGCACGCGCCCCGCCGCGATGGCGTCGTCGAGCGTCTCGTCGCGATTGACGAGCGACTTCAGCGTGCGGGCGTCCATCTGCACGAGTGCGTCGGCCTCGTAGGCCGCAGCGCGCGCGATGGCCAGCCCCGCCTCGTCGAAGCGCAGGGTGAAACGGTCGTCGCCGACGCGCATGTCGCAGACACCGGTGACGGGCATGCCGCCGGGGAAGAAGAACTGAGCCTGCGAGCGCAACGACAGCAGCAGCGAGTCGACGGTCGAGGGGGCGTGCTTGTCCCACCACGGCGACATCACCGCCCAGTTGCCCAGAGCGAACAGGACCGGCTCCAAGGACCGGCCCCAATCGGTCAGCTCGTACACGGTCGTGCTCACCGGGACACCGGCGCGCTGCCTGCGCAGCACGCCGATTCCCTCCAGATCGCGAAGCCGTCTCGTCAGGATGTTGGAGCTGGCGCCGCACAAGCCGTCGCGCAGATCGCTGAAGCGCTTCGGCCCGAGCATGAGCTCGCGAACCACCAGGAGCGCCCAGCGCTCACCCACGAGATCCAGCGCATGGGACACCGGGCATCCCTCGCCGTAGCTGCGCCTCTTCTCCATGCCGCTACGATACTCCGTCATGTTCATGCCTCTTTGCGCACGATAAAAGGGCTGACAGCGCACCCCTGTCCTGGTGCCATCGGCAGGGCCCGCGGCCTCGGACGGCTTTCAGCGGACCGGCCCGGCAGCGGCGCCGGCGACCTCCGCGAGGTAGGCGGCCGCCTTGTCAGGGTCGAGGAACCACTCGGTGAAGTCGTTGGGGTCGTCGAACCCCGCGATATAGCGATCGCCGATCGCCGGGAACCGGCTCGCGGCACCCAGGATCTCCTGCACGTGCGGGGGCGGCGGCGCCAGCGCCATGTTCGACCACTCGGTGGTCACCCGTCCGTGCCGCACCCAGAACGTCTCGAAGACACCTTCCATGAACGTGCCGTCGAACGGCCGATCCCCGTGCTCGATGATGGCGTCGAGGTAGACGGCCGCGGACCTTGCGGCCATGTTCGCCCCTTGAGCCGTGATGGGGTCGTTGGCGACGACCACGTCGCCCATGCCCAGCGCCCGGCCGCCGGAGGGCAGCGTCGCGACCGGCCGCCGCACGGTGGGGGCGAAGCCGCCGCGCAGCGTGCCGCCCGCGTCGGTGAGCTCCAGCTTGCCGTACTGCTCGCACACCCAGGGCACATGCCGCTCCAGCAGCTCGACGAAACGGTCCAGATGCTCCTGCGGGGAGGAGACGTCGCCGAACACGTCCAGCGCGCCGCCGGGTATCGCCTCGAAGAACAGGATGTGGCACGGACCGGAGGTGGTGATCGCCGGCATCACGATCAGTTCGCCCCGTCCCGGCAGGAGATGGAAGTCCACCGAATGATCGCCGGGGCCGGCCGGATCGGGCTGGAAGCCGTTGACGTAGACGACCGAGAGCATGCGCTGCGGCCGGGTGTAAGGCGAACGGGCCGCGTCGCGCTCGAACATCTCGGCCAGCGGGCCCTTGCCGGCCGCGACGACGACGAGATCGTAATCGGCCGCCCACCTGTCGAGGTCGGAGACGGTGGCGGCCCCGATGACCACGTTGCCACCGCGTTCTTCGAACAGCCGGAGCCAGCGCGACATCTTGACCCGCTGGTCGATGTCGGCGCCCGGCTTCTTCAGCGGGGCGCTCCACTCGAGCGCAGGAGCAGGACCGTCGCCGCCCAGCATGAAACGGGTGCCAGGGGTGTGCGGCGGCTGCCCGTCCCAGAAGAAGATCCCCAGGTCGCGCTCGTACCTGAGCGTGCTGTCGAACTGGAACTGCGTGGACATCACGTTGCCGTGCTCGATCTCCCCGGCTGTGCGCGCCGACACCACGGTCACGTCATATCCGTGCTGCTGCAGCCCGAGCGCCAGATGCAGCCCGGCCTGCCCGGCGCCGACGATCAGTATCCTGCGCATACCACGTCACCTTCTCTGATGGCGGCCGACGACTCGTCCGCGTCCTTCATGTCCCTGTGTCATGTCCCTGTGTCCTCCTGTCGTGAGCACCGGCTACGGCGTGGGGAAGAAGGTCCGTACGAACTTTTCCCAGGCTCGTTCACCGAAGATCACCCGCTGCGGGCGGAGCAGCCGTACCGGGATGCCGATGCGGTACCGGATACGCGGATTGCGTACGCTGATCGCTTTTTCGATGACGGCCGCGACGTGGTCGGCGCGCAGCGACATCCGGCCTCGGCCCTTGGGATGCTCGACCTCCCGGTACGCTCCGTGCCACACGACGAATCGCTCCCAGAAATCGCCGTAGGGATCCTCTTCGTCGGTGCTGGGGGCGAGCCCCAGGTCGCCCACGGTGGTGGGGACGAACGCGCCGAGGATCGGGGACGGCTCGATGACGACGACCTTGATGCCGAAGCGATGGACCTCCAGCCGGAGCGAATCACCGATCGCCTCGAGCGCGTGCTTGGTGGCCTCGTAGTAGCCCCGCCCCGGCGTGGCGAAGAGCCCGAAGATCGAGGACATGATGACGATGCGGCCGGCTCCCTGTGCCCGCATGCCCGGGAGCACCAGCTGGGTCATCCGGGACAGGCCGAAGACGTTGGTCTCGAACTGCTGGCGGACCGAGTCCATCGGGGTCTGCTCGATCGTGCCGTTGAGGCTGTAGGCGGCATTGTTGATGAGCACGCCGACCGCGCCGTGCTCGGCGGTGATCCGGTCGACCGCCTCGACCATCGACTTCTCGTCGGTGACGTCGACCCGCAGGGTGGTGATGCCCTCCTGCTCCAGATCTTTCAGGCCCTCCAGACTGCGGCCGCCGGCGTAGACCGGCCATCCCGCCCGGTGCAACCGCAGTGCCAGTGCTCGTCCGGTTCCGGAGGAAAGGCCGCTCAGCGAGGAGATACCGGTGATCAGGACCGCGCGCGATGGTCGTTGCATGATGGGCTCCGGCATCAGTCGGCCGCGACGGCCGTGACCGTCGCGGAGGCGTCCGGCACACTCTGCTGCGAGATGCGGCTCCGTTTCACGGTGGTGCCGAGCCCGAGCCCGTCGACGAGGCGGGTGATGAAGTTGAACAGGGCCGCGCAGAAGAACGCCTCGAGCAGATCATCGGCCGTCCAGCCGGCGTCCAGGGCGTGCTGCCAGTCCGCGTCCGTGATCCGATAGGCGCTGACGCTGAGCTTGGTCAGCAGGTGCAGGAGCACCCGCTCGCGTTCGTCCACCGGCAGGTCGTCGGGCGACTGCGCCCTTTCGATCGCGTCGGCGAGCTCCTTGGAGCCGCCGAAGACCTGAAGGAAGAAGTTGTGCGTGCCGACGCAATACGGGCACTGGTTCACTCTCGAGGTCCAGGCGGAGATCAGTTCCCTGGTCTGCCGCGGTAGCCGGCCGTGATTGAACACGCCGTTGTAGCCGGCCAGCATGGTCTCCAGGAGTTCGGGCCTGGAGGACACCAGCCGGAACATGTCGGGCACGAAGTCCAGTCCGGTCACCTCCTTGGCTCGCTCGTAGAGCTCCGACAGCCGTCCCGTCGCGTCCGCCTCGTCGATCAGCGGAACGCGAACCCCTGCGTTCGAATCCATCTGCCTACCCCTCTTCTCCTCTGTCGGCCGAAGCGCGTTCCCCGGGTCAGCGATCGCGCAGCAACGCCGCCGCGCGTTCGCCGATCATGACGACGGACAGGTGCGTGTTCGCGCAGACCATGCTGGGCATGATGGAGGCGTCCACGACGTGCAGGCCGTCCACTCCGTGCACGGCGCAGTGCTGATCGACCACCGCGTCCGGATCGCCGGCCGGGCCCATGCGCGCGGTGCCGACCGGGTTGTAGGCGCTGTCGACGCCCTTTTCGATGTAGTCGCGCAGGGCCTGGTCGTCGTCCATGATGCGCTCGTCGACCGCGACCAGCTGCTCACCCTTGTCGAGGATCTTCGGTGAGCTCGCCAGCTCCCAGCAGCCTCGGACGCCGTCGGCCAGCAGGCCGTAGTCGCGCTCGTCGGACAGGTATCCCAGATCGACGGCGGGCGCGATGTACGGGTCGGCGGAGGCGAGAGTGACCCGGCCGCGCGAGAACTGCCGGCGCAGCACCACCATCACGCCGAACACCGCTGTGGCCCCGGCGACCCGCCGCAGTTCGGGGAAGTGGTGGGTGAGGTCGAAGCGGTTGACCGCCGCGTAGTACTGGTCGTTGAAGCGGTCGGCGGTCGTGCGGGTCACGATCTGGCCGGTCGACTTGCCCTCGTTCTCGTAGCCCGGCTTGGGCGTCATGAAGACACCGATGCGCGGCTGGTCGGTCAGCCCGGCCCCTACGCCGGGCAGATCCTGCCGGACGTCGATGCCGAGGGCACGCAGGTCCTCCGCGGGCCCGATGCCCGACCGCAGCAGGATCGCCGGCGAGCTGATCGCTCCGGCCGCCAGGATCACGCGCCCCGCGCGGATCGTCTCATAAGCGCCGCCGTCGATGGCCACGACCACGCCCGCCGCACGATCCCCCTCGAACACGACCCGGTCGACGCTGGAGCGGGGCAGGATCGTGAGGTTGTCGCGCTCGGCGGCCGGCCACAGGTACGACATCGCCGTTGAGATGCGGATGAGCGGATCGCGGCGGTTCGACGGGATCGGCCCGACTCCGGTCGAGTCGGGGTGGTTGTGGTCCTCGGCCCACGGGTGGCCGGCGGCGAGGCAGGCCTCGCGGAACTCCTGCTGCAGTTCGGTCAGCTCCTCCGGCCGCCACCGCCGGATGGGCACCGGGCCGCCGCGACCATGGCATGCGCGGTCGCCGAAGTCCAGGTCGTCCTCCAGGGACCGGAAGAACGGCTGCACGTTCTGCCAGGACCACAGCGGGTTGCCGGCGGACGCCCACTCGTCGTAGTCGTGCGGCGTGCCCCGGATCGCGACGGTGTTGCCCACGGCCGAGGAACCGCCGGTGACCTTCGCGAGCGGGAACATGACGCGGCGGTCCCCGGTGAGCCGGGCAGTGAAGCCCCAGCTGTGATCCACCAGCGACATCGTGTTGGCGTCCAGCAGGTCGGGCGGGGTGGTCCCGGTCGCCCGATAGTGTGGTCCCGCCTCGATCAGCAGCACCCGGCGGCTCGGGTCCTCGCTCAGCCGTGCCGCCAGCACGGCGCCCGCGCTGCCCGCCCCTACGACGATGTCGTCAACGTCAGAAGCCTTCCACGGCGACATGAGTGCTCCTCAACGCTTCCTGGCGAGTCCGCACCACATGGGCAGTGGCTTGGGCCCGGAGGCGCCGGCCGGCGGTCGCCACAGCTCGGTCTCCACCACGCCGGGCGCCACGATCTCCATGCCGTCGAAGAACCGCTCGACCTCGGTACGGGTCCGCCGGGTCACTGCCTCACCGGTCTGCTTGTCCATTTCGGTGAGCATCGCGTTCATCGCCGTGTCCGCCTCGTCCTTGGCGAAGTGGGACAGCGCCAGGTAACTGCCGGAGGGCACCGCGGCGAGCAGGTCGTCCAGGATCCGCTGGGGGCCGTCGGCGTCGTCGACGAAGTGGAGCACCCCGAACAGGACGAGTCCGACCGGCTGGGAGTAGTCGAGCGTGGTGGCGGCTCGGGTGAGGATGTCCTTGGGGTCGTTGAAGTCGGCCTCCAGGAACACTGTGTCGGGGTCGGAGGCCAGCAGGTACTGCCCGTGCGCGACGACGGACGGGTTGCTGTCGACGTAGACGACACGGCAGCCCGGCGCTACCGCGCGCGCGGCCAGGTGGGTGTTGCCCATGGTCGGCAGCCCGCTGGCGAGGTCCAGGAACTGCCGTATGCCGCACTCTCCCGCCAGATGTCCGACGATCCGGCCCAGGGCGTCGCGCGCGGCGTGCAAGTCGACGCGCACTCCCTCGATGCCGCCGGTCTCGCCCGGCCAGTTGACGAACGCGTTGTCGCCGATGGCGCGGTCGGGTGCGTAGTGCTCGGTCCCGCCGAGCAGATAATCCATGATCCTCGCCGTGTTGGGGATCATCGGGTTCACGCCGGCCGGAGCGTGGCCCGGATCCTTCATCGTCGGCTGGCCCTCTCGCATGCTGAAGCCTCCTTACGCGCCCCGGTGCCGGAGCTCGCGGCGTTGACGAAGACAGCGTGCCGCTCCAGCGGGGGCGAGGGCTTCTCTCTGCGTGCCCAGCCCGCCCGGCGGTGCCGGGCAACGCGGGAGTAGTCCGCCCGGTCCGGCCGATGCGACGCTCAACAGGACAGACGCCCCGCGTCCAGAAGCGACGTGGCCACCGTTGCGCGTCGCGCCATCCGCAGCCCTGATCAGCGAGGATCATCTATGACGCCCCAGTACGATGACATCGTCGTCGGCGCCGGTTCGGCCGGCGCCGTGCTGGCCGCACGATTGAGCGAGGACGGGGCCCGCCGCGTGCTTCTCCTCGAGGCCGGCCCGGATTACCTGACACCACAGGAGACTCCGGTCGACATCCGCTCCGGCAACGCGATGTCCTTCAGCGACCACGACTGGCAGTTCAGAGCCGACATCCGGGACGGCCGCCGGATCCGCTTCCCACGCGGCAAGGTGACCGGCGGCTCGTCGGCCGTCGGCGCCACGGTCGCGCTGCGCGGCATCCCCGACGACTACGACCAGTGGGCGAGAGCCGGGAACCCGTCCTGGTCCTGGCAGGAGGTGCTGCCGTACTTCCGGCGTCTGGAAGACGACCTGGACTTCGGCGGCGAGTATCACGGGCAGGGCGGCCCGTACCCGATTCGCCGCTGGCGCCCGGACGAGCTGCTCCCCGCGCAGTCGGCATTCGTCGAGGCCTGCCTCGAGGCCGGCTTCCCCGAAGCCAAGGACCACAACCACCCCGAGTCCACCGGCGTCGGGCCCATTCCGTCGAATCGCCGGGACGCCGCGAATCGGGTCACGACCGCGATGGCCTACCTGGCGCCGGCCCGCGGCCGCCCCAACCTGGACATCAGAGCGAACACGATCGTCGACAGGGTCGTCTTCGAGGGCGGCCGCGCGGCCGGCGTGGTGGCCGGCCGGACCGGCGGCGGCTACGAGACGATCAGCGCACGCCGGGTGATCCTGGCGGCCGGGTCCGTGGCGTCACCGATGATCCTCATGAGGTCCGGCATCGGCCCGGCGGCGGAGCTGCTGCGGCATGGCATCGACTGCCTCGTCGACCTCGTGGGCGTCGGCGCCAACATGGTCGATCATCAGCGAACCGGCGCGTTCCTCACCCCGAACCCCGGAGCGTGCGACCCGTCGGTGCCGTTCCTGCAGCAGATCCTGCGTACGACCGCGGCCGGCTCGGACGAGACCAACGACCTGCAGTACTACATGGTCAACCATTTCGATCTGACCCACTTCCCCGAGCTGCAGATGCTGTCGGGCACCACCATGATCTTCGGTGTCATGGTGGTGTCGCAGCGGCCCCGCTCCCGCGGCAGCCTCAGGCTGACCTCCTCCGACCCGCTGGCGCCGCCGGAGATCGACCTGAACTTCCTCGGCGACGACGGCCGCGAACTCGACCTCCTCGTGGACGGGGTGCGCACCTGCTGGCGCCTGGCCGACCACCCCGGCATCCGCAAGCTGGGGCAGAGCTTCGTGATCCTCCGCGAGGCCATGATCGATGACGACGACATGATGCGGCAGTACGTCAGGACCAGCATCGACAGCGCCTACCACCCGGTCGGGACGGCGCGCATGGGCCCGGCCGCCGACCCGTCGACGGTCGTCGACGAGCGGTGCGGGGTGCACGGCGTACAGTCCCTCTACGTCTGCGACGCCTCGGTGATGCCCGGCACCGTCCGCGCCAACACCAACCTCACCTCCATCATGATCGGAGAGCGCACGGCGGACTGGCTGCGCACCTAGCGAACACGCCGAACCGGCCGGGCGGATCTTCCGCCCGGCCGGTTCGATGTTCAGCCGATCGGCCTCAGCGCACCCGCCGCACGGTCATGGGCAGGCCACCGCGGATCTGCAGGGTCAGCATCGCCTCGCCGGTCACCCGGAAGCCGGGGCTCTTGGTCAGCCGCAGGTCACGGGCGATGGTCGCGAGCGCGACGGTCGCCTCCATCATGCCGAGGTTGTTTCCGACGCAGAAACGCGGCCCGGCGCCGAACGGGATGTAGGAGTAGCGGTTCCGGCCCGCTGAGGCCAGAGGGGTGAAGCGATCAGGGTCGAAACGGGCCGGCGCGCTCCAGAACTCGGGGTGCCGGTGCAGCAGGTAAGGGCTGAGCAGCACGTCCGCTCCGGCCGGGACCGGGTAACCGCAGATCTCGTCGGCTGCGCGGGCGATCCGCGGCAGCAGCCAGACCGGGGGATACAGGCGAATCGTCTCGTCCAGGACCTGCTTGGTGTAGGTGAGGGCGTGCAGGCTCTCGACGGTGAGCGGTCCGCCGGCGAACACCTCGACGGCCTCGTCGTGCACCCGCTCCCATACCTGCGGATGCTCATCCAGCATGTGGAAGGCCCAGGTCAGCGTGCTGGCCGTGGTCTCGTGGCCGGCGAGCAACAGGGTGACCAGCTCATCTCGCATGCGGACGCGTCCGGCCCGCTGGTCGCTTTCGTGACGGACGGATTCGATCAGCCGCGAGACGATGTCGGCGCCGGACGGCATGGCCGCGCGATCCGTGGCCAGCTTGTCCACGATCCGCTGCAGGTCGCGCCTGGCCCGCCGGAACCTGCTCTGCAGGGGCAGCGGCAGCCACAGAGGCACCGTGCCGAGCGTGAGGGCGTCGAACATCGCCTGGTTCTGGACCGCCTCGAACGAGGCGCCGATCGAGTCGAACTCGCCGAGGTCGGCGTCGACCAGCGTGCGCCCGAGCACGCCCAGCGTGAAGGAGGTCATCTCCTCGCGCATGTCCACCCGGCCGCGGGCGCGCAGCCGCGCCGTCAGCTGCTCGGCCTCATCGGCGATGGCGCCGAGCTGACCGGCGATCCGCTTGCTGTGGAAGACCGGCTGGATCGTCCTGCGCTGCCTGCGCCACAGCTCTCCCTCGCTCGTGAGCAGCCCGTCCCCCAGAGCGCGCCGGGCGTGAACCATGCCCAGCCCCTTGGTGTAGTTGCCCGCGTTGTCGGCCAGGACGTGCTTGGCGTGATCGGGGTGGTTGAAGAAGTAGAGCGTTTTGGGGCCGAGCGGCAGCCGGACCGCGTCACCGTACCGGGAGGCCGCCCAGGCCATGACTTCGAGCCGGCTGCGCATCATCTTGCCCAGGACGGCCAGGGTGGCGGTACGGGGCGGCCCGGGGAGCCGGCGGCCGCCCCGGGCGGCCGGTCGCCTCGTCGTGGTCATGGCGCGGTTTCCAGATCGGCGAGACCGGAGACGATGCGCCGCCGCCACAGCTCGTAGCTGGGGACGTCCGAGACCTCGAAACGCTGAGCGCGGCTCGAATCGGCCAGATCGGAGGCCTGCTCCGGGGTGATGCCGCACAGCAGGCCGGCCGCCATCGTGGTGTGCGGCATGACCAGACCGGCCCGGAAACGGGCGGCGCCGGCGAACACGCTGCCCTGCGCGACGTGCGGCAGATAGTGGCGGGCCCGCCGCTGGAAGGCGCGCAGCTCTGCCTCGTCCGCCGCGCCCGCATAGGTGGCCGCCAGGCCGGCGCCACTGTACAGATCGGCTCGCCGGCTCTCGTCGAAGGCGTCGATCAGGTCGGCGGCAACGTCGGGGTCGGCTCCTCCGACGAACCAGATGGCCCGCCCGATGCCCTGGTCGATGACCCGGCCGGCGTACCAGGCCGGGCCTCCGGCGGGCCAGGGGAAGTCCGGCTCCTGGTACTGCCGGCGCACGTACCGGTAGGTGTGGAAGTAGGCCTGGTGGAATCCGTAGCCGTCCAGCACGAGCCAGCGCAGCAGGGGATCGGCCGCCGCGGCCGATGCCCTAACCCAGCGGAACCGGGGCAGCCGGGCGAGGGCCCAGCCGATTCCCACATAGACCATGTACACGTGGTCTTTGCCCTTGCCCTGCAGGAAGCGGCGCACCAGCCCGCCTCCGAACGGCAGGCCGTCGCGGATCGCGAAGCCCATGCCGGCACCCTCGTAGGCGAAACCGCGATACTGCGGCGGTATCAGCTCCAGACGGGCCTCGGCCTGCGCCGGATGGCGTGCCTCAGCGGCATAGGCGTAACCGGTGAGGAACATCTCGCCCGTCGTCTCCAGCATCGTCCGTGCGGCGGCGTCCTTCGCGTGGAACCCGCGGACGGAAAGCTGCGCTTCCTTCTTGTTCGGCGTCAGGATGCGGCGTCTGAGCGCGCGCCACGCACTGGCCAATTTCCCGCTCCTTTCAGCGGATCACCTGAAGGCGGCAAGCCCGGGCGGGATCTCACGGCCCGGGAGTTCAGCGGACCCGCGCCCTGCTTACCGCTGTGACGCTGCAGCCGGCCCGGGGTGAACCCGAGGTGGTGCACGGTCGGCTCGGGCTCGGGAAGACCCCGCTGGTCGAGCTCCGGGAGCGCCAGCAAGATCGGCAGGTCGGTGAGATCGACGCCGCGCATCGGGATGTCGAGCTCGATGCTTTGACCGGCCCGCATGGTGAACGGCTTCGGATCACCCACGAAGCCGGGCCTGGCCCACGGCCGCGGATCGATGTCGTCGCCGCGCATCGCGACGGCGACGGACCGGACGTGCCACTGGCCGGCGGGCACCGAGCCGAGCCGGTACTCGCGCACGCGGCAGCTGTCGGCGGGGCTGTCGAGGATGTCGCAGGAGATCGGCATGCCCTCGACGAGAGGGCTGCTGAACACTCCCACGTAGACGCGGAGCGGCGTGCTGCTGTGCGGCAGGACCATCTTGCCGTGCACCTCGCCGGATGCCTGTCCCGCGTCCATCCTGGGCGGCAGGAACGACAGCGTGCCGCTGCGGAACAACGTCCGGAACTGGGCCGGCGTCACACCGACGCTCTGGCGGAACCGGGTGGTGAACGTCCCGAGGCTGTTGTACCCGACCATGTAGGCGATATCGGTGACGCTCATCGGTGTCTCCAGCAGCAGGCTCTTCGCGCTGTACAAGCGGATCGCGCTCAGGAAACGCCTTGGTGACGTGCCGGTGACGGAGCGGAAGACCCGGGAAAAGTAGAACTTGCTCAATTGGGCGCTGTCGGCGATGTCGTCCAGGGACAACGGTTCACCGTAGTGCTGCCACATCATAGTTATGGAACGCTCGACGGCCTCTCGACAGATCTCTTTCACAGAACCCCGTCCCCTGGAAACATCAGTGTGATCGCTTGTACGACACCTCAACAGTTATTGATCCGGTCGTTCGATCTCTCGAGAAAACACTCTCGGTGACTGCAAGGTAGCTGTGGGAGTGGACCCGTCCATTATGCGCACGCGGGTCGCCGATGCACTTCTTTGAACTTGCTTGCATGGATCCGCCGGCGGCCTGCCGACGCCTCTTATGGTGCCCTGCCTGCCGATCTCCGAAATTACGGGCGCAATTTGGAAGAAGCCGTGTGCGGCCGAGATGCCTAGGCTGTCCGGGGGTTCCGGCTCGCCACGGGGCCCCTGTTGCGGGAACTCCAGGTCGCTTGCTCGCCACTTCCAGGTATTCGCCGTGAGTTTTAGCGGCGGCTCCTGGATTGCGCCGTGTCTGCTTTTCGTGATGCGCCGGCGCCGTTGCTAGGTTCTCGCTACGGCAAGGCGGGAGAAGACGAGCCCGGACCTCGGTGCCATGCTGGCCAGGGTGAGCGCAGGTGCTCTCCGGAAAACCCAATCACAAGCCGTCCTAATTATGGGGAACGATGCTGACCAACCGATTTGATGTGGCAATCCTGGGGTCGGGAATCGGTGGCTCGATGCTCGCGTGCATCCTTGCCAAACAAGGCGTCTCGACTCTCCTGCTCGAGGGGGCGAGCCATCCGAGATTCACCATCGGCGAGTCGCTGATACCGGAGACCGGCCTGCGGCTGCGCATCGTCGCCGACAAGTACGGCGTTCCGGAGATCGGCTGGATCGGCACATTCCACAAGCTGCGCGATCACGTCAGCAGCAACTGCGGCGTCAAGCGCTCGTTCGGCTTCATGTATCACCGCGCCGGCGAGGAGAACCGCCCCGAGGAGATCAACCAGTTCGGCACGCTCGCCCCGCCCGTCGGCCCCGACTCGCACCTGTTCCGCCAGGACACCGACGCCTACCTCGCGGCGATGGCGGTCAAGTACGGGGCGACGTTCCACTCCCAGACGCGCATCTCGGAGATCAAGTTCGGTGACGAGGTCGAACTGCTCGCCGACTCCGGCCGTACGTACCGCGCCAAACTCCTGATCGACGCCTCAGGAATGCGGTCCATGGTCTCCGACCAGCTCGGCATGCGCGATGAGGTGCCGCGTTTCCGGACCGACACGCGCGCCATCTACACCCACATGACGGGGGTCAAGAGCGCCGATCTGCTGCTGGACGCCGGAGACCGGCGCCGCCTCATGACGCCGCTGGGCCAGTCCACCATGCACCACATCTTCGACGGCGGCTGGATGTGGGTCATCCCGTTCAGCAACCACCGCGACGCCACCAATCCGCTGACCAGCGTGGGCCTGATGCTGGACCGGCGCAAGCACCCGAACCCCCAGGGAGAGCCGGAGCAGGAGTTCCGCCGGATCATCTCCGCCTACCCGACGATCGCCCGCCACTTCGCCGAAGCGGACGCGGTACGCCCATGGATCAGGTCCGGCCGCATCCAGTACTCCTCGCCGCACCTGATCGCACCCCGCCTGATCCAGCTTCCGCACGCGGCCGCCTTCATCGACCCCCTGTACTCCAGCGGCATGTCGGTGCTCATCGTCGCGGTGGATCTGATCGCCGAAGCCCTGCTGAAGGCCGTCGCCGACGACGACTACGACCTCGAGCGGTTCCGCTTCGTGGAAGAGGTGGTCAACCGCGGATTCGACCACTACGACGCGATCGTGTCCGGCTCGTTCGACTCGTTCGCCAGCTACGACACGTGGAACGCCTGGAACCGCAATTGGGTGATGGGCAGCCTGCTCGGCACGTTCGGCCCGCTGTCGCTGTGGATGCGCTACCGCAAGACCAAGGACCCCGCCTACCTGCACAAAACGACCGAACCGAGCCGCATGGGCGTGCTGGGAAGCCATCTGCCGGGCGTGGTCGATGTCGTCCAGGCCTCCCGCGCCGACCTGGACGCGGCGATCGCCGGCGAGATCAGCCACGCCGAAGCGAGCCAGCGCATCTTCGCCCGGTTCCGGAGGGCCGAGTTCCTGCCGCCTTACATGGGCTTCGGCGATCCCCGCAAGACAGGGACGGCCACCTTCACGCTGCTGCCAGGTGCCCGCCACGTCATGTGGTACCGGCGTCACGGCGATCCGATCTACCGGGAGAACTGCGACTTCCCGCTGCTGGCCTACGCACGCGATGGCGCGGGCTTCGTGCTGGGGGAGGCCCGTCAGTCGGGACGGCGTACGCTGTCCGCCCTGCGTGACGTCTTCTTCGCCGGTAACCGCGACGGGCGCCACATGGCACCGGCGCTGTCGGCGCACCGCCACCTCCTGACGCCGGTCCAGGCGGCCGCCGCCTTCGACGACGAGCTGACCGGGATCGACGCCGCCGACACCCCCCGAAGCATGGCCTGACCGGTACGCATCGGTGCGACCGCCATCCATCGCGATGCGGAGGACGCCCACCTCGTCATGAACGTTCACTTGGAAGGGAGATCGCAGTGAGGCTACGTGAGCGTCTCCGCCGGCTGGTACCGGGAGCGCTGGCCATCGTGGTCGGTACGTCGCTGTGGTTGGCCGCCGGCGCCGCCGTCGCGGTTTCCGGCGCCGCAGACACGGCCACGAAGTATAAGTTCCAGGAATTGCCGATCGCGCTGCCGCCCGGCTACGACACGCTGCCCAAAAGCACGATGCGTCCGGTCAACCCGGCCTATTACAAGATCCGCTCCTGGGTCTCCGCAGTCGGGGCCAGCGTCGCCATCAACGACGTCACCGGCAACGGCCGCCCGAACGGCATGTGCATCGTCGACACCCGGACCAACAAGGTGATCGTCACCCACACGCCCACTGCGCCGGCGGAAGATCAGTTCACGCCGTTCACCCTGGAACCGGGACCGCTGCCCTACGACGACACGATGGCGCCGACCGGCTGCGCCCCCGGCGACTTCATCGGCGACGGCCGCATCGGCTTCCTCGTCATGTACTGGGGACGCACCCCGATCCTGTTCCTGCCCAAGTCGGATGCCACGAAGCCGGAACCGAGCGCGTACGTGCCGCGGGAACTCGTACCCTCGCAATCGCTCGACGGCAGATACCACGGCGCGCGCTGGAACACCGATGCCGTGCACGTCGGCGACCTCGACGGCAGCGGGCACCCGTCGATCATCATCGGGAACTACTGGCCCGACTCCGACGTGCTGGACCCCGACGGCATCAACAACGTGGCGATGCCCAACAGCATGTCCTGGGGCAACAACGCCGGTGGCGCCCATGTGCTGCGCTGGGTCGGCGCCACTTCGGGCACCGATCCGCAGGCGAACTACGTCGAGGAGAAGAACGCGATCCCGTTCGAGAACTCCACCGGCTGGACGCTCGCGATCTCCGGGGCCGACCTCACCGGTGACGGCCTGGCCGAGATCTACCTCGCCAACGACTTCGGGCACGGCTTCCTGCTGTACAACGACTCGACGCCGGGCCGCATCAGGTTCAAGGAGGCCAAGGGGATGCGCTCCCCGACGACCCCGAAGTCGTTCGTGATCGGGAACGGCTCCTTCAAGGGAATGGGCGTCGACTTCACCGACCTGAACCGCACCGGCAAATTCGACTTCCTGGTCAGCAACATCAACGTTCCGTGGGGCCTGCAGGAGAGCAACTTCGTCTTCGTCAACCAGGCCAAGGACGAGGCCGACATGAAGCGGCAACTCAGCGACGGTGTCGCCCCGTTCACCCAGGAGGCCCAGCAGTACGGGCTGGCCTGGACCGGCTGGTGCTGGGACGTCAAGGCCGACGACTTCCTCAACAGCGGTGACAGGGAAGTCGTCCAGACCACCGGCTTCGTCCAGGGCACCGCCAACCGGTGGAACTGGCTGCAGGAGGCCGCCACCATGAACGACGAGCTCCTGCGCAGCCCGGCGATGTGGCCCAACTTCGAGCCCGGCGACGACATCTCGGGTCACGAGGCCATCGCCTTCTACGCCAGGAACGCCGAAGGCCAGTACGTGGACATCAGCGCCGAGCTGGGCCTGGCCGTGCCGATCCCGACGCGCGCGGTCGCCACCGGTGACACGACCGGCACCGGCACCCTCGACTTCGCCGTGGGCCGGCAATGGGGACCGCCGGCGTTCTACGCCAACCAGTCGCCGAACCGCGGCAACGCCCTCACACTCAAGCTCTACCGTCCCTCCACCGGGACGGGGGAGACCGGCGACGGGCTGAAGGGGATCGGCGCTCCCGCCTACGGCGCGACGGTGAAGATCACCACGCCGCAGGGCACCCAGATCTCGCAGCTCGACGGCGGTGGCGGCCATGTCGGATTCCGCAGCTTCGACGTCCGCTTCGGGCTCGGCTCCCACACCGGTCCGGTCTCCGCTCTGGTGCGGTGGCGTGACATCAACGGCGCCATGCGCCAGCAGACGCTCTGGCTCACGCCCGGCGTTCACAGCCTCATGCTCACCGACTCCGCCGAGGAGGTCTCCAGCCGATGACCGCCGTCCTGAACCACCCCACCGGCGACAGCGCCCCGGCGAGCGAACCGGCCGCCCCCGCCAAGCCGAAGCCCGATCCCCGGTACCTCGCGCTGCGCAACTTCGCCTTGTCGATCAGTGTCCTGAACGTCTTCGGCTACACCCTCCTCGGTTTCGAACAGCCCTGGCTATGGCCGTTCATCGCCGTGCTCACGGGATACACGACCGAGATCGGTCTCGAAATGGTCAGCGCGTGGGCGCAGCGGCGCCGGCCGCGCTTCCTGGGATCGGGACCGCGCGGCGTCTACGAGTTCCTGCTCCCGGCGCACATCACGGCGCTGGCCGTCAACATGCTGCTCTACGCCAACAACCAGATCCTGCCCATCATCTTGGGCGTGTTCGTCGGTGTGGCCGGCAAGCATGTGTTCCAGGCGCCCATCGCCGGGCGGATGCGGCACTTCATGAACCCGTCGAACTTCGGCATCACCGTCGTCCTGGTCGCCTTCAGCTCCTGGGTCAGCATCGCCCCGCCGTACGAGTTCACCGAAGAGGTGAACACCTTTTTCAGGCTGATGATCCCGTTGATCATCATCACCGCCGGGACCGTGCTCAACGCCATGCTCACCCGCAAGGTGCCCCTCATCCTCGGCTGGATGGGCGGCTTCGCCATCCAGGCCTTCGTCCGGCACTGGGTCTGGGACGTCGCGCTCTTCTCCGCACTCGGCACGATGACCGGAGTCGCGTTCGTCCTGTTCACCAACTACATGATCACCGACCCGGGCACGACGCCGTTCAAGGCGCGCGCCCAGTTCATGTTCGGCGGCTCAGTCGCGGTCGTCTACGGAATCCTCATGCAGTTCAACATCACCTACACCCTGTTCTTCGCGCTCGTGATCGTCTGCGGGGTGCGTGGCCTGGGCTGGTGGGTTCATCACTTCCGCAACCGCGGCCGGTCCCGGCTCACGATCGACGCCACCCCGGTCGCAGGAAGGGACCCGGTCCTGACCTCGGGGACGGCGAACCCGGGGTTGCGCGGCCCGGAGCGAGCACCGCAGGTGTCCGCGGAACCGTGATCGGCGACCGACGGACGAGCACCCGAGGAGATCATGTCGCAGAGTTCCAGCTCGGTGCTGGCCGTCGCCGACGTGGCGGTGGTGCTGGCGGTGGGAGCGGCCCTCGCACCGCTGATCCGCCGCCTGCGCCAGCCCCGGGTCATAGCCGAGATCGTCGCGGGCATCGCGCTCGGCCCGAGCCTGCTCGGCCTGCTGCCGGGCGAGCTGACGACACACCTGTTCCCGGCCGGGGTCCGCCCCCTGCTGTCGGCCATCGCCCAGGTCGGTGTCCTGCTCTTCATGTTCCTGGTGGGCTGGGAGATGGACCTCGGCCACGCCCGCACTCGCGGCCGCGCCGTGCTGGGCGTCTCGCTCGCGTCCATCGCCTTTCCCTTCGGGGCCGGCGCCGTGCTGGCCACCTGGCTCTACGGCAACCACGCCATGATCGACGGGCACCGGGTCGACCAGGTGGCGTTCGTCATGTTCGTCGGCACCGCGATGGCCATCACGGCCTTCCCGGTGCTGGCGCGCATCATCGTGGAGCACCGGCTACAGCTGACGCCCGTCGGCGTCATCTCGCTGTCCGCCGCCGCGGCCGGGGACGTGCTGAGCTGGTGCATGCTCGCGCTCGTCTCGGTCGTGGCGACCTCCGCCCATCCTGGGCGCCTGCTCGAAGTCCTCGGCTACTCCGCTCTGTACGCCCTCGTGCTCTGGGCCGCCGTACGGCCGCTCCTCAGGGTCCTGATCCGCCGCATGAGCCGCAACGGCGGCGTCTCACCTCAACTGCTCACGATCATCGCCGCCGGCGTCTTCCTGGCCGCCTACACGACCGACCGGATCGGGATCCACGCCATCTTCGGTGCGTTCTCCTTCGGCCTGATCATGCCTCGCGACTCCGTCGAGATCCTCGCCTCACACGTGCGGATCCCCTTGGAGCACGTCACCGGACTGCTGATGCCGATCTTCTTCATCACCACCGGGCTGTCCGTCGACCTCAGCGAGCTCGGCGGCAGCGGCATCGTGGAGCTCCTGGCCATCATCGCCGTGGCCTGCCTGGGCAAACTCGCCGGCGTCATCCCGGCGGCACGGGCGGCCGGGATGACGTGGACGGACTCGACGACCGTCGGCCTGCTCATGAACACGCGCGGCCTCACCGAGGTGATCATCCTGAACGCGGGACTCAGCCTCGGCATCCTGGACACCCGCATGTTCACGATGATGATCGTCATGGCTCTGGTCACCACGGCGATGGCGGGGCCTTTCCTGTCCTACCGGCCCCACGCCAGAGCCGGCGGACGGGCCACCGCCGGCCGCACCGCGCCGGGGAGCCGTCTCAGCGAGGCCGCTTCGCCCGGTCCGGCGGAGTGAGCGCCGTGAGATCACGCTCAGGCGATCTCGAACGCTATCTCGTCGAGCAGGGCCGCCAGCTGCCCGGGAACCGACACCATGGGCCAGTATCCGGCGTCCAGGGTGCGGAAGGTCCAGCCGGGCTCGGATCGCAGCGCCTGGATGGCGGGGCACAGGAGTCCATGGGTGTGGTCGAGGTCACAGACGACGTAGGTCGCCGGGCCGATCGGGTGCTTCACGGTGACCGGCTCGATGAGCGTGCGGCCCGGGTGGGGGACGAGTCGTTCGGCGAGCCGGCGGGCGTCCCGGTCGGAGAGGTCGGGCACGTCGGACAGGAGCTCGTGATCGGGGGCGGGCCAGAGCCCCCCGGCGGCCTCGATGAGCGCCCGTTCTGCGGCCAGCTGGTTGTCGGGCAGTCCGTCCAGCGTGGACAGGCCGTCGCGGGGCACGAATCCTTCGATGTAGATGCTGTGGGTGACCTGTTCCGGCACGTGGTCGGCGACCAGCCCGGCCACCATGCCGCCGTAGTCGTGGGCGACCAGGATGACGTCGTCGAGGCCGGAGAGCATCGCCAGCCCGTCCTTGACGTGGTCGTCGAGACCTACTCTGGACGGCTCCTCCGCGTCCGGTTCGAGCCCGGTCAGCGTGACGCTGTGCGCTCGGTGCCCCCGCTCGCGTAAAGCGTCGGCCACCGGATCCCATACCCAAGCGCCCGACCAGGCACCGGGGATCAGTACGAAGTCCGTCATCGTGAGCACCTCTCTTACGTCACGGCAGCGCGGGGGCGCCTGCCCGGGTACGGGAACGGGGAGGTACGGGGGAACGCGGTCAACGTCGGGCTCGGTCGTCTTCACCAGGGAGGTGCAGGGCAGGGCCGCCATCGTCGGCCCGCCACCCCTCCATCATGCCCCGCGAGCGCGTTCCCAGGAAGGAACCTTCACCGCCTCTGCCGCTCTCCCGGGTGCCGCGCCGGACGCCCAGGAGGGGCGCCGCATCCGCGAGCCGGCAGGCGGATGCGGCGCGCCCTGCTCAGACGGGGACGGCCGCCGTGTAGGGCTGCAGGGCCTTCACGAGGGACTCGGGCACGCGGGCCGGGACGGTACGGGTGTTCGGCCCGCGCATGCAGGCGACCCGCTGGCGACCGCGCGCGACGAGCTTGTCGATGCCGTCAGAGTGCGTCACCACGTAGTCGAAGCCGAACTCCAGCTGTGTCTGGGCCAGCTCGATCAGCCGCATCCGGATGGACAGCTCGTCGAATGCGGTGATCTCGGCGAAGAACTCGCAGTCGACTTTGAGGGTGAACAGTTTCAGGTCGTCCTGCAGATCGGAGAGGACGTCCGGTGCGTGGGTCTTGAGGAACAGTTCCCGGCACCGGCCTTGCCAGCGCAGGTAGTTCACGTAGTAGACGTTGCCGACGAGGTTGGTCTCCTCGAAGCCGACGGTGTGCTGGTACTCGAAATAGTCCGTCATGGCGATCTAGGCTCGTCCTTCCGTGAGGATCGCGAACACGATCGGCTCGTCGTGTCCGGTCAGGAACGTGGCGAAGGTGGCGATGAGCAGGTCGCCGGACACGAACACCGCGCAGCCGCCCGGCGTCCCGGGGGCGAGGGTGAGCGGGGCGTCCTGTGCGAGGCCCGCCTTGCGCAGGCATTCGACGGCCGACCACACCCGGGTGCCGGCGACGGCGGCGCTCTCGTCCAGCTCAGTGGCGACGAGACCGGCCACGGCCTCGTACGGGCCGAGCAGCCCGCCCCACTGCGCGGCGGTCCGTTCGGCGGCGATCTCGACGTCGCAGCTCACGGTCGTCGCGGCCGTGACGACGAGCGTCAGCCCAGCGCCGTGGGAGGCCGAGATCAGCCGGTCGCCGTCGATCTCCGGACGGCCGTCGGGCCGGTAGCGGATGTCGACGTCCTCATTGAGGGCACGCGCCGCGGCCAGCGCGGTGAGGCGGCGCCGCCGCGTCCCGGTGGCCGAGTCGTCCGCGCCGTCCGGGGTGTCGGCGCCGTCGGGCTCCACCGCCACGGCGACGCGTCCGCCGGTAGCGTCCTGCACGGCTCGTTCGAGGAACGGGCCCAGCAACGGGGCCGCCGGCCACGGTCCGCGCCCGTCGCCCTTGCGCACCGCCCGCAGCCGCAGGCCCTCCCACCGTTCGACGACCTCACCCGCCTCGTCGCGGACCGCGATGTCGTAGACGTAGTCGTCGCCGGCGTGGAAGCGCTCGGTCGCGCAGTACCGCAGCATCCCGGCGGCGCTCAGCCGATCGCCCCCGGGATGGACCCGCTCGATCCCGGTCGGCAGGAGGGTGGCGTCGGGGACGCACACCTGGTTGCCGTGCATGAGGGCGTCGCGGACACCGGGGTCGCCCAGCAGCAGCTCGCCGGGCAGGAAGCCGGCGAACCACCCTGGCTCCAGCGCTTCCACCTCGACGTCGACATGCAGCGCGGACGCCCGGTGGTACCGGCGCAGCCGCTGGAACCGGCCGCCCTGGAACAGCACGGGACCGTACAGCTGCGTGGCCGGGTCGAGCGGTACCGGCGGCACGTGTGCCGTGGTCTGGTCCGGCGGGCCCTCAGGAGCGGCGGGCTGCCCGAAGCGAAGCCGGGCGCGGAAGTGGTCGGCGGCGAAGCCGGTCTCGGAGCTGCGGATCGCGGCGAGGACGGTGTCGTCGCCGGTGACCACCACCGCCACGCGGATCGTCGTGGTGCCCGCGGGCGGGATGATGATGGGCCGCGCGAACTGCGCGTCCTCGATCACCGGAGTTTCCCTGCGGCCGGTGACGGCCGCGGCGGCCTGCGCCATCGCTTCCATGCCGAACACCGCGGGGAACAGCAGATTGCCGTCCAGCAGATGATCGGTCAGGTAGGGGTCGGTGCCCTCGTTCAGATCGATCTCGGTGACGAGCTCGACTCCGTGGTAGCGGACGAGGGTCTTGCCCACGAAGCGCAGCAGCGGAAGCTGCGGCGCGTCGCGATGGATGGTGTCGATGTTCCCCGTCCGCCCGCTGACCACCACGATCTCAGGGGTGGTGGGGTCGTCGAGCAGCCGGCGCATGATCTGCACGCCCTGTTCAGGAGTGATGGCGGTGATTCCGTCCTGGGCCAGGGACTCCACGACGGACAGTCGCTCACCCATGCCGACTCCCGACCACACCGACCATTCCAGGCACAGGGCCCGGCAGCCGGGGTACCGGCTCGCGGTTTCCTGGGTGAGGGCTGCGAGCCACTCGTTGGCCATCGCGTAGTGCGCCTCGCCGCGCAGCCCCGACCGGCCGATGATGCTGCCAAGGGTCAGCAGGAGCCGCAGCCGCTCGGGCTCAACCGCGTCGAGCACGGCGCGCAACCCGCCGATCTTCGGTGCGAAGGTCGCGCGTACCTCGTCGAAGTCCAGATCCGCCAGGCCGTGCGGCTCGTTGCGGCCGGCCCCGTGCACGATCGCGGTGATCGGCCCGAGGTCCCGGGCCGCCGCGGCCACGGCCTGCCGCACGTCGGCGGCGTCGGCGACGTCGGCACGGTAGTAGCCGACGGTGACGCCCGCGTCCTGCATCCGTCGCAGGTTGGCGGCGAGCTCGGGGGTCTGGCCGGGATCGGACCGGCCGAGGATGGCCAGCCGGGCGCCGCTGTCGCCGGCCAGCGCCAGCGCGCATTCCGCGGTGATGCCCTTGCCTCCGCCGGTGACGAGCACGACATCGGTGCCGTCCAGCCGCACGGCCGGTTCGCCGGTCAGGGCGGGGGCGGTGGGCGCGGCCACGGGCATCGCCCGCAGGGTCGGAACGCGGCGCAGACCGTCGGCGTCGTAATGGGCTTCGGCGTAGTCGCCGGTGGCCGCCACCTCCGCCGTCGCCCACGCGACGGCCTCGGCGATCGCAGGCGCCTGCACGATGGTGACCCGCAGCTGCGGGGCTTCCAGCCGCAGTGTCTTGGCCAGCCCGGCCGCTCCCCGCCCGTGCTGGAGCAGGACGAACCGGTCACCGCTCCCGTTCGACAAGGCGGCCTGGGCACCCTCGAGAGCCGATCGCAGGTCGTCCTCGGCGCAGTCCTCCGACAGGCAGACCAGGACACCGGATCCCACGCCGGCGGCCCGCAACGCGGCTCGCAGCGGTTCGGCGAGCGGGTTGTCCGCTGCGGCGTACAGCAGCCACTCCGAACGTCCGGCCAGGTCCTGCGGTGGCCGCACCGGGGCGGAGCCGTGCGGCAACGGCGCCTCGACCAGGTCGACGGTGAACGGCCGCGCCCACGCGGCGGCACCCTCGACGATGGGGGAGGGCCCGGTGCCCTGCCCGGAGGCGGCCAGGCCGTCGAGGGTCTCGGCCAGTTCCCGCAGCGTCGCCGTGGCGAAGTTGGTCGGTGGCTGCAGGATGCTGACGCCGCGGGTCTTGGCGGCCGCGTCCATCACCTGTCCCACGGTGATCGAGCTCAGGTGCAGATCGTCGAGCAGGCGGCTGTCGTCGGAGACCAGCTCGACCGGCAGCTCGACGCGTTCGGCCACCAGCCGGCGAAGCACTTCCAAGGGGTCGCCATCGCTCTGGCCGCCGGCCTGCGCCCCGCCGTCCGCCCCGCCGTCCGCCCCGCCGTCCGCCTCGTCGGAGGTGGTATCGGCAGCGGGCGCCGGAACACTGGCATGCCCCTCGAGGCCGACCTCCGGGGCCTGCTCGCAAGGGCTGGCGAAGAAGCGGAACTGCGCACCGATCTCCAGCGGCCGGATCAGGCGGCCGTGGAACAGCGCTTCGTGATCGACGGACGCGCCGACGGCGAACGCCGCACCGACCACCCGCAGCAGCCCGCCGATCGACTCACTGTCGGTGTCCAGAGCAACAGCGGGGACGTCGGTCGTCTCGGCCGTCAACCGGCTGAGCACCCGTCCTGGACCGACCTCGACGAACAGGTCGATGTTCTTGGCGGCCAGCTCCACCGCCTGGGTGAACAGCACCGGGTCGGTGATCTGACGGTGCAGCAGGGCCGGGATGTCGGCGTCCTCGGCAAGAGTCTCGCCGGTGATGGTGGAGCAGATCGGCGACTGGATCCGGCCGAACTCCATGCTGCGCAGCCTGTCGGCGAAGACGGCCGCGGCCGGCGCCACCAGCGGCGAATGGAAGGCATGGGAGACGGCCAGCCGCGTCCACGACACGCCTGCGCGCTCGGCCCTGGCGCCGACCGTCGCGATCGCCTCGGCCGTGCCTGCGACGACGGTCTGTTCCGGCCCGTTGTAAGCACCGATGACGACCGGCAGGCCGGCGATGAGCGCGGCGGCCGCCTCCGGGGAGGCGGTGAGACCGGCCATGGTGCCGGATTCGCTGTGCTCGGCCATGACCCGCCCGCGGAGGCCGGCGATGCTCAGCAGCGCGGAGTCGTCGAGTGCGCCGGCCCAGTGCAGCGCGGAGATCTCGCCGAGGCTGTGTCCGACGCCGACGCTCGCCTCCACTCCGAGCAGTGACAGGGCGCGCAGCCCGGCCAGGGAGCCGGTGACGATCCGCGGCTGAGCGACGGCGGTCGCCACCGTGTCGCCTGTCCGCGGCAGCGCGGCCCGCTCGTACACCTCTTCGACCTCGGCGAAGCGCCGGCGCAGCGCGCCGCCGCTCAGCCCCCGGCCCGAGCCCTGCCCGGGGAACAGGTAGCCGATCCGGCCCTCGCCGCCGGCGTGGCCGAGAAAGCAGCCGCCGTCGGCGTCGAACAGGGTCGTCTCGCCGGCGTCCAGGACGTCCAGCAGCCGCCGCAGCCGCCGTTCCGCGTTCTCCGGAGACTCCACGACCGCCGCGGCGCGGTAGGGCAGGTCGCGCAGCCGGCGCTGCAGCGTGGCGGCGAGGTCGCCGAGCTGCGCGTACGACAGCGCGGGAACCCAGCCGGCCAGTTCCGCGAGCCGCTCGCGCAGCTCGCCGGGCGAGCCCCCGTCGACCAGCAGCAGCTCGGCGTCCTGGACGGATGTGGCCAGCTCACGCGTGCGCCGGTTGAACGACGCCGCCCGCAGCGATCCGACGCCCTCCACCACCACGTGACTGTTGATGCCGCCGAATCCCATGGACGTGACGCCGGCCCGCAGCGCGGCCTCTTGCGGCCACGGCTCGGCCTTGCGCAGCACCCGCAGCATCGCGGGGTCCCGCGCGAGCAGCGGATGCGGATCCGCGCAACCGACGGTCGGCGGCAGGACGCGATGGTGCACCGCCAGCACCGCCTTGATCAGGCCGGCCACTCCGGCGGCCGCCTTGGTGTGGCCGATCATGGCTTTGACGGAGCCGAGCGCCGCCGGCGCCCCGGGGGTGCCGGCACCGGCCGCCGCGATGGCCTCCGCCCGGGTCTCGGACAAGGCCGTCAGCTCCGCCGCGTCTCCGACCGCCGTCCCCGTGCCGTGGCCTTCGAACAACGCCACCGTGTCGATGCCGAAACCGGCCCGCTCGTAGGCGCGCCGCAGCGCCAGCCGGTGGCCGTCGATCTCTGGACGCGTGATGCCGCCGCTGCCGTCGGAGGAGATGCCCCAGCCGGCGATGGTGGCATAGACGCGGCGGCCCATCTCGGCGGCGTCCTCTTCCCGCATCAAGACGACCATTCCGCAGCCCTCGCCCGGCCAGAAGCCGTTGGAGCCGCGGTCGTACACGCGCATCTCGGTCCTGGCCAGCGCCCCGGTCTTGGCGAAGCCCACGACCTCGAACGGGTCGATCGACAGATCGACCCCGCCCGCGATCGCCATGTCGAGGTCCCCGTCCAGCAGCGCCTTGCACGCGGTCGTCACCGACAGCAGCGAGGAGGAGCAGGCTCCGTCCACCGCGTAGCCGCCGCCGTTGAGATCGAAGTAGTTGCAGATCCGGCCGGCGATCGTGTTCGACAGGGCCCCGGCGAGGGTGTCTTCGTCCGGCGCGGGGAACGGGCTCTTGTAGGAGCGTTCGAGACCGTCCAGGAATTCGCCCAGAGGGTCGTCCTCCCAGCCGAGTTCGCGCAGCGCCGCGCCGACCGTGCGCCGTACGTACGGCCAGCGCAGCCGCATCAGGTTGGCGCGGGCGAATTCGCCCGTGAGGGTGTTTCCGACGATGACGCCGGTGCTCTGTCTCGGCAGCCCTTCGGCGCCGGGAAAACCGGCGTCGGCCAGCGCCCGGCCCGCGACGTCCAGCGCGAGCCAATGCGTGAGATCGGTCGATCGGAACGTGCTTCCTGCGATCCGGTGCGCCACCCGATCGAAGTCGTAGCCTTCGATGACCGCGGCGTTCCTGGAGTAGAAGCTGTCCGGGGCGGACGGGTCGGCCCGCCAGTAGTCGGTCAGCCGCATGCGCTCGTCAGGCAGCCGCCTGAAGGCCCGGCGGGCGGCGACGGCGTTCTTCCACAGTTCGTCCGGTGAATCGGCGTCAGGATAGACACATGCCATTCCGACAATGGCGATCTTCTGCATGTCCTGGCTCGCCCCCTTCGCTGTTGCACTGAGCGCAAGCATGCCGCGTCGCGACCGGCGAGATTTATTCCAGAGTGCCCTGGCGCCAATTTAATTCGAATAACATCGTTTGATAATGGCGTCATTTAATGAATTAGTTTTGTTCCCGGTATTCCTGCCGGATGTGGGACTTCACGGTGCGGGCGATGCCGCGCCATGCTGGTCGGCGAGGTGGGGGGCGAGTTCGTACGCCATGCGTCGCTTGGACGCCTCGACCGATCCACCGGCGGCCGCGATGGTGTCTCCGGCGCCGACCATCAGGCTGATGAGCTGGTTCTCGAAGCACACCTCCGCATCGTAGGGCGGGATGAGGTAGCCGCCGAGCTCCAGCGTGACGAGGCCGTGCATCGCGCTCCACATCTGGTGGGCCACCAGTTCCTCGTCGGCTGCGCGGAACCTGCCCGCCGCGACGCATCGGGCGGCGCAGCCGACGACGTCCACGAGGGTGTAGCGGCCGTACTGGCGGTCCTCTTCGGACAGTTCGAACCCGGCGAGCGCGGAACCGCCGAACATGGCCGCGTACAGGTGCGGGTTCGCCAGAGCGTTGTGGCGGTAGGCGCGGCCCAGCAGGGCCATGTCGCACACGGGGTCGTCGGAGGTGCCGACGAGGCTGAAGTACTGCTGCATGCGCGCGAAACCCTCGTGAACGATCGCGCGTACCAGGCCGCTCATCCCGCCGAAGTAGGTGTAGACGGGCATGGTCGAGCTGCCGGCCTCACTGGCGATGCGCCGTACCGTCATGGCCTGCGGCCCGTCTTGCGCGAGGAGCCGTGCGGCGACGTCCACCAGCTGGGCGCGGAAAAGCGGGTCCGTCTTGCGCGGTGACATCCGGCGGGACTTCCTTCCATGAGACGAAACCGGTCAGTGGTCATCCGGTGGTCATCCGGTGGTCATCCGGTGGTCATCCGGTGGTCATCCGGTGGTCACCGCGCGGCCGGCCTCGGCTGCGGTTCGAGCTGCCGGGACCCTGGGTCACGGAAGTTTGAGCTCGGGCCGGTAGACGTCCAGCCAGGCAGCCAGGTCGAGGACGCGCTCCAGGCCCAGGCGCGTCAGCCGGTCCACCGCGGCCGGATCGCGCTTCGTGGCGCCTTCGAGCCAGTCCCGGTCCACCAGGGCGAACACGTCGTGGTCGCGGTCGGCCAGCAAGTCCTTGCCCTGGTTCTGCAACTCCTGGCTGTAGTAGGGGTCCTGGGTGGAGGGGTAGGGGCTCTTGGGCCGCCAGGCGACCGAGTCCGGCAGCAACTGCCGGGTGGCGCCGCGCAGCAGGCTCTTCTCCCGGCCGTCGTGGGTCTTCATCGACCAGGGGGCGTTGTAGACGTATTCGACGAGCCGGTGGTCGCAGTACGGCACCCGGACCTCGAGCCCGACCGCCATGCTCATGCGGTCCTTGCGGTCGAGCAGGTATTTCATGAACCGGGTCACGTGCAGATGAATCATGATCCGCATGCGGTGCTCGAAGTCGTCGTCGCCGTCGAGACGCCCGACCTCGCCGATGGCGGTGTCGTACGCGTCCAGCCGGTAGGCGTCGAGATCCAGCCGCGTCAGCAGGTGCGGGTCGAGCCCGGTGGAGTCCTTGTCGAAGGGGCCGACGTTGACGGCGATCCACGGGAACGCGCGTGCGGCCTGGATCTGCGGGATGTGCATGTGCCGGTATCCGCCGAAGATCTCGTCGGCCGCCTCGCCCGACAGGGCCACCGTTGATTTCCCGCGGATCGCCTTGAAGAGCAGGTACAGCGACAGGTCCATGTCGCCGGTGCCGACAGGCAGGTCGCGCGCGAGGGCCACGGCCCTGCGCACGCCGGGATCGGCCAGCGTCCTGGGGTCGAGCACGATGTCGGCGTGCTGGGTCCCGACGTGCCGCACGACGTCCTGGATGAACGGCGTGTCCGGGGTGTCGCGCAGGTCGTCGGGCCGGAAGTTCTCCGCCTGACCCATGAAGTCCACCGCGAACGTCCGCACCTGTCCGGCGCCGAGGTGGGCCGCGGCCAGGGCGGTGAGGGCGCCGGAGTCCAGCCCGCCGGACAGCAGCAGGCACCGTGGCACGTCGGCGACCAGTTGCCGCCGCACGATGTCGTCGAGGAGCTCCCGGACGCGGCCTACGGAGGTGCCGGCGTCGTCGGTGTGCGGCCGGGTCTCCAGCCGCCAATAGGCGCGCTCGCGGACGCCGGTGACGTCGACGGTGACGATCGTGCCCGGTTCGACCTGCCGCATGTCCGCCCATATGGCGTGTCCTGGGGTGAAGGCGTAGGAGAACGCCTCGCGCAGCCCATCGGCATCGACGACGCGCTTGGCGAGCGGGTGGGCGAGTATGGCCTTCTGCTCCGAGCCGAACAGCACTCCGTCAGGCGTCCGGTAGTAGTAGAGCGGCTTGATCCCCATCCGGTCGCGGATCATGACGAGCTTCTGGTCCCGTCCGTCCCAGATCGCGAAGGCGTACATGCCGTTGAGTCGTTCGGCGACCGCCGGCCCCCAGTGCAGATATCCCTGGAGGACGACTTCTGTGTCGCTTGACGTCCTGAAGCGCTTGCCCTGCCGGGTGAGTTCGTCGCGCAGCTCGGCGAAGTTGTAGACCTCGCCGCTGTAGACCAGGGTGACGTCGCCCGCGTCCGTGCGGGCGGTCATCGGCTGCAGCCCGCCGGGCAGGTCGATCACGGCCAGTCTCCGATGGCCGAGCGCCGCATGCCGGTCGACCCAGCTGCCGCGGGCGTCAGGTCCGCGGCACGCCATGGTCTCGGTCATCGCATCCAGGACCTTGTGCTCGCGTGCCAGGTCGCGATCGAACGAGATCCAGCCGGTGATACCGCACATCCCGTGCTCCTCCTGTGGCCGTCGAAGAGGTTCGCTTCTGGTTCGATCGACGCGCAGCCGCCTTGGAAGCCGGTGCGGTTCCGTGCGCAATCGGATGGGATCCAGCATCGCGCCGCCACACCGGGGGGTCTTCTTTCCTCGTGCTCAGCTTGCTCCCGGCAGGCCGGCGGTGAGCCCCTGAAGGCGCCGCATCGGGCAATCTGGGAGTGGCCGCCCCTCGTCACCGCCTGCCTAACCTACGCACGTTGCTTTCTTGCTCGTCCGGGTGGCGGATGCTGCTCATGAGAGAGGTAGGCGGGATGACCGGAGCACATGCCGGCAACTCTGGACCGATCGCGGCTCATGCTCCGGCTGCGCCTCCCCACGGAAACGGCCATCAGCCGGGCAACGGGCACAACGGCACCCGCACGCGGGTCGCCGCGCCGGGGGCGAACGGCCACGTCCTCGACGACCCGGCGGCCGGCCGGACGAACACGCTGCGGGAACTGGCCGAGCTGCTCGGCCGCCGGCGCGAGTCGATCAGGGACGGAGACGCGGAAGCCACCAGGCGCCAGCACGCCAAAGGCAAGCTGACGGCCCGCGAACGGATCGATCTGCTGCTGGACGAGAACACCTTCACCGAGATCGAGTTGTTCCGGCGCCACATGGCAACAGGGTTCGGCCTCGAACGCAAGCGGCCCCCGACGGACGGCGTCATCGCCGGTTCCGGCCTGGTTCTCGGCCGCCGGGTCTTCGTGTACGCGACGGACTTCCGGCTCTTCGGCGGTTCTCTCGGCCATGCCCATGCCGCCAAGGTCCACAAAGTGATGGATCTCGCCATCTCGATGGGGGCACCGCTCATCGCCTTGAACGACGGAGCCGGCGCACGCATTCAGGAAGGGCTGAACGCGCTGGCCGGGTATGGAGGCATCTTCCGCAGGAACGTGCAGGCTTCCGGCGTGATCCCGCAGATCAGTGTCATCCTCGGCCCGTGCGCCGGCGGCGCCGCCTACTCCCCGGCCTTGACGGACTTCGTCTTCATGGTCAAGGACACCTCCCAGATGTACGTCACGGGCCCGGACGTCATCGGTGCGGTCACCGGTGAATCGGTCACGCACTCGGCTCTCGGAGGCGCCGAGGTGCACGGCTCCGTCTCCGGCGTGGCCAGTTTCGTCCACGACAACGAGGAGTCCTGCCTGGAAGAAGTCCGGTATCTGCTGTCGCTGCTGCCGTCGAACAACACGGAGTTCCCCGCCGTCGTGGACGCCGCCGATCCCGCCGATAGGGCCTGCGACGCCCTGCTCGACCTGGTGCCCGCCGATGGACGCCGGCCGTACGACATGCGAAAGGTCATCGCGGAGATCGTCGACGACCGTGAGTACCTGGAGGTCCAGGAATCGTGGGCGCGGAACATCATCTGCGCCTTCGCGCGGATCGACGGGCATGTCGTGGGCGTCGTCGGCAACCAGCCATTGGTCAGGGCAGGAGTGCTCGACATCAAGGCGTCGGAGAAGGCGGCGCGGTTCGTCCGCACCTGTGACGCGTTCAATGTCCCGCTCGTGACGCTCGTCGACGTGCCGGGTTTCCTGCCCGGAGTCGATCAGGAGCATCAGGGCATCATCCGGCACGGGGCGAAGCTGCTCTACGCCTACTGCGAGGCGACCGTCCCGCGCGTACAGGTCATCCTGCGCAAGGCGTACGGGGGCGCCTACATCGTCATGGACTCCCGGTCGGTCGGTGCTGACCTGTCGTTCGCCTGGCCGACCAATGAGATCGCGGTCATGGGCCCGCAGGGCGCGGTGGACGTTCTCTTCCGCAAAGAGCTCGCCGCCGCCGCGGATCCCGCGGAGCTGCAGCGGCAACTGCTCGACGACTATACGGCCGAGTTCCTGCACCCGTTCTATGCCGTCGAGCGCGGGCTGGTGGACGACGTCATCGATCCCCGCGAGACGCGCAAAGTGCTGGCCGACGGGCTGGCGATGCTGCGTAACAAACGCGAGTTCCAGCCGCAGCGCAAGCACGGAAACATCCCTCTCTGACTCGCGTGGTATTCGGTTTTCGCAGTGAGCAATTTGGGAGAGGCCGCCGGCTCGTGATCCGTGGAGAATCGGTCCGGGACGCACCGCGGGTGACGCCCATCGAATTGTTTTGACCGGTCGAACGGGAGGTCGGATGACAAGCGCCTCTGTAAACCCGCCGTATGGCCTTGTTGCGAATCTGAACGGGGAGAGGCACAAGCCGGCACTCGGTTTCTTCGCCTTCATCGTCGTTGCGCATTGGGCCGAGCACATCGCGCAGGCGTATCAGGTCTACGTGCTCAACTGGCCGCTTCCGGAAGCACGTGGGGTCCTGGGCCTTCCCTTCCCGTGGCTGGTCACCTCGGAATGGATGCACTACGGTTACGCGCTGCTCATGCTCATCGGTCTCGTACTGCTGAGGCGCGGCTTCACCGGGCGCTCGCGAACATGGTGGAACATCTCGCTGGGCATCCAGGTCTGGCACCACTTCGAGCATTTCCTGCTGCTCATGCAGGTCATCATCGGCGCCAATCTGCTCGGCGGCCCGACGCCGCGCAGCATCATCCAGCTCCTCGTGCCCCGGCTCGAGCTGCACTTGTTCTACAACGCCATCGTCTTCGTCCCGATGGTGGTGGCGATGCTGCTGCACCGCAAACCCAATTCCCAGGAACGGGCGACGATGGCCTGCGCCTGCGCCCCCGAGAGAGTGTCTTGAAAGCAGCGGGAACCCGAGGCAGGCGGCTGCCGCCCGGATTCGCCTTCCGGGCGACGGTCGCTCTCATCGGCGCGTCCCTGACGTTCTTCACGGCGCCGAGTGTCTGGCCCGCCATCCAGGCGGCGCGTGCGGACGGAGTGCCCGGAATCTTCACGGCCGAGCACATGGAATGCGTCCAGCACCCCGGCCACGAGTCCTGCCAGTGGTACGGGGACTTCCGCTCCGAGGACGGCACGGTGAGCCGGACGGACATCTTCATGTACGGGATGGGGAAAGGACAGCTCCAGGCGGGCCGGCAGACCTCGGCGGTCGACATCGGCTTCCCCAACAGGGTGTACGGTCCCGGAGGGTCGAACGAATGGGTGTTCACCGTCGCGCTGCTGCTTGCCGGCGCCGCGCTGACGCTCAGTCAATTGCGGAGAATCCACAGATCCATGAAGAACGACGAAGCCGGACCTGAGGGCCGGCGTGCGGGCCCGTAGCGCTGTCACGGCCCGTCCGGCCGGCTCGGTGACGACTGCGCCGAGCCGGCCGGTGGCCATGCGAACCTGGAAACGGTGATTCCCGGCCCTGGCGGGGTGATCCGGTCAGCCCGCTGATTTCGAGGGCGGGAGTTCGACCGACTGACGGTGCCGGAAGAAGTCACGTGGATCGTACTTCTTCTTCACCTGCTGGAGCCTTGGGTAATTGTCTTTGTAGTAGAGGTCGTGCCATGTGGAGGTGGAGCGGTTGAAGGTGGGATCGCTGAGGTCGGCGTCGGGGTAGTTGACGTAGCATCCATCGGTCACGTCATTGGGAACGGGCACGCCGCCGGTGGCGGCGTAGGTGTCCTGGTAGCTCTCGCGGGCCCAGGCGATGTTCTTGGCGTCGTCAGCGGGATCGCTCCAATTCGCCGCCCAGAGCATCTTGAAGGCCGCGCCGCGGTGGACCGAGGCGGTGTCACCCGGCTGTACGGCGGCGGTCATGCCGCCGAACGGCGACAGCTGGACGCTGAGATTCGGGTTGTCGATGTCGGTGCGCGCCAGATGCTTGTACAGCGCCTCCGCCTGGTCCTGGGGGAAGGCGGCCTTCATGTAGGCGGATTTGTACTCCCCGCGCAGCGTCGGGTCGTTGAGCAGCGGGTTGGTGGTGCCGGTCAGGCGGGCCGCCTGCAGCCATGGGAGCCGGACCTGGCTGATGAACGGCTGAGCCACGCCGTTGCTCATGAAGGTCAGGTAGTCGTTCAGGATGGTTTCGGCGTTGGGTGCGCCGGCGTCCACCTGCGTGAGCAGGACGACTGTGCCGTTCGAGACGTGGTTGAGCACCATGAAACTGCTCAGGAACCGGGTCGGGCTGGTCGGGGCCGCGTTGGTGACGTGCCAGTTGGCGTAGTTCTGGATGAGCTGGATGAACCTGTCCTTGTTCAGCTGGTCCCACCCCCAGGCGGCGACCGCGTACAGCACCTTCGACGGCGGCCTGGGCAGCAGGCGGGTGGGGTCGGTGCCGGTGGCGTCCGGCGAGCGGAAGAAGTAGCGGGTGACGACGCCGAAGTTTCCTCCGCCGCCGCCGGTGTGCGCCCACCACAGGTCTCGGTGGGGGTCGTCGGCCTCCCTGGTCGCCACCACCTTGCGGACGACGCCCGAGGCCCTGACCGTCACGACCTCCACCCCGTACAGGTGGTCGATGATCAGGCCGTCGCGGCGAACCAGCCAGCCCCAGCCGCCACCGGCGACGTGGCCACCCATGCCCACGGAGTAGCAGATGCCGCCAGGAACGGTGACGCCCCAGGTCTGGTACAGCTTCTCGTAGACGTCCAGCAGCGTGGCGCCCGACTCGACGGCTATCGCGTTGCGCGCCTCGTCGTAGTAGACCCGGTTCATGTTGGACAGGTCGATGATCATTTGAACGTCGGAGTTGTAGACGAAGTCCTCCAGGCAGTGCCCGCCGCCTCGTACCGTCAGCCGCTTGTTCGCGCTGACCGCCTGCTCGACGATCGCCCGCACCTGCCGCGGGGCGTCCACCACGTGAACCGAGCGCGGTGCCGCCGTGTAGCGGGCGTTGAGCGCCCGGACCAGGTCCGGGTACTGCGGGCTGTCGGGGCCTACGGTCGTGGCCGTGCTCGTCCGGCGGGCCACCACCGCCGGGTCGGGCTCCGTGGCCGCCGCGGCGCTCGAGGCGAAACCACCGGTGATGATCCCCCCGCCGACGCCGGCAGCGGTTCCCGCCAGGAACTTCCGCCGGTCCAGCCCCCGTCGTTGTGCCATAGTACGTTGTCCCTTTCGCTCGGTAAGGAGCGTCAGCGTCAGCCGTCCGCTGACGGCCAAGGCGCGCCGGCAGCCCGCACGCTCGTCCCCCCGTATGGCGGTCCATGGAATACGCAACGTTTTTTTCGGATAAATCCTGACGGGTCGGTATTCCACGGGACGCTTTCCTCGCGTCGGCATCACCACGGCTTTGTTCCGAAGTTCGCCGGTCGCCTGTTGCTTGCCCTTCGCGTTACAATCTGGGCGCCGTGCAGAAAAATGCCCATTTCGCCTACGATTCGAGCAAGCCCATGTTCGCTGACGGAGCCAATTATGGGGAGAAAGCGGAGAAAGCGTCTTCTTCCAGATTGCTCTGCGGATCGTCAGCCAGAGCGAACGGGCCGGCCGGCACTGTGGATGCTCACTTGTGCAGCTGTGCCGTACGGTCGCGCAGCATGTTGCGGCGCCGCAGAACCGGCACGGCCTCGGCCTGGAAATCGACGCCGCTGTCGAAGTCTTTGATCATTCCCTCGATGACCAGCAGTGACAGCAGAGGGAAGGCGAACTCCGGCGCCGGGAACAGACCGAAGCGCCGCTGCAGGTCGAACAATCTGCCGGCGAAGGGCGCGAGCGCGAACTGGCCGGACTTCGCTCCGGACGCCTCCTGGACGAGCTCGGTCAGGCCGGCGCGAAAGCCCGCCACGTCGCAGTCGTCGGCGACGTGCGCCGCGCTTTCGATCACGATCTGCGCGCAGGTCCAGCCGTCGCCCATCGCCATGTGGATGAAGAAGTCGGCGAAGGAACGGCGCACCTCGTCGGGCAGCCGGATGACGAACCCCGCGTCGAGCATCACCAGGCCGGCACGCTCGTCGAAGTACAGGTTGCCCGGATGCAGGTCGCAGTGGACGACGCCGTCGATGAACAACATCTCATAGACCGCGGCCAGCACCGCCTGCACCACTTGACGCCGCGTGCCGGCGTCCAGGTCACCGGGGGCGAAACGCCTGAGGCCGATGATGTACTCCATGACCACGACTTCGGGCGTGCACAGGTCGGCCAGCGGTTCGGGAATGCGTACGTTGCCGAGCCCGGCCAGGTTGGTCCGCAGCTCGGCCAGCGCCGCGGCCTCCGCAGGGAAGTCCAGCTGCCGCAGGATCGCCGAGCCGACCTGCTCGTGCATCACCTTGAACGGCATCTTGCGCAGTTTCGGGACGGCACCGAGCGCACGCATCATGGCCAGCGTCAGCGCGAAGTCGCGCTCCATGACCCACTGGATTCCGGGCCGGCGCACCTTGACCGCGACCCGCCGCCCGTCCAAGGTCACGGCCTCGTGCACCGTCGCGATGCTGCCGCAGGCCACGGGCTCCCAGGTGAACTCCCTGAAGGGCCAGCGCGTCCCGGCGTAAGCGGCGAGGACCGCCTGCCGGACCCGGCGCCTGCTGGGAGGCGGTGCCGCATCGGTCAACCGCGAAAGCGGTCCGGTCACCGCCGGCGGCAGGAGATCCCGGCGGGTGCTCACCAGCTGGCCGATCTTGATGTAGGACGGGCCCAGGCGGGTGAGCATCCTGACCCACCTGTCTCCGTCGTGCAGGCCTCCGGCCCGCGCACCGTGACCGGCGCGCCGCGGTCCCAGGAGGCGACGGGCTTCCGCCGCGCCGAACAGCAGGGCGTAACCCGCCATGATGCCGCCCACGTGCACGGCCCGCACCGCCATGCCGACCGCTCGGAGAACGCGGCCCATGAATCCGTTCACCATCGCCCCCAGACTGATCGCCGTCGGCGGGATGTCGCCGGCCGCGTGGCCGTACTCATAGAAGGATGTGGTCGCGCCAGTCGGCAGGGGTGTTGATGCGCTGGAACGCGCCGGCATGGAACAACAGCGCGTCCTCACCGGAGCCGCGCTCCAGGTTGACGATCTCGCCGAGAAAGATCGAATGGTCCCCGCCGTCATAGACCGCGGCAAGGGAGCACTCGAACCACGCCAGCGCGCCGGGCAGCACGAGGCACCCTGTGCGCGGCCCGGGGAAGCAGGCGACGTTCGCGAACTCGGCCAGGCCACGGGGGCGGTGGCGGTCGGCGAAGTGCCGGGCCACGCCTT
This sequence comes from Nonomuraea sp. NPDC049504, assembly GCF_040676845.1. Taxonomy (NCBI): domain Bacteria; kingdom Bacillati; phylum Actinomycetota; class Actinomycetes; order Streptosporangiales; family Streptosporangiaceae; genus Nonomuraea; species Nonomuraea sp. NPDC049504. Next base: position 98,105 of record NZ_JBFAPT010000035.1, read on the forward strand.
CTTGCCGGTCGGACAGGATGGAGACCGCGAAGGCACTGTGCCGCAGGATCATCTCGTGCATCGCGGCGTCGCGCAGGACGCAGACCAGGACCATCGGCGGATTCAGCGACACGGACGTGAACGAGTTCGCGGTCATGCCGCGCGGCTCGTCCCCGCCGGCGGTCACGACGGTGACACCGGTCGCGAAGCTCCCCAAGATGCGTCGTAGTTCTCGGGGCTCGAAAGTGGTGCTCGCCGGGACGTTGTTGGCCGTCGCCATTCGCCTTAGCTCCCTTCCTCGGGCCTCGGCACGCTGCCGCGCAGCTCAGCCCCGCAAGAGCAGGCGGGGACGCTTCCGCCCCGGTGATCCGATGCGTTTCGCGCCGAAGCCTCTTACCGAGATGGAATGAGTATTCGACCTCAGGTGTGGCGCGCGCTTCTCCGACCGTGCCCTGCCCGCGCAGGGCACCACTTGGCCAGGTGTCGGTCAGGCGGGGGAGGTGCGGCCCATGGTGCTTTCTCGGACATTCAGGGTAAAGCCGGTGTCGTTGGCCGGCAGATCCGTTTTGCTTCGGGCGCGGGCCAGGAGGCGGTCCACGGCGGTCTCGGCGATCTGGCGTTTGTCGGGGAAGATGGTGGTCAGGGCCGGGGTGCTGTAGCGGTCTTCGTCGATGTCGTAGGAGGTCGGTGGCGCAGAAGAGGGCGTCGGGGCGGGTGCCCGTTCGCTTGAGGAGTTTGCGCATGGCGGCACGGTGTCGTCGGTGGCGGCGTTCATGCGAGCGCGCACTGCGGGGGAGAGGGCACCTGCTGCGGGCCGCTGGGCTTGGAGGATGACGCGGGACTTCAGCTGCTTACCGAGCAAGGCGGCCAGAAAGCGGGTAGTGGAGCCGTCGAGGCTGCGAAGGACATCGAAGATCTTGTCGGCTTCGTGGTGGCCGACGAGGGGTGTTTGGCCGGAGAATTCGGAACCTCGCTCGCGACCGCGTGGCGCTCGCACGCGGTGCTTGCCGGACGTGCTGGCCCTGGTCTGGGGACATCGAAGCGGACAGAGCCCGACATAGCAGATCCAGTACGACAGAGCAGGATACGACAGAGCCGGATACGACAGCCCTCGACACTACGGAGCCCGACATGACAGACCAGCAGGTCATCCCCTACCTCACCTACCAGGACGCGGCGGCGGCCTCGGAGTGGCTGGCCAAGGCGTTCGGGTTCGAGGAGGTCAACCGCGTCGCCATGCCCGACGGCAAGGTGGGGCACCTGGAGATGCGCACGGCGGGCGGCGGCCGGATCATGATGGCCGAGGCCACGCCCGACTACCATGGGCCCCGGCGGCACGCCGAGGAGTGCGAGGCGGCTCGCCGCTGGCTCTCCGTCCCGTACGTGATCGACGGCGTGCTCGTCCACGTGGACGACGTCGACGCCCACTACCGGCGGGCCCGCGACGCCGGCGCCCGCATCCTGTCCGAGCCGGAGACCTCCGGCGACGGCAAGGTCTACCGGGTGGAAGACATCGAAGGCCACCGCTGGCTGTTCACCCAGGCGTGACGCGCACCCGACCGCCGACCGCCGACCGCCGACCGCCGACCGCCGACCGCCGACCGCCGACCGCCGACCGCCGACCGCCGACCGCCGACCG
>NZ_JBFAPT010000036.1:0-97731 GCF_040676845.1 Nonomuraea sp. NPDC049504
ACGCCCAGCACCTCGGCGACTTCGACCCCGCCAGGTCCGGCCTCGAATACTTCAAGGTCAGCGAGTCCACCTCCCAGCCCGGCTCCCTCTACATCAACCCGCGCAACGGCGGCATCCTCTGGTCCACCGCCTCGGGCAACGACAACGGCCGGGGAGTGGCCGGCGACATCTCGGCGGCGAGCGGGGCGGGCGAGTTCTGGTCGGCGGCAGAGTCGAACCTGCGCGGCGTCACCGGCGGCAACGTCGGCCGCAAGCCGTCCTCGGCGAACTTCCTGGCCTGGTGGGACGCCGACCCGGTGAGAGAACTGCTGGACCAGACCCGCATCGACAAGTACGGCACCGGCGGCGACACCCGCCTGCTCACGGCCTCAGGCGTGCACTCCAACAACGGCACCAAGGCCACCCCGTCCCTGTCGGGCGACATCCTGGGCGACTGGCGCGAAGAGGTCATCTGGCCGACGAGCGACGACCGCGCCCTGCGCATCTACGCCACCCCGCACGCCACCGCCACCAAGATCCACACGCTGCTGCACGACCCGCAGTACCGGGTGGCGCTGGCCTGGCAGAACACCGCCTACAACCAGCCGCCGCACCCGAGCTTCTTCATCGGCGCCGGCATGAGCACCCCGCCCAGGCCCGACGTGTACGTACGCTGAGCCGCTACGACGCCTCGCCGCCCACCGCAGCAGGGGTGGTGCGGCGGGTGTCGACGGCGGAGGCGAGGAAGGCGGCACAGGCGACGAACGCGAGCACGACCAGCATCGCCGGCCGCAGCCCCCAGTGATCCCCGAGGAAGCCGAGACCGGGCGGTCCGACGAGGAAGGCCACGTAGCCGATGGTGGCGACCAGGCTGACGCGGGCGGTCTCGTCGGGCCCGGTCTCGCCCGCCGCCGACAGCGCGACGGGGAAGCCGAGTGACGCGCCGAGCCCCCAGAACAGCACCGCCGCCCCGGCCAGCACGGCGCTGTCGGAGAAGATCACCAGCAGCAGGCCGACCGCACCCGACACGGCGCTCGCGCGGACCACGAGGGTGCGGCCGAACCGGTCGAGGACGTACGTGCCGCAGAACCGGCCGATCGTCATCGCGGCGGCGAACCCCGTGTAGACGAGCGACCCGGACGCGGCGTCCACGCCGTGCCCGTCCACCATGAGCAGCGGCAGCCAGTCGTTGGCCGCGCCCTCGGCCAGCGCCATCGCGAGCACGATCGCGCCGATCATGAGGAGCTTCGCGTCCTTCCACAGCTTCGGCCGCTCGCGGGGCCCGCCGTCCTGCGCGGCGGCGCGGCCGGTGCCGGCGGGGATGGCGCGGACGGCGTACAGCATCAGCACGACGGCGATCACCGTGACGGCGGCCAGGTGCCAGTGCACCGGCAGCCGGGCGGCGGTGGCCGCGATGCCGGCCCCGGCGCCGGCCACCGTGCCCAGGCTGAAGCAGCCGTGCAGCATGGGCATGGTGGTCCGGCCGGTGGCGCGCTCGATGTCGGTGGCGTCGACGTTCACCGCGACCTCGCCGGCGCCCACTCCCATCCCGAACGTGAACAGCCCCGCCACCACCAGCGGCACCGACGACAGGAGGGTGCCGCCGCTCAGCATGGCCAGCGCGGCGACGAGCAGGGCGGTGCCCACCGCGATGACCGGGCGGGTGCCGAAGCGGGAGGTGAGCCGCCCCGAGCAGAGGATGCCCGCCATCGAGCCCAGCGAGAGCCCGAACAGGATCCACCCCATCTCGCCGGTGGAGGCCTCCAGCCGGTCACGGATGTCGGGGGTGCGGGTCACCCACGACGACAGGGCGATGCCGGGGAGGAAGAAGAGCAGGAAGAGGGCCTGCCGGCGCCGGCGGGTGGCGAGGTCCATGCAGCGGGGTCTCCTGTCCGTGGCCGGGGGTACCCCTGCATGCTAAGGGTGATCTCTATGGACAATTCGGGCGGGGTGGTCAGGAGGGCGCCGGACTCGTCGCGCGCGCTCGCAGCAGGTCCGCCACGTCCGCCAGGGCGAGCTCGACGCGTCCGTGGACGCGCGGGTTGAGGAGGAGCGTGCCGTCGAAGTCGCCGGCCGACGCGAAGATCGCCACCGGCACGGTCAGCGCCTGGAAGAAGCCGAACAGCGGGCGCAGCGCGTGCTCCAGCATCAGCGCGTGGTGCTCCCCGCCGCCCGTCGCAGCCAGCAGCACCGGCTTGCCGGCCAGCGCGTACTGCTCCACGAGGTCGAAGAAGTGCTTGAACATCCCCGGATACGAGCCCCTGTACACCGGCGCCGCCGCCACCAGCAGATCCGCCTCCTCAGCCAGTCGCAGCTTGGACTCGACCTCCGGCGTGACGTCGTCGCGCTCGGCCGCGCCGGTGAAGCCGGGGCCGAGCCGGTAGACGTCGATCCGCGCCACCTCGATCGGCATCATGCCGTCCAGCGTGGCGAGGACGACGTCCACCAGCCCCATCGTCTTGGACGGCTCGTTCGGGCTGCCGTTGACCACCACGACGCGCAAGGTCATGCCGCGCTCCTCTCCACCTCGCGGCGCACCAGGGGAGCCACCTCGGTGCCGAGGCGTTCGATGGCGGCCAGGTGCTCCTTCTGCGGCATGCCGCCGAAGCCCATCTGGATGATGGCCCGCGTCACCCCGTACAGCTCGTGGTAGGCGAGCAGCTTGTCGGCGACCTCCTGCGCGCTGCCGACCAGCAGCCCGGCCGCGGGCGTCGCCTGCGCGTCGAACACCGGCCTCGACAGCGGGAAACCGGCCCCGCGCTGGTGGTTGTTGTCCAGCATGCCCCTGGCGAAGTAGGGGTACATGGTGTCGCGGGCGGCCTGGCTGGTGCGGCCGACGTACCCGTGGGCGTTGATGCTGACGGGCAGCGCGGCGGCGTCGTGGCCGGCCTCCGCCGCGGCGGCCCGGTAGAGCCGTACGGTCTCCTCGTGCGTCGTCATCGGCCCGAGCAGCAGGGCCAGCGCCATCGGCAGGCCGAGCCTGCCGGTGCTGATCGCCGACGCCGGTGACCCGCCGACCCCGACCCAGATCGGGATTGTGCCGCCGTCGGCGCGCGGCGCGACGTCCGCCTCGTACAGGGGCGGACGGAAGCGGCCCCGCCAGGTGAGCGGGTTGCGGTCGCGGATGGCGAGCAGCAGGCCGAGCTTCTCGCGGAACAGCTCCGCGTAGTCCTTCAGGTCGTAGCCGAACAGCGGGAACGACTCCGTGTACGAGCCGCGCCCAGCGATGATCTCCGCCCGGCCGGCCGACAGCAGGTCGATGGTGGCGAACTGCTCCCACACGCGTACCGGGTCCTCCGAGCTGAGCACGGTGACCGCGCTGGTCAGCCTGATCCGCTCGGTGCGCTCGGCGGCGGCGGCCAGCAGGATCGACGGCGCCGAGCCGACGAAGTCGGACCTGTGATGCTCACCCACGCCGAAGACGTCGAGGCCCACCTGGTCGGCGAGTTGCGCCTGCTCGATCGTCTCGCGGACGCGCTGCCTGGGGGAGGGGAGCCGTCCCGTCGCGGGGTCCTCCGTCAGCTCGCCGAACGTCATGATGCCGATCTCGAACGACATGTCGTTCTCCTATCTCTGGGTTCGGTCATTGTGCTCTAATCTGCTTGCGCAAGCAATTATTCCGGGAGATTCCGCTGGTGGTCGCTTGGGCCGGTGGTGTGCATCCTTGGCTGAGCTTTGCTGTGCAGGCAGGCAGGTGCGGCTGGCGCGGCCGTGCGCGGGCCGATACGGTGCTGCCCATGGCGACGGAGAGGCTGTCAGAGCTCGAGGACGCGGCGTGGCGCGGGTTCCTGGTCACCCACGACCGCATCTGGCGCGAGATCGAGGCCGGGCTCGCGCCCCTCGGGGTGAGCATGGCCGAATACAGCGTGCTCGCGCTGCTCGGCGAGGCGGGCCGCAAGGGCGTGCGCATGTCGGAGCTGGCCCAGCAGCGGCTGATGTCGAGCGGCGGGTTCACCCGGCTCGCCGACCGGCTGGAGCGGCGCGGCCTCATCGAGCGGCGGCGCTCGGCCGACGACGGGCGCGGCTTCGAGGTCCACCTGACCAAGGAGGGCCGCGCCCTGATGCGCAAGGCGTGGCGCCGCCAGCACAGCGACCTGCGCCGGCTCTTCTTCGACCGGCTCGACGACGACGACCTCGAAACCCTCGCCGCCATCTGGACCCGCCTCACCCCGCCGGACGACGCCCGGTAACGCCGACGGGGGAACATTCGTCCAATACGCCGCCACCCGGCCGACGCCACAGTGACGGCATGACTGTTTCCGACAGCGGGCCGCGCGCGCAGAGCGCAGGCCCCGCCCAGAGATATACGCCGTCACAGGACACCGGCTCCAGCGAGAGACCCGCGCCGTCACAGGACACCGGCTCCAGCGAGAGACCCGCGCCGTCACAGGACGCCGGCGCCACCGGGAGCCGCACGCTGTCGCTGGACGACGGGGAGCTCCACGTCTGCCAGGACGGCCCGCGCGACGCGCCCGCACTCCTGCTCGTCCACGGCTCCGCCTCCTCGCTCCGCTCGTGGGACGCGATGGTCCCGCTGCTGGCGGAGCGGCACCACGTCATCAGGATCGACCTGCTCGGACACGGCAGGTCGGGCAAGCCGGACGACCGCAGTTACGCGACGCCCGACCAGGCCCGCCGCGTCGGCGAGGCACTCGACCGGCTCGGCATGGAGCACGCCGTCGTGGCCGGCCACTCCAGCGGCGGCGTGGTGGCCACCGCCCTCGCCGAGCTGCGGCCCGGCCTGGTGGACGCGCTCGCGCTCATCAACACGGGGCCGAGCCTGGAGGCGTACATCCCGCAGGAACCGCTGCCCCTGGACCCGGCGCGGTGGCCACCCGAGGACGAGCAGATCCTCCGCTTCGGCCGCACCGCGTTCAGCCGTCCCGGCTTCGAGGTGCCCCAGGAGCTCGTGGACGAGGTCCGCCTGATGACCTTCCACACCCTCACCACGACGATGCGGGAGACCACGGAGTACCTGCGGCAACGCGCACTGCCCGAAAGGCTGGCGAGCCTCGGCGAACCGCTGCTGGTGCTGTTCGGCGCGGACGACGGCAGATGGCGCTCGTCCTCCGCCGCCGACTACCGGAAGGTGCCGGGCGCGACGGTCGAGCTGCTGCCCGGCCTCGGACACACCCCCATCCTGGAGGACCCCCAGCGCACCGCCGCCCTCCTGCTGGACTTCACCACACGGAGGCGCTGAGAGCGCATAACGCGCGCCTGCCGGGCAGGAGGACGGAGGCGACCGGCCACGCCGCCGGTCCACGAGGGGGACCCGACCGTCCGAAGGCTAGGAGGAGACACATGAATCCGTCAGGCCAGGAGACCGGCAAGGTCACCGGCACCCAGGACAAGGACTACAACCTCATCTGGTTCGTCGAGCAGTGCCTGAGCAACGTGCTGCGGCTGGAGAACTACATCGCCGACGCCGAGCGTACGGGCGACGACGAGCTGGCCGGCTTCTTCCGCCGCGCCCAGGCCGAGAGCCACAAGGGCGCGGAGCAGGCCAAGGAACTGCTCCGCAAACGCCTGGTCGCCTGACATTCCGCAGACGCCCCCGGCCGCGCCCGGGGGCGTCCTCATGCCGGCGCCGCGAGCAGGAGGTCACGCTCGGCGGCCCCATGCGTGCTTCTCGGTCACGCTTCAGCACGGCCGATGAGTTTCCGGGGCGTCGCCGGTCCGTACGGGTATGACGACTTTCGCTCTCATCCACGGCGGCGGTGGCAGCGCGTACGACTGGCACCTGCTCGAACCCGAGCTGCGCGCCCGCGGCCACGACACCGTCGCCGTCACCCTGCCCATGTCCGACCCAGAGGCGGACCTGTGGACCTACGCCGACGCCGTCGTCGAGGCGGTCGGTGAGCGGCGGCCGCTGGTCGTGGTGGCGCACTCGTGGGGCGGCTTCGTGGGGCCCCTGGTCTGCGCCCGCCTCGAAGTGGCCGCGCTGGTGCTGGTCACCGCCATGATCCCGAGCCCGGGGGAGTCGCCAGAGGCCTGGTGGGAGCGCAGCGGCCGGCCCGCGTCCGGCACCGACGACGAGTACGAGCTGTTCTGGAACGACGTCCCGCGCGACCTGGCCGACCGGGTGACCGCCGAGGACGCGGCGGCGGCCGGCGACCTCAGCATGGACCGGGCCACCGGCGCGCCGTGGCCGCTGCCCGCCTGGCCGGACGTCCCCACCCGGTACGCGCTCTGCCGCGACGACCGCCTCTTCACCCCCGACTTCGTCCGCCGGCACGTCAAGGAACGGCTCGGCATCGTGCCCGACGAGCTGCCCGGCGGCCACATGGTGATGGTCTCCCGCCCACGCGAGCTGGCCGACTACCTGGCCCAGGTCAGTGGCGAGCCGGCTCGTTCGGTGGGCGTCACTTGAGCGGGTCGTGCCCCCAGTTCATCAGCGAGTAGCGCCACTTGGTCTCCTTGACGTCACCCGAGGGCCGCTGCGCCAGGTGCCGGTGGACGTAGCCGACCACCTTGCGCATGTGCGCGAAGTCGTCATCCGTCAGGTCGGACCTCTTGGCGCGCAGCAGCTGGACGATCCGCCGGCCCGACTCGTGGCCGGTGGACTCGCCGCCGCCGTCCTTCTGCCCGACCGCCTTGGAGTCGTCGCTGTCCAGCCAGTGCTCCAGCTCCTTGGCGGTCATGTTCACCGCCTCGCCGAACTCCTTGGCGACCGTCTCGTGATCCTCGCTCACCGCGACCCCTTGCCCTTGCGCAGCGCCGACGGCTTGTGCACCGCCTTCTTGCCGCTCTTCTCGCTGCGGACGACGTACTGGGGCTCATCGGGCGAGGCGGCGACCGTGCGGCCCGCCTCCTCCTGCCTGCCGGTGACCTTCTTCTCGACCTTGCCGTGGGCGGTGGAGCCGTGGCTCTTCCAGGTGACCTCGTCGCCGACGGACGGCTCCTGCTTCCGCTTCTTCGTCATGAGCTGCGCCCTACCCGGCCAGACCTGCGCAGGCCCCACGGCGGGCACGGATACCGCCATGGCGAGGTCAAGCCCCCTCAGAACCGGACTCGGGGGCCGGACTCGGGGGCCGGGCTCAGGGCCGGACTCAGAGCCGGACCATGACGGTCTTGGTCTCGGTGTAGGCGTCCAGGACTTCGAGGCCGTGCTCGCGGCCCAGCCCCGACTGCTTGAACCCGCCGAACGGCAGGCTCCCCGCGCTCATCTCGCCGAAGGTGTTGATCCACACGGTGCCGGCGCGCAGGCGGGCGGCGGCGCGGTGGGCGCGGCCGAGGTCCCTGGTCCACACCGACGCCGACAGGCCGTAGATCGTGTCGTTGCCCTGGGCGACGGCGTCGTCGAGGTCGGTGAAGGTCAGCAGCGCCGCGACGGGGCCGAAGATCTCCTCCCGTACGACGCGGGCGCCGGGACCGGCCTGCTCCACCAGCGTGGGCGGCATGTAGAGGCCGTGGCCGAGCTCGCCGGCGGTGTGCAGGACGCCGCCCTCCTCCCTGGCCACGTCCAGGTACGCCGCCACCCGGTCGAAGTGCTCCCGCGTGGCGAGCGGCCCGGCCTTGGTCCCGGGATGGAACGGGTCGCCCAGCGCGTACGAGCGCATCTCCCGTACGAGCAGCTCCCGGAACCGCTCACGGACCGGCTCCTGCACGAAGATGCGGCTGCCCGCCACGCAGCCCTGGCCGCTGCCCTGCGCGAACCCCGCCACCGCGCCCTTCGCCGCCGCCTCCAGGTCGGCGTCGTCGAAGACGATGGTCGGCGACTTGCCCCCCAGCTCTAGCGTGACGCGCTTGAGGTCCCTGCTGGAGACCTCCAGGATGCGCCGGCCCACGGCGAGCGAGCCGGTGAAGGAGATCTTGTCGACGTCCGGGTGGCCCGTCATGGCCTCGCCCGTCGGGGCGCCGCCGGTGACGATGTTCACCACGCCGGCCGGCAGCCCGGTCTCCGCCAGCAGCTCGCCGACGCGCAGCGCGGACAGCGGCGACCAGGCGGCGGGCTTGGCGACGACCGTGTTGCCGGTCGCCAGCGCGGGGGCCAGCTTCCAGGCGAGCTGCAGGATCGGGCCGTTCCACGCGGTGATGGCGGCGACCACGCCGAGCGGCTGGCGGACGGTGTAGGCGAGGGTCGAGGGGTCCGACGGCCCGGACCGCCCGTAGATCTTCGTCGGCCAGCCCGCGTAGTGGCGGAACACCTCCACCGCGTGCTCCACCATCCAGCGCGTCAGCCACAGCGGCCCGCCCATGTCGAGCGAGTCGAGCACGGCCAGTTCCTCGGTGTGCGTCTCGATCACGTCGGCGATGCGCAGCAGCACTTTGCTGCGCTCGTACGGGGTGATGTCCGCCCACGAGGGCGCCTCGAAGGCGCGGCGGGCGGCGGCCACGGCGGCGGCGACGTCGTCGGGGCCGGCGGCGGACACGTCGGCCAGCACCTGACCGGTGGCCGGGTCGCGGGTCTCGAACGTCTCGCCCGACCGCGCGGGCACCCAGGCGCCGCCGATCAGCAGCCGCTTGGGGGTGCCGTCGCCGAGGAAGGCGGGCGCGGGACGCTCGGAGGGGCTCAGGGTGAGGGGAGCAGTCATCAGGGTTGTCTCTCCAAAACGAACTAGTTTGTTCTGATGCGACCGACCGTAACCCCATCCGCGCGGTTCGCGCAAACGAACCAGTTCGTTCTAGAATCGCCCGCATGGGGAGAGGAGAGGCCAGCAGGCGGCGCCTCCTCGACGCCGCCGCCGCCGAGTTCGCCGCCTACGGCATCGCGGGCGCCCGCGTCGATCGCATCGCCGCCGAGGCCAAGGTCAGCAAGGCCGTCATGTACGCCAAGTACGGCAGCAAGGAGGACCTGTTCGACGCCGTCCTGGCCGACCAGGTCCAGGGCGTGCTCGACGTCGCGCCGCTGACCCCCGACGACCTGCCCGGCTACGCCGTCCGGCTCTACGACGCCTACCTCGACCGGCCGCAGCTCGTCCGCCTGGCCACCTGGGCCAGGCTCGAACGCACCCCCACCGGCTACCTGTTCTCCGCGGCCGATGAGGTGCCCAAGGCCGGCGCCATCGCCGAGGCCCAAGCCGCCGGCCACATCGATCCCGCGTTCGACCCCGCCGACGTGCACGCCATGGTCATCGCCCTGGCCATGACCTGGTCACCGGCCGGCATCATCTACACCGCGACAGAAGACGACCCCGAGGCGGAACACAACCGCCGCCGCGCCGCCCTCGCCGCCGCCGTCCACCGCGCCTTCACCCCCACCAAGAGGCCCTGACCAGCACCGCCCGCCGCGCCTTCGCCTCCGCTGGGGCCCTGATTCGCACTGCCCGCCGCGCCTTCACCCCCCATCGGGAGGCCCTGACCCGCGCTGCCTACCGTGCCTTTGCATGCGCCGGGAGGTCCTGACCCGCACCGCCCGCCGCCCCTGGCCGGCCGCTGACTGCCTCAGCGTTCTCCCGCCGGCTCGCACGTGAGCCGAGGCCCGCGTCTCCTGCCGGTCGGCGTTCGTCATGTCGTGACGTGCGCCTCTGAGCAAGTGAGGCCGATGGGTCAGGTGTCGTGGCGGGCGGCCCATTGGAGGCGGTGGCGGGTGGCGGCGCGGTGGGCCAGCGCCGACGCCTCCGCCGGGACGCGTTCCGCTCGCCAGGCCGCGAGCGTCTCCAGCATGCCCTCGACGAAGCGGCGGCCGAGCGCCGTGACCGTGCCGCTGGTGAGCAGGGTCAGGCAGGCCTCGTGCGCCGCGTCCCGCCAGCGGGCGAACTCGCTGTGCGCCACCTCGGGGTCGGCCGCCACGTGGCGCTCGGCCCGCCAGAACCCGGCCACCCCCATGTGCGCGTACGCACCCTGCAGCAGCGCCGCCGCCGGCCTCGGGTCGTCGCGCCAGGGCGCGTAGTAGTGGCCCCGCGCGCCCGGACGTACCAGGTCGAACAGGTCCATCAGCATGGTCAGCTTGGCGTGCTGCACCTCGTGGGCCAGCGTGAGCGCCGCCGACCGCGGGTCATGCGGCCACGACATCGCGACACTCCCGTACGCGGTGCGCGCCGTCGCACTCCGCGTGCCCGCCTCAGGCGGCGCGATCGGCACCACGACCTTGGTGATGCCTTCCAGCGCCCGCGCCACCCCCGGATGCCGAGCCTTGAGCACTCCCCGGGCTTGATCGAGCACCGCCCCCCAAGCCTCCGCCTCGACGTCGGACAGTCGCCCCAACGGCTGAATCGGCCCAGGAAACCGCCAGGGATCCACATCATCCAGCAGAAACCCGACGTCCCGCACCCCTTCCCACCGCGCCCCACCGACCGCCACGGTCACGCGTAGGTCATGGGGGAGAGGAAAGCGCTCACCGGCCACCTCAAGGCAGGCGGAAGGGGGACCGACCGGTCCGCCGATGGCGCTCGGCTGGTGGCGAGAGGTGGGGTCGGCTGGCCCGCTTGCGGCGGCCGCCGGCTGGTGGTGAGGGGTGAGGCTGGCTGGGGAGTCTGCGGCGGCGCGTGGCGGGCTGGGGGTGGGGATGAGCAGGGTGACCGGTTCGTTGGCGGGGACTCCTGGGAGGAGGAGGCGGCCGAGGCCGGGGAGTTCGGCCATTTCCGTGCTTGTGGTGAAAGAAGCTGTTCCGGGGATGCCGGCCATGAGGGCGGCGGTGGCGGCGAGGGCGGCGAGGCGTTGGGGAGTGGCGTCTTCTCCGCGGTTCAGGGCTGCCACTGTGGTGGAGGCCCAGGTGCCGAGGAGGGGGTAGCCCAAAGCTTCCGCCGCTGCGGAAGGGGCGGCTTGCTGGATGCGGGCAAGGAGCCGGTAAGCGTCCGCGGTGGCCGGGGCGCCTGGGTGGTCCAGGGCGCGGCTGCGGGCGACGACCGCGTGCAGGAGCAGGATGTTCTTGCCGCGCTCCATCGCGGCCGGGTCGCCGGGGACCGGGCCGCCGCGTGCCAGGTCGTCGAGTGCGGCGGGGGAGAGGGCGAAGCCGCGGATCATCCGCCGAGCCGGGCGAGGTCGCCGGTCACCCTGGAGCCGATGTGCCCGATCAGCCGGTACAGGTCGGGGCAGTAGACGCTGGGCCGGTCGAAGCCGGCCCCGTCGCGGTAGCGGTGCGCGACGTGCCCGCCGCCGCACACCCGTACGCGCGGGCAGGCCAGGCAGGCGGACGGAGGCGGCCGGCGGACGGCCACCCCGGGCAGGCCGAAGACGGCGTCGAAGGGGTCGGTGGCGACGTGCAGCCCGGTCGCGGCGGCCCCCTGGTAGGCGGACTTGAGCGCGTCGCTCTGCTCGATCGACCCGTCGCTCTCCACGACCACGACGGCCGCGGGCTCTGGCCCGATGCCCTCGGTGCCCGACCGGCCGCCCAGGTGCAGCACGAGGATCCCCTCCAGGACGCGTACGGAGGTCTCCGGCGGGACCGCGCCGTACCAGCGGTCGAAGACGGCGATCAGCCAGTCCGCGTACGGGGTCCCGCCCCTGGGCACCCGTCCGGGCGGCGGCTGCGACCAGTTGCCGTGCGGCAGCAGGAAGTCGACGGCGGGCGGCCGGAGGGAGATGAGCTCCTCGTACACCTCGACGGGGTCGTTGCGCAGGTCGATCGTGCACAGTAGCCCGGCGAAGCGCCCCTCGCGGGCGGCCAGCGTCTCGACGGCGGCCCTGACCCGGTCGTAGCTGCCGCGCCCGGCACGCGTCCTGCGGTGCCGGTCGTGGGCGGCCCGCCCGCCGTCCATGCTGACGCCGACCCGGACGCGGAACTCGTCGAACAGGTCGAGGAAGGCGGGCCCGAGCCGCAGCCCGTTGGTCTGGACGGTGAGGTGGGCGCGGACGGACATCCCGGCGAAGGTGGCGAGCAGGGTGCGCAGGTGGGCGGGCCCGCACAGCAGCGGCTCCCCGCCGTGCAGGACGACGTTGACCGAGCGCAGCCCGTGGGCCGCCGCGTGCTCCTCGATGCGGGCCGCCGTCGCCGCGGCGGTGCGGGCGCTCATCATGAGGGGACGGTCACGCCAGCTCTGGTCAGCGGATTCGTAAATGTAACAGTGATCGCAGGCCAGATCACACCGGCTGTGGACTTTGAGAACGAATGTGCGAAAACTCTCCGGCATGGCTGCGGGAAATAAATGCACTGCTGTCCAATGCTCCGGGAAACGCTCAACGGATAATATCCGAGTAACCGGAAATTGACTACGATTTCGGTCCTGGGGGACAGGTGGATGAGATTCTCCGTTCAGAGCTGCCGGACCTGTCGGACCTCGACCTGGAAGCGGTGGCGCAGCTGCCCGACAGCGCACTCAGCCGCGCCGTGCGCAGGCTGCTGGCGGACACGGACGATCCATCGGAAACTTATTTCCTCGGTCACGACACATGCCTGCCCGGCGCAGGTAAGGATTAGGTCCGAGGGCGCGATGTCGGCATAGAGCGAAGGCGCGGGCGGTGGACACGATGACGAAAGCTCGTGTGATCGGTTTTTTCTCGACCCGGGCCGGCCTCGGCCGCACCATGGCGCTGTGCAACTGCGCACTTCTTCTCGCCGAGGCGGGAAAACGCGTCCTCGTGCTCGATGAGGAGCCGCAGGCGCCCGCGTTGCGCCATTACCTGAGCCGTTTCCTGCCGGAACGCCCTGGTGAGCCGCGTACGGCGGGCCCCGGCGACTGGTCGGGCCTGGAGATCGCCGTCGACCTGCCCGGCCAGGTCGTGCGGCACGCGGTGCTGACCGGCGAGGAGATCGACGCCGCCGCCCCCTACGACTACGTGCTGGTCAACCTCAGGCCAGGCGCGGAGCCGTCGCCGGTGATCCGGTCCTGCGACAGCGCCGTGGTGTGCTTCTGGCTCAGCCCGTACGGCATCGACGAGGCGGCGGCCACGGCCCGCCAGATGCGCGCGGCCGGCACCCCGGTCGTGCCGCTGCCCACGATGGTCTCCCACGAGGGCGAGGACCTGCTGCGCACGGCCAGGCAGCGGGCCACGGCCGGCTTCGGCACGGACATCGCCGTCGAGGTGCCCTACGACAGCGCCGCCTACTTCTCCGACGACCTCGCCGTCCTCACCGAGCCGCCGGGTTCGGGCGGCACTCAGCGGGCCGCCTACGAACGCCTGGTCGAGCTGCTGAGCGGCGGCGCGGTCACGACACTGCGCCACGTCTCCATCGTGTACGTCCCCGGCTACGACGTGTGGGCCGAGTGGATCGCCGCCCAGCTCGACCTGTGGGGCGTCAGGGCCGACAGCCTCACCAAGGCCGACTACCTCTCGCGCACGCCGGTCGACCTGCTGGCCGGCGACGCGCACACGGCCGTGCTGGTCGTCGGCCCGCCGGGCGAGCCGTCGGGCCTCGACTGGCAGCGCAGGGGAGGCCGGGCCGCGCCGCTGCCGGGCCGCGGCCTGATCCGCGTGCTGGTCGACGGCAAGGGCGCCGGCGCCGCACCGGCGGGCGAGGTGGAGCTGGACCTGCGTGGCCTGCACGAGGCGGAGGCCGCCGCCGAGCTGCAGGCCGCGCTCGGGGTCGGCGGCGCGTACGTCGCCGGCGGCGAGGGCACGGGCACCGCCCGCTTCCCCGGCCGCGGCCCCGCCCTGTCGGAGCTGCCGCAGCGCGACGAGGGTTTCACCGGCCGCCAGGCGCTGCTGACCCAGCTGCGCGCCCAGCTGGGACCCCGGTGGGACGGCACGGGACGCTGCGTGGTCACGGGCCCGGCAGGTCGCGGCAAGAGCGCGCTGGTCCTGGAGTACGCCCACCGCTTCCGCGGCGCGTACGACGTCGTGCACTGGCTGCACGCCGAGGACGTCTACTCCGCCCGCGAGGGGCTGCGCAGGCTGGGCCAGGAGCTGGGCCTGCCGCCCCGCGAGGACGCGGTGACCGTGCTGAAGGAGCACCTGGCGAGCCCCGAGTCCGGCCGCTGGCTGCTGGTGTTCGACGAGGCCGATCGCCCCGACGCCATCGCCGGCCTCGTCCCGCAGGGCCCGTACGGCCATGTCATCGTCACCTCCCGCGCGACCGGCTGGCCCGGCGACTTCAGCCCCGTCGAGGTCGGCAAGCTCGCCGCCGCCGACGCCGTCGAGCTGCTGACCTCGGGCGACGAGCTGCTCAGCGAGAGCGGCGCGGCCAAGGTCGCCGCCACCGTCGAACACCTGCCGCTGGCCCTGTCCATGGCCAGGGCGTGGATGGAGCGCGAGCTGACCAGCGCGCAGCGCCCCCGCCGCACGATCGACGACCTGCGGACGATCACTGTCGACCGCTTCCTGTTCACCTACCAGCGGATCAGGCGCGACCTGCGCGAGCAGGGCCGCCCCGACGACGTGCACGCCGTCATGGTGGAGCTGATGCTCGACCTGCTGCGCGGGGTGCCGGGCGGCGAGGGCGCCCCGTGGCTGCTGGAGGCGCTGACGTTCGTCTCCTCCGACGGCGTCCCGCTGAGCCTGGCCCACTCCACCGCCTCGCGCGACTACGCGGTCGCGCTGATCGGCGAGTACGGCGACGGCCTCATGGTGGACGCCCTGCTGCGCCTGCTGCACGAGCACGCCCTGGCCAGGGCCGAGCCCGGCCCCGGCGGGCGGCTGCGCGTGCACCGCGTGACCGCGAGCCTGGTCCGCGCCCGCATGCCGGCCGCGCAGGTCGAGGAGCGCCGCCGCCAGGTGCTCGCGCTGCTGGCCAGGCACGCGCCCGCCGACACCGAGGGCCCCGACGCCGGGATGTACCTGGAGCTGGGCAGGCACGTGTTCCCGTCGGGCGCGATCGAGTGCGGCGAGGAGATGGTCAGGCGCTGGATCATCGGGCAGGTCCGCTTCCTGTTCCTGCTCGGCGACCGCAGCGCCTGGGACAAGGCGGTCGCCATCGGTGACCGCGCGCTGCGCAGCTGGACCGCGCCCGGCGCGGAGGCCAGGCCCGACCTGGTCAACCGGCTGCGCATGGAGCTGGCCAACGTCCACCGCGTGCTCGACCGGCCCGAGACCGCCTACGCGCTGTCCGGGCAGGCGCTCCAGGAGCTCAGCGGCGACCGGCGCGGCCATCCGCTCCGGTACATCGCCGCCCAGGTCCACGCGGCCGACCTGCGTGCCGTCGGCGACTTCGACGAGGCCTACCACTGGGACTCGGTGGCGTACGAGGGCATGCACCGCGTGTTCGGCCCCGACCACGAGTGGACGAGCAAGGTGCTCAACAGCCTGGCGCTGTCGGCCTCGCTCAACGGCCGGCCGCACCGGGCGTACGAGCTGGCCAGGCAGCGCATGGACCGGCGGCGGGCGCTGTTCGGCGAGAGCGACCTCGGGCTGTGGCGCACCGCGCTGACCGCCGGGGTGCTGCTGCGCGACCTCGGCCGCTACCAGGAGTCGTACGACCTGCTCCGCGCCGGGCTCGACCAGCTGGCGAGCAGGAGCGCCAAGGGCGACCCGCGCACCCTGCTCATGCTGCGCATGCAGAGCAGCCTCGCCGCCGCCGAACGCATGCTCGGCCGCCCCTTCGAGGCGCTGGCCCGCGACCGCGAGACGCTGGAGGAGCTGCGCTCCCTGGTCGGCGGCCGGCACCTGTACGCGCTGCTCTGCCAGGCCGGCTTCGCCGCCGACCTGCACGCGCGCGGCGAGCACGCGGAGGCGGCGGGCAACGCGCGGCACGTGGCCGACGGCCTGGCCGCCATGCAGGCCGAGCACCCCTTCACCCACGCCGCCCGGGTCAACCTGGCCACCTACCTGGCCGCCGCGGGAGCGGACGCCGAGGCGCTGGAGCCGGCCAGGCAGGCGCACGAGGCGCTGCGCAGGCGGCTCGGGACGCGGCACCCGTACACGCTGGCCGCCGCCGTGACGCTGGCCGGCCGGCTGGTGGCGCACGAGCCGGCCGAGGCCCTGGTCCTGGAGGAACGCGCGTGGGACTGTCTGTCGAGGACCTTCGGCCCCGAGCATCCGCGCACGCTGGCCGTGCAGGAGAACCTGACCAACACCCGGCGCCGCCTGGTCGGCCACCCGGGAGCCGAGGCGGGCGTCCGGCACGCCGTCGAGATCGAGATCCTCGGGAACTGACATGCGGGAGGCGGACTTGAGGACGACTCGCTCGCCCTTCGCCCACATCGGGCACGAACGACTGGTCACGCTCTGCGAAGAGGCGCTGCCCGGCCTGCCGGACATCGAGGTGCTCGCCTTCTACGACCGCGGCTTCCACGTGTTCACGATCGCCGAGGGCGACGACGAGGAGCGCAGGTCGCTCGAGCGGGCCTTCCGCCAGCTCGTCACCGAGAACGTCCGCCTCGACGGCCTGGTCCGCGACTTCGGCACCGGCGAGCTGATGCGGACGTTCGTCATGACCGAGGACGCGGCCGTGCAGTGCGGGCACGTCTTCGAGGAGGAGTTCCTCATCGGCATGACCCGCGACCTCGCCGCCGCCGAGGAGATGGACGAGCAGGTCGCCCGGCTCGTCAGCCGCATCAGGACCGAGGTCTACCTGCAGGCCGACCAGCTGCCCGGCGGGCGGCGCAGCCCGCGCGAGACGCCCGGCATCGAGCCGGCGGTGCTCAGGACGACGGCGGGCGAGGCGGCCGACCCCACACTGGTCGCCGACCTGGTGAGCTGCCTCGGCTCGCTCGTGGACGTCAACGACCTGCACTACGTGGCCGTCTACCGCGACTGGCGCTTCCTGTGCGCGGCCGACGTCATCGACAGCCCGGCGCTCGCGCCCTGGTTCGGCGGCGCCGAGGGCGGCGAGGGCGCCCGTAAGCTGTACCAGGACTTCGCCGCCCGGCTCCGCTCCGACCTGCCGGAGCTGGCGTACTCGCTGCGGCAGCTGTCGGAGGCGCCGATCACGCGGCTGGTCCTCGACGTCGTCTCCGGCGCGATCTACGTCTACCCGCTGCCCGGCGCCCGGGGGTTCGCGGTCGGGCTCACGGTGTTCCAGCCGGAGGTGTTCGTCGCCGAGAACCGGCTGCGTGAAGGGCTGGCCAGACTGTCGGAGCTGCTGGGGACGGGCTGATGTGGCGGCCCCGCTCATGGCCCGATGATCGGCAGGGGCTTATCGTCGTCCTTGACAGCCACTGTGAGGAGGGGCCGTGCGCCCGTTGCTGACCGACCCTGCCGCCGACCGGCTGGCGAAGGGCGTCGGCGTGGCGCTGGCCGGCTGGGCCGTCGCCGCTCTGGGCCTCGGCAGCCCGAGCGGCCACCCGATCTTCCTGTACGGCGTGACGGCGCTGCTCTGCGTCGGCCTGTACGGCAGCGTGCACGGCATCGACAAGGAGTCGGCCTCCGGCGATGTCAGGACGGTCGTCATCGCCGTCACCGTGGGCGTGCTGCTGAAGACGGCGCTGATCGCGGGCGTGATGTGGCTGTTCTTCGGCCATCCCGCGGTCATCCTGCTGGCACTCGCGGTGGCCCAGATCGACCCGCTGTCGGTGGGCGCGCTGATCGGCCGGGCCCGCATGTCGCCGCGCGCCAAGTCCCTGCTGCTGGCCTGGGCCTCCTTCGACGACCCGATCACCGCCCTGCTGACCGTCTACCTGTCCTCGCTCGTGCTGGGCACGACGGGCGGGGGCTACGCCGGCTACCTGACGAACCTGGGGCTCAACCTGGTCTTCGCCGGCGCGGTTCTGGCCGCCGTCCTGCTGACCAGGCGCTGGGGGGCCGGTCACCGGGTGCGGCCCGGCATGGTGCGTACCGGCTCGCTGCTGCTGCTCATCGCGTTGCTGGCGGTCGCCACGGCGCAGTTCCTCGTCCTCGGGATGGCCCTCATCGGGCTGTTCTTCCGCCCCGAGCTGGGCAGGCTGCTGGACGGCGCGCTCACCGGCGCCTTCTACCTGGCCACGTTCGCGATGGGCACGCTGCTGGTCGCCGGCATCGAGCCGGTCATGGCGCTGGTGCTGGGCGTGGCGGCGTTCGCGGCGCAGGCCGTGGTCGGCGGCCTGCTGATCACCCGCGGCCTGCCGGTGCGCGACCGGGTGAGTCTCGCGCTCGGCCAGCAGAACGGCATCACCGCGATCCTGCTGGCACTTGCCCTGGCCCCGGCCTATCCGCAGGCGGTGGCGGTGATCGCGCCGGCCGTGCTCGTGGTCAACGTGCTGCACGTGGCCGCCAACACCGGCTGGCAGCGCGTGCTCACGGGCGGACTGCGGAGACCACTCCGTTCAGCACCCGACGCCCCAGCTCGTCCAGCACCTGGGAGCATTCGTCCGGCCGTGGCGGATGCGCAGGACCCCGTTGGGGAGCCGCCGCGCTGAGCGGCGCCGACGGCAGCGACTGCACGGTCACCTCGAACGTGCGGCAGATCGCCTGCAGCTCCTCCTCCTGGCCTGGGCTCAGCCGCCCCGCAGGCGTGCCGGCCAGGAACTGCGCCACCCGCTCCTGGAACGCCCGCACCAGCAGCCGCCGCACCATCGCCGCGCCGGCCGCCTCCATCAGGTCACGCGAGGCCAGCCGGCGCCTGGCGCGCAGGCTGTGCTCGCTGCCCGCCGGGTTGTCGAAGACGTCGTGCAGCAGCCGGTCGAGCTCGCCGGTGGCCTCGGTGAGCGCGCCCGCCCGCTGGAACTGCTCGGCCACGGCCGGCGGCAGCACGCTCAGGTCGGGCTCGGCGGCGCCGGACGGCGGGGCCGACCTGAGCCCGGCGACCGTCTCGTGGAGCTGGTCGATCATGTTCTGGGTGGCGCTCTGCTGCCTGCTCAGCCGGTCCATCCGGCGGCGCAGCCCCTCCAGGACGTTCTCCTCGGCCGAGGCGGCCAGCCGGTTGAGCGCGACCTCCAGCGTCTGCCTGAAGCGCCCGCCGAAGTCCTGGACGTTGAACAGCAGAGGCTGGCGGCCGAGCAGGCTGGACACGCCGGCCCGCATCGACGTGGTGAGGTGGCCGTTGACGACCGCGATCAGCTCGCACGGCACCTGGCTGGCCCGCGCCGCCGCCACCCTGCGCTCCAGCTGGGCGTCGTCGCCCGCGCTGAGCAGTGACCTGGTGACGAGCACGGCGACCGCGGCCCGGCCGTCGGCGTAGCGGACCCAGAAGTCGATCGGGTCGGTGTCGGCGGCGAGCACCACGCCGGTGCGGAAGTCGAGCCCGCTCTCCTCCAGGATGCGCCGCACGGTGGTGCTCACCTCCCACTGCTCGAACTCGTGGCGCTGCCTGACGGCCTCCCTGATCGTGGCGGTGGTCACCGGCCTGCCGGTCGGCTCGACGATCGCCTGCGCCCGCCGGAACAGCGAGAGGATCTCGCGCGGGTTGCCGTCGGTCATCTGCACCAGCGCCTCGGCGACCGGCCCGCTCACCTCGTCGCCGCGCTTGCCGACGAGCTCGATCGCCTCCTCGCGGTCGAACGGCGAGGGCGTGATGACCCGGGTGCGTTGCAGCGTGCCCCGGCTGACCAGCGGCAGGCTGTCGGTGGGCCCGCAGTAGACCAGCAGCCCCCTGGCGTCGATGAACACCTTGACCAGCTCTTCGAGCGAGTTGATCGCGTCCTCCCTGGCCTGGCCCTCGCCCCCGAGCAGCTTCTCGAACTCGTCGATCACCAGGACCATGCGGCGGCGCATCCGGCCGCCGAGATAGACCAGCACCGACAGCGTGTGGTAGGCGTCGGCGGAGGTGACGAGCTGGCGGTGCACGCCCCTGGCCCGCAGCTCGGGGCTGGGCGGCGCGCCGCCCAGCCACTCCCAGACCGCGTCGGTCAGCTCGTCCATCACCATGAGAGCCAGCGCCGTCGCCCACACCGAGTGCTCGGTCAGGTGCCGCAGCATGTGGCGCAGCTCCTCCTGCAGCGCCCGCTTGGCCAGGTGGAAGTGCTCGACCACCTTGCGCGGGTCGAGCGTGCCGTCGCGCAGCCGCGACCTGATCTCGCCGGCCAGCTCGGGCCCCGCCTGCTCCTCGCCGATCTGCTCGGCGGTCACCCGGCCGTAGTAGTCGATGACCAGGTCGTGCAGCCGCTCGCGGCCGAACTGCTCCAGCAGGATGTTGCGGAACAGGTAGCCGAACTCGGAGTGGGGCGTGTCGAGCTTGAGTATGACGGCGTCCTCGTGGCTGCGCGCGATGCGGTGCAGCACCGACGTGGCCAGATGGGTCTTGCCCGACCCCAGGTCGCCGATCAGGGCCAGGGCCCGGCCCGACTCGCCGAGCTCGCCGCCGCCCGTCGACAGGTAGCCGTCGACGAACCGGTGGGCGCTGTCGAAGGCCGGGGTGACCACGGTGATCGCGGTGGGGTCGGCGTCGTCGCCAAGGCGCAGCGTGTAGGTGACGGGGACCTCGGGCTCGTGCGGTCCTTGGCTGCCCTTCATGACTTCTTGTCTTTCTCCAACCGGGTGAGAAGGCGCATCACGATCTTCTCGCCGAACGCCTTGAGTTTCGCGGGAGTTATGTCCCTATGGCCATAATCCTCGAAGAAAAGGGCCAGCTGTTCGAGCGCCTGACTGGGTGTCTTGAAGGGGCGTACCGCTTCGGAGAGCTCGTGCATTTCCGCGTCCCCCAGGGAGACTCGACGTTTGACCAGAATTTCGCGGATGTCGCATCCCCCGCCGTCCAAAAGGCCGACCGGCAGGAAAATTGTATGGCAGGTGGGGTGCCTGCCGAACTGACCGGCGAGCTTGCCGGGGTCGTCCGTCAAGGACTCGGCGAAGAAGACCATCCGCCTGCGCGCCAGCTCCTGGAAGTTGCGCACCCACTTGAGCTGCAGGTGCTGCGGGAGGAGGACGACGGCCACGCCGCCGCGTTCGTTCAGGACGTCCCTGATCCGGCCGAACGCCACATACGGATCATCGGTCGCCTCCCGCAGCGATTCCACATCCTCGTGGAGGGTCCATTCCTCCTCCTCCAGGAGTACGGTCATCTGCCGGGCCAGCCACAGCGCCATCTCGGCGAACTCGGTGCAGTCCTCGTGGCCGGTCGACTGGCTGTAGTCGGCGACGCAGACCCGCTCGATCTCCCGCTCGCGGGCCAGCAGGTGGGCGCAGCGCTGGATGAACGTGCTCTTGCCGACCCCGCGCGGGCCGTGCACCAGGATCAGGTGGCCGCGGGCGGCGACCCGGTCCTTGGTGACGGCGGTGTCGAAGCGCTCGTACAGCAGGTCGTGCATGCCGTCGATGAACGCGAACAACGGCAGGTGGTCCACCCGCTCGTCGAAGAAGAGCAGCGGCCCCGTGTAGGGGGAGCCGTCGGGGCTCGGCGGGTGGATGGGGTTGGTCATGCGCGCCGCACCCCCGGATGGGGCCGCCACGGCCGGCGCAGCGCCCTGTCGAAGCCCGCCAGCCGCTCCGACAGGGTGGTCAGGGCCGGCTCGATGTCGCCGTCGTGGGCCTGCTCGCGGGTGAGCCGCTCGGTGAGCAGGCGCCGGGCCTCGGGCACCTGGCGCCAGCCGGGACGGAACCTGCTCACCCTGGCGAGCTGGGCGGCGAGCTTCTCGTACGCCTCCTCGTACGGCCCGGCCTGCGGTGTCCTGCCCGCCTGCCGGGAGGCCCGGTATTCGCGGGCCGTCACGAGGAAGGCGTCGGCGGCGTCGCCCAGGTCGTCGGCGTGCTTGACGGCCACCGTCGAGGCGTTGCGCCACTCCGTGGAGACGAGCGCCACCAGCCCGCCGGCCAGCACCGGCAGCAGGACGGACACCACGGTCGGTAACGGGCCGTCGGCCGGTTTGGGCGGGGCGACGTACGTCATCGCCTGGCAGGCCCGGGTGAACGCGGCGCGGTTCTCCTTCGCCCACCGGCTCGGGTCGAGGGTGGCGGTGGGGGTGACGACGCGGCCCTGGGCGGCGCTCAGCCGGTCGTCGAGCGCCGCCGCCGCGGCGGCCAGCTCGGGCTGCCGGGAGGGGGAAAGGCACTGGACGATCTGGTCGTCGCGCAACGGCGGGGCGGAATGCGAACATGCGGTCAGTGCTATGGGTGCGCCGAGGAGGAGTAACCAGCCGAACACCCACAAACGTCGCATACCAGGATTCCTCGCCTCGCCGGTAATTGCCACGATAACCGGCCCCTCCAGCGTTAGTGCGCGGTGGTCACAAGCTCGTCATATGACAGCACAGGAAACCCGCTCGCCGGAAGGCGGAATACGGACGAGGAGCCGGTGACCGCGACTTTTCGCACCGGGCGGAAGGCGCGAGCGGGAAATGGCGCCTTTCCCGGCGGTCAGGACGCGGTGGCGGTGGCGGGCTCCCTGTCGTCCCCGGGCACGGCGGGCCGCTGGGGACCGCGGGCGAGCACGTACACGAACAGCACGGCCATCACCGCGACGCCCGCCCACATCGCCTGCTGCCAGCCCGCCACGAACGACTCCCTGGCCGCCAGGACCACTGTGTCCGCGTACGGTCCCGCCGCGTCGACCGCGGTCGCGACGCCCTCGCGCGCCAGCCCGGCCACCTCCTCGGGCACACCGGACAGCCGCGCGCCGACCGCGTCGCGGTAGCCGGCCGACAGCAGCGCGCCGAGCAGCGCGACCCCGAGCGCGGTGCCGAACTCGCGGGTCACGTCGTTGAGCGCGGACGCGACACCCTGCCGCTCCCGTGGCAGCGCGGCGGTGATGGCCTCGGTGGCGGGCGTCATCGACAGCCCCATGCCGGCGCCCATCGCCAGCATGCCGGGCAGCACGGACAGGTAACCGCCGGGAACGGAGACGATCGAGGCCATCAGCGCCAGCCCGGCCCCGGCCAGCAGGATCCCGGTGGCCATGGTCGCCCGCGGCCCCACCCGCGCGGCCAGCCGCGCCGCCAGCCCCGAGCTGAGCATCATCAGCACCGCCATGGGCATCAGCGCCACCGTGGACAGCAGCGCCGTCCAGCCGAGCACCGCCTGCAGGAACGGGAAGAGCACCACGAAGATCCCCGCCTGGACGCCGAACACCGCCAGCAGCGTGACCGACCCTCCCGCCAGGCCGCGCTCCCTGAACAGCCGCACGTCCAGCAGCGACGCCTCCCGCCGGCGCAGCTCCCACGCGACGAACCCGGCCGCCGCCACGAGACCGGCGGCGAGCGCGGCCAGGATCTCGGGCGCCGCCCAGCCGCGTACGGGACCCTCCTGGAGCGCGAAGATCAGCCCCGCCACGGCCACGACGGAGGCCACCGCGCCCACCCCGTCGAAGCGGTGCCCGTGACGCTCGCGCGAGTCGGGCACCGACCGCACGGTCATGACCAGCGCCACCACGACCAGGGCCAGCGGCAGGACGAACGACCACCGCCAGGTCGCGACGTCCACCAGGGCGGCCGACAGGAACATGCCGAGGATGCCGCCGCCGCCCGCGACGCCCGTCCACACGCCGATCGCCCGGCCGCGCTCCTGGGCCGGGAAGGTGGAGGTGATGACGGCGAGCGTGATCGGCATGATCATCGCGGCGCCGACGCCGCTCGCCAGGCGGGCGGCCAGCAGCACCTCCGC
This sequence comes from Nonomuraea sp. NPDC049504, assembly GCF_040676845.1. NCBI lineage: Bacteria > Bacillati > Actinomycetota > Actinomycetes > Streptosporangiales > Streptosporangiaceae > Nonomuraea > Nonomuraea sp. NPDC049504. The sequence goes on from NZ_JBFAPT010000036.1 coordinate 23,182, forward strand.
CGTCGGGGCCAGCGCCGCAGCCGCGCTCGCCACCCCGAAGACGGCCAGCCCGGCGATCAGCATGCGCCTGCGGCCCCAGCGGTCGCCGATCGCACCGAGCGGCAGCAGCAGCGCGGCCAGGGTGAGGGTGTAGACGTTGATGATCCACAGGATCGTGCTCTGCGCGGCGTCCAGCTCGACGGCCAGCTCGGGCTGGGCGACGTTCAGGCCGGACACCGAGGCGATCACCGCCATCAGCGCGACGCAGACGGCCACGAGGATCGCGCGCAACCGGCGCGGCTCGTACGTGCTCATGAAAGGGTCCTTTCGCAGGTGGTCCTGCGAACGTAGCCGCGACTTGCCGCTGACGCATAAGCTGTTGCCCATGACGCAAGACGATGACGACCTCGACAGCCTGGTACGCAAGAGGATCCGCGCCCTGCGCGTCGCCCAGGGCTGGTCACTGGAGGAGCTGGCCGCCCGCGCCAAGCTCAGCCAGTCCACGCTCAGCCGCATCGAGAACGGTCAGCGCCGCCTCGCGCTCGACAGCCTCGTCACCCTCGCCCGCGCCCTCGACACCTCGCTCGACCAGCTCGTCGAGACCGCCGGCGACGACGTCATCAGCAACCCCATGATCGACGCTCCCCACCAGCTGATGCGCTGGCCGGTCAAGGCCGACCCCGGCCTGAGCGTCGTACGCCAGCGCATCACCGAGCCGCCCCCCGACAACCCCGCGCGCATGCGCGCCCACCCCGGCCGCGAATGGCTGGTCGTCCTGTCCGGCACCGCCGTGCTCCTGCTCGGCAACCGGCGGCTGCGCGTCGAGACGAACCAGGCGGCCGAGTTCCCCACGATGCTCCCGCACGCCATCGGCGCCGAGGGGCGGCCCTGCGAGATCCTCGGCATCTTCGACCGCGACGCCCGCCGCGGCCACCGCCCAGCCCAGGAGACCTGAGCCCCTACGAGGCGGGCGTCAGGCGGTAACGGATCGGCAGGCGCTTCAGGCCGCCGACGAACGTCGTCGCCGTCCACGCCGGCTCGCCGTCCAGCTCGACGCTCTCCAGCCGGGGCAGCAGCTCGGCGAACAGCGCCGCCACCTCCATCCTCGCCAGCGCCGCCCCCAGGCAGTAGTGCACGCCGGTGCCGAAGGCCAGGTGCCGGTTCGGGTCGCGGGCGACGTCGAAGCGGAACGGCTCGTCGAAGACGTCCTCGTCCCTGTTGGCCGACGGGTACGACAGCAGCACCGACTCGCCCGCCGCGATCGGGACACCGCGTACGTGGGTGTCGGCGCGGGCCGTGCGCATGAACGACGTGACCGGGCTCACCCAGCGGATCATCTCCTCCACGGCCGTGGGCAGCAGGCCGGGGTCGCGGCGCAGCAGGCCGAGCTGATCGGGGTGGCGGATGAGCGCCTCCAGCCCGCCCGCGACGGTGGAGCTGGTGGTGTCGTGGCCGGCGGTGGCGATGAGGATGTAGTAGGAGGCGATCGTGGTGTCGTCGAGCAGGCGGCCGTCGATGCGCGCGCCCGCGACGCAGGAGGCCAGGTCACCGGTCGGCCGCGCGCGGCGGGCCGCGGTCAGGTCGTGGAAGTACGCGAACAGCTCCTCCAGGGCGCCCATGTGCGCGCCCGGCGTGCCCGCCGCCGGGCTCCCCTTGTCGCGGTCGTCGTGGCCGAACAGCTGCTGGGTGAGCCGCAGCATCAGCGGATAGTCGGACTCGGGCAGGCCGAGCAGGGCGAGGATCGCGTACAGGGGGTAGGGCGCGGCGATCTGCCGGGCGAAGTCGCAGGTGGAGCCGTGCTCGGCCATGAGATCGACGTGCCTGCGGGCCAGCTCCCGCACCCGGTCCTGCAGCGCCCGCATGGCCTTCGGACGGAACCAGTCGGCGGCGATCGCCCGCAGCGGCCGGTGCTCGGGCTCGTCGAGGTGCACGAGACTGGCCAGCGCCTTGCCCTGCGCGCGCCGCTCCTGCAGGGCCGCGTCGAGCGCGGCACTGCGCAGCACGGGACGCGGCGCGTTGAGCCAGAGCGTGTGGTCACGTTCGACGGCCTGCACGTCGTCATGCCTGGTGACCGCCCAGAACGGGTTATAGCCGTCAGCCTGCACATAGTGGACGGGCGCCTCCCGCCGCAGCAGCGCGAGCGCCGCGTGCAGCAGCCCCTCATCGGCGTACGCGGCGGGCGTCGCCAGCACCCGCCCCGCCTCGGCGACGGTCAAACCGTGGACGCGTTCGTGTGCGAACGGGTCGGTGGGTGATGGCGATGGCATGATGGCGGGCTCCTGGTCGGCGGGTGTGCGGACGGTGGTGCGCCGCCTGCTGGGGAGGACGCTCCCGAGCCGCGGTGGAGCCCGCCCCCCGGCGGACCGGCCCCCGCCTGCATTATGACCCCCAGAACGCCGGGCGCGCCGGAGCCCGAGGGCCCCGGCGCGCGCTTTCCCGCTGCCGACTCAGCGGTTGGAGACCTCGGCCACCAGGCGGGCCAGCTCCAGGCGGTCCACGTTCGGGCCCGGGGCGGTGGCGTTGCCGATGGTCAGTGCTCCGTCACCCGTCTTGAGGGTGAGCGGGGTGGCCTGGGGCCAGAACTCGTCCCAGGCGTAGTTGTGACGGAACACGCCGCGTGTCGTCGTGCCCCCTGCTTCCGCGATGTCGAGGTGCCGGCTGATCACATCCGTGTTGTAGGGGTGTCCGGTGTTCCTGTCGGCGTTGGCGTAGTGGACGACCAGCACGTACGCGCCGGGGCCGAAGCCGTCGGGGCGGGCCAGGGTGAGGGTGCCGGCGGAGGCGCCGCCCAGGTCGGTGACGTACGCGCCGCCCGAGGCGTTGGACGCGCTCGTCCCGGGGACGGTCACCGTCTTCGCGGCCCCGCCGAGCGGCGCCCGCTCGGCCTCCACCCGGTGCACGGTCCCGTCCGACGCGGTGGCCCTGACCGTGGTCAGCGCGCGCAGCTCCAGCCGGGCCGGGCCGCCCACCTCGACCTTGGAGATCCCGGCAGGCAGGTAGACCCGCGCCCGCGACGCGCCCTCACCGGGCCGCGTCGCGCGCAGGCCGGGGATCTCCCGGCCGTCCACGGAGACCCGCAGGTCACCACGCCCGCCGGCGTGGTAGGAGAAGGTCAGGTCGTGGTAGCCGTCCGCACGTGCGGCCACGAAGTACGTCGCCCGCGCCTTGCCGCCGAGCACCACGGCCGGCCCCTTGCCGCCCCTGGTGATCCGCGCGCCGCCGGACAGCCGCGCCTCGTCGGCCCCGTGGACCGCCCGATGCGGCCCGCGCACCTCCGTCAGGTCGAACCTGTCGAGCGTCACGTCACTGCCCGGCAGCCGCGTCCCGTCGCCGGTGCTCGTGCGCAGCGACAGCTCGTGCGTGCCCGCCTTCAGCTCGATCTCGACGTCGGTCCTGCCCCGGTAGGTCCACCCGAGGTCCGCCGAATACTGGACGATCCGGTCGAGCTTGCCGTCCACGAAGAGCGCGTGCCGTCCAGGCGCCTTGTTCGTGCCCTGGTAGACGCCCAGCCGGTAACGCCCGTCGCGGGGCACCGTGACCGGGAACGTCACCGCGGAATCGTCCTGGTTCATGCCGCCGACGTCGCGCTTGCCGGACGTGGCGTACAGCTGCGGGTCGGCCGTCGTGTCCTGGTCGAAGACGCGGGCGGCCGTGAGCGTGGCCGACTCGGCCTCCACCGACACCGACCACGGCGCGTCCGCGGCGGGCGCGGGGCCGCTCGATGGCACGACCGTCACCCGGTACGCCGCCATCACGTCACCGCCCGGCACGTCCACCGTGATCGCGCCGCCCGACACCTCGGCCCGCGTCGCGGCGACGACCGGCGGCTCGGCCGCGTCGCCCTCGTACCCGGTCCAGGTCGTCTTCGAAACCACGACGTCCACCCGGTCCCCGAAGACGCGGCGGTCGAGCCCGGACACGTCCAGCCTGACCGGCGCGGCGCCGCCGCCGACCAGGATCGTGCCGCGCCGCGCGGACTCGTCGAGCGCCGCGACCGCCTGCACGGTGTCGGCGGCGTTCAGGCGCGGCGGGGTCACCTTGACGGTCTGGCCGGTCAGGTCCGCGTACCACTTGAGCAGCCACCAGCCGCCGTTCGCCTGCCGGGTGCGCACCGCGTGGTCGCCGAGGTTGCCGGCGTACGTCCAGTACGCCATGTCGGCGTCCACCTTGGTGTCCTCGAACAGGGAGATCCACTGGATCATCTGGCCGGGCACCGACATGTCGCGGCGGTTGCCGTACTCGTCGATGTTGATGGGCAGCGGGCCGATGCCGAGCTCGCGCTCCATCGCGCGGTAGTGCTCGTAGTGCGAGCGGTAGTCGGCGAGCCGCTCGCGCTGCAGCTCGTGCCAGGCCATGATGTCCGGCAGGCAGTCGTCCTGCCCGGCGCAGGGCGTCTCCTTGGCCCAGGTGAGGAAGTCGCGCAGCCGCTCCGGACGGTAGAACGCCTCGTTGGGGCCGACGATGCGGGCATCCGGGTCGATCGAGCGGATGCGCTCGAACACCGCCTTCCAGTCGGAGAAGAAGCGCTCCCTCTGAGTGGCCCAGTCCTCGTACCAGATCCAGTCGGGCTCGTTGAACGGCACCCAGACGAACCTGTCCTTGTCGCGGGGCCGCTCGCGGACGACCTTGCGCACCATCGTCTCGACCTTGGCCAGGTAGTCCTCGATGCCGAGGTCCTGGTACGGCCAGCGGCTGTAGACGTCCTGCATGTAGATGACGACCTCGTCGCCGCCGGCGGCGAAGAACCCGTCGGCGACGGTCAGCGCGTCGCCGTTGGGGTGCTGCTCGCCGTCCGGGGCCTTCTGCGCGACCGTACGCGGACGCGCGCCGGCCACCAGGCTGTCGCCCGGCACGCCGGGGTCGGACAGCGCGTAGAGACCGCCGGTAGCGCCGCCGTGCACGGGGCCGGTGCGCTGCGCGAAGTCCACGGCGACCACGTCAGGCCCCGCCGCCGTGGCGGGCGCCGACGTCAGCGCGGCCAGCGTCACAAAGGCGACGGCGGACGCGAGGGCCTGCCGTCCTAACCGGTGTCTGGGCATGGGACAACCTCCTGTGAAAAGGGGGGCTACTTGACGGCACCGCCGGTGATGCCGGAGATGATCCTGCGCTGGGCGACGGCGAACACGACCAGCAGCGGCAGGCTCATGAGGATGATGTAGGCGAAGATCAGGTGCCAGTTGCTGAGGTACAGCCCGGCGTTGGCCACCTGGAACAGGTTGAGCGGCAGCGTGTCCAGCCGGCCGCCGACGACGAAGAAGGCGTAGAAGACGTCGTTCCAGACGTACAGGCAGATGAGGATGGTCGCGGTGGCCAGCACCGGGCGCAGCAACGGCAGGATGACGGAGAAGAACACCCGCAGCGGGCCCGCGCCGTCCATGCGGGCGGCCTCCTCCAGCGACAGCGGCACCGTACGCACGAAGCCCGTCACGAAGAAGATCACCGTGGACAGGTAGATGCCGACGTAGACCCCGACCATCCCGACCAGGCTGCCCGCCAGGCCGAGCTGGCGCAGCAGCAGCACGATCGTCACCACGGCGGGCGGCAGCACGATGCCGCTGATGGCCAGCGCGTACAGCACGGCGACGAGCCGCGAGGCGCGGCGGGCGAGGATCCACGACGCCATCGACCCCAGCGCCAGCACCAGCGCCACCGACGGCGCCACCACCAGCACGCTGCCGACGAACGCCTTCGGCACCTCGCCCTGCTCCCAGACCTGGGCCAGGTTCTCCCACAGGTGCCAGCTCGACGGCAGGGACAGGTCCGGCGAGAGCGCCTCGGCCTGCGACTTGCCCGCCGTCACCACGACCAGCCACAGCGGCACGCCCATCACGAGCAGGACGAGCACGACGACCGCGACGGGACGCAGCCGCGCGGCCAGGCCCCGCGAGAGCGGCGGGCGGGCGGCACGCGCGCGGGCTGGACCGCCGAAGACAGGCGCCGTCACAGGATCTCCTCCCTCTTGCGCAGGATGCGGATCACCGGGAAGGCCAGCAGCGTCACCATCAGGAACAGCACCAGGCTCATGGTCGTGGCCTGCGCGAACAGGCCCTGACCGAAGGTGCGGTAGATGAAGATGTTGAGGATCTCGGTGCTGCGGGCCGGGCCGCCGCCGGTGAGCGCCTGCACGATGTCGAAGCCGTTCATCGAGCCGAGCAGCGCGGTGGCCACGTTGAACGTGATCGCCGGCGCCAGCAACGGGAAGCGCACCGCCCAGAACGCCTGCCACGGCGAGGCCCCGTCCATGCGGGCCGCCTCCGCGACGTCCTCGGGCACCGACTTCAGCCCGGCCAGGTAGATGAGCATCGACAGGCCCATCCACTTCCAGGCGTGGATGACGGCGGCCAGCACCAGCGTCCACGTGGTGCTGCCCAGCCAGGCGACCTCCACCTGCTGCGCGGTCAGCGCCGACAGCAGCCCGTTGAGGCTGCCGTCGGGCTTGAGCAGGGCCTGGAAGAGGTAGCCGACCGCCAGCGCGGACATCAGCACCGGGATGACGAACACCACCCTCGCCGCCCTGTTGAGCCAGGTGTCCCGCTCCAGCAGCACCGCCAGGCCGAAGCCGAACAGGTTCTGGAACACCGCCACCAGCACCGCGTAGATCAGGGTGACGCGCAGCGCGCCGAACAGCGTGCCGTCCGACAGCAGCGCGGCGAAGTTGTCCAGACCCACGGGCCGGATCTCGCTCTTGAAGCTCGACCAGTCCGTGAACGCGTAGACGAAGTTGAACAGGGTCGGCAGGAAGAAGAAGACGAACAGGATCGCGAAGGCCGGGACGAGGAACCACATCGGGTGCGTGCGGTTCCTGCCCGCCCCGGCGGGCGGGCGGCGCGTCTCCTGGGCGGACCGCTCTCTGGTCATGAGCACTGCTGCTCCCAGGTCAGAAGCCGGGCGCGCCGGCGGCCTTGGCGAGCTGCGCGAACTGCTTCTGGGTGGCGGCCGCCACCTGCTCGGGCGTCAGGCTGCCGGTGATCATGTCGGCCAGGTTGAGATAAAGGTCGGGGTTCGCGACCGCGAGCGACTGCATCGACCCCACCGACTCGCCGAGCGAGGCGTGCACGTCCTTCAGCGCCTGCGGCACCCTGTCGGGCGTCGGCACGTCAGGACGCAGCGACACGGTCTTGCGGTCGGCGACGAACGTGCCGTAACCCGGCCCCATCCAGTACGCCAGCAACTGCCGCGCCGCCGCCTCCCGCTTCTCGTCACCGGTGCGGAAGGCCACCAGCGCGTTCGACTGGTCGGGGATCGACGTGCCCACGTTGCCGGACGGCGAGATCGGGAAGAAGCCGATCTTCTCATCCAGCTCGGCCGTGTCCGCCTTGGCCTGGAGCTGCCCGAAGAACGAGTTGACCTGCACCGCCATCGCCGCCTTGCCCGACAGCAGCGCCTCGCCCTGGTCCTCGAACGTCGCCGTCTTGATGTCGGCGTTGAACAGCCCCTCGTCGATCAGCCTCTTGTAGGTCTTGATCGCGTCCAGGACCGTCTTGTCCTCGAACGTCTCCTTGCCGGTGTTGATCCGCTCCCACAGACCGTCCCTGGCGGCGTCGGCGAGCTGGACCTGCACCCACCACTGGGTGGCCCACTTGTCGCCGGCCATCTCGAAGAACGGGGTGACGCCCTTGCCCTTGAGCGTGCGGGCCAGCTCCACCATCTCGTCGAACGTCTTCGGCGGCTCCTTGACGCCGTTGGCCGCGAAGACCTCCTTGTTGTAGTAGACGCCCTCGACGGCGGGGCTGGTGATGAGCGCCGCGTACCGCGTCCTGTCCAGGATCCCGGTGATGTCGCGCAGCTCGGGCGAGAGCCTCTCGATCCATGGGGCGCCGTCCAGCGGCTGCAGGTTGGCGCGGGCGTTCAGCGCGGTCAGCATCGACGCCGTCGGCTGCCAGAACGCCAGGTCCGGCTTGTCGCCCGTGGCGACCTTGGTCTGCACGCCCTGCTCGTACGGGTCGGGGACGGTGACGACCTCCACCTTGGCCCCGGTGGCCTGGGAGAAGGCGTCGGTGACCGCCTTGGGGACGGTGGTGCTGTTCTGGGCGGCCCAGATGGTGAGCGTCACCCCGTCCAGGCGGGCACTCGGGTCGGGCCAGGTGGCCGGGGCGGCCCCGGCGGTGGCCGCCGGCCCGGCGGCGGGATCGCTGCAGGCGGTGAGCGCCAGGAGGGCGGCTGCCGCGACCATGATCGCGGTACGGGGGGCGGTTCGCACGATAACGTCCTTCGGTCTCGTCACGCTGTCGGCCGGTTCTGGGGGACTAGCGGGGGCGGAGGTGCAGGATGCGGGCGGTGGGCGGCGGTACGTCCGCCGTGACGGTCAGCTCGGCGGCCCCCGGATCCCAGGCGAGCCGCCAGCCCTCGGCCGCCTCCGGGTAGGCGACCGTGGCGTCCAGGTCGCGGTCGCGCAGGTGGGGGAGGGAGAGCACGGCACTGTCCGGCGCCCCCGGCCGCCGCCAGACGGTCAGGTAAAGGTCGCCGGCCGAGGAGCCGTCGGCCGGGGCGGTGTGGGCCGGGGCGGCGGCGCTTGAGGCGGCGCCGGTCGAGCGGGCGTTGTCGGGATGGGCGGTGTCGCGGAGGCCGAAGGCCAGCCAGGGGTCGTCCCAGCCGGGCAGGCCGAGCGGCCAGCACGCGGTCGCGCGCGGCAGCACCGGGCGCAGCCGTCCGTGCACCGCCACGCCCTCCCTGACCAGGGCGAGCCGGCGCTCGTCCATGAGGTGCAGGTTGCCCGACAGATAGAGGCGGCCGAGAATCCCGGTGCACATCGCGAACACCACCTCCTCCTCCGTCATGTCCGGCTGCGGGTACGCCCAGTTGGCCGCCTGCTCGGGCAGCACCGACAGGGGAGCGGCGGCCGCGATCGGCGGGTAACGCAGGAAGTCCTGCTGGTCGCTGGTCGACTGCAGCTGCAGGCGCGAGAGCATCGCGTAGTCCATCCGCATCGCGCCGGACGCGCAGTTCTCCAGCACCAGGTGCGGATGGCGGTCGAGGACCGACTCCAGCCAGGCCAGGTGAGCCCGGTTGTGCGCGAGCAGCCCGGCGCCGGCGCTGGGCGCGTCCACGTCGGTGCCCGCGCCCGGGTTGATGTTGTAGTCGAGCTTGAAGTAGCCCACTCCCAGCTCCGTGACCAGCCGGTCCACCACCTGGTCCAGGTGCGCGACGGCGGCCGGATGGCGCAGGTCGAGGTGGTGGCGGCCGTGCTCGGCCACCCGTACGCCGCCGCGCCGCAGGAACGCCTCGTCCGGCAGCTTCCCGGCCATCGGGCTGCGCACCCCGATCACCTCGGGCTCCAGCCACAGCCCGGCCGTCATGCCGCGCTCGGCGATGCGGGCCAGCACCTCCTCGATGCCGCCGGGGAACCGGGTGCTCGACGGACGCCACTCGCCGACGCTGTCCCACCAGTCGCCGCCGTCGTCGTACCAGCCGGCGTCCACGCAGAACACCTCGGCGCCCGCCGCGGCGGCGGCGTCCACCAGCGGCAGCAGCTTGTCCGTCGTCGGGTCGCCCATCAGCGTGTTCATGTAGTCGTTGAACACGACCGGCAGTCGCTCCCGGTCCGGATGCGGACGCCGCGACGCGCGCCGGTGCGCGGTCAGCGCCGCCGCCGCGCCCGTCAGGCCGTCGGCCGACACCGCGACCGAGACCGGCACCGTGGTGAACGACTCGCCGGGCGCCAGCGGGTGACTCCACTGGTGGTCGAGGTCGGTGGGGCCGGACAGGGCGGCGTAGACGCCGTCCAGCCGGTCGCCGACCTCCCAGCGCCAGGGGCCGTTGTGCTCGATCTGCCACAGCCACGTACGGCCGGAGCCGCGCTCCGACAGGCCGCCCATCGGGACGTACCGGCCGCTCGACCACGTGCCGGAACTGGTCAGCGCGAACGCGCCCCGGCCATGGCCGTGCCCCTCCAGGCCCAGGTCGGGCAGGTGGTCGGCGAGCGGGCGCCGGGTCCAGCGGCTCTCGCCAAGCCAGGCGCTGTCGGCGTACAGGACGTCGAGGTCGCTCGCCGGACCGCCGTGGAAGCCGGCCGCGAACGAGGTCACCGCCAGCAGCGGCACCGGGGCCGTGCCCAGGTTCGTCACCCGGACCGACGCCCGCACCGCGGGCACACCGTCGTACGACTCCAGCAGCAGCTCGGCGCCCAGCTCCGACGCCTCGTCCCGCAGCCGCACCCGCAGCTGGTGCCGGCCGTCGTGCGACGAGCGGTCCGCGCCCGCGTACCGCAGCCTGAGGCCCACCGCCGTCTCCGACAGCCGCTGCGAGGCGCGCGCCCGGCCCTCGCCCGGCACCAGCACCTCCACGACGGGCTGGGACGTCCGCGGGGGCGCCGCCGCCTGGCCAGGCGACAGCTCGCGCAGCGTCACCGGGCGATCCGGATGGATCTCCAGCGCGAGCGCGAGCCCCGAATGGCCCCAGCGCAGGGTCTCCACGACATCAGCAGGCATGCAAGCTCTCTCTTTCGCGCACTCCACGGAGCCGGCCGTGATGTGACCGGTCACATGCCCGCCAGTGTGAACGGTCACACGCCTCCGGCGAAAGCCTCCTTTGCCGGATCGTTACCTGCGTGTTTCGAGCGAGCCCGCCTCTGACGGCCGGTGGCGGCGTGTTCGAGCGGGCTCGCGGCGGAGGGGCCGGGAGTGGGGAGTGTTCGGAGTGAGCCCGCGTCAGGTGGCCGAGGGCGTGTTTCGGGGGAGGCCGCGTCAGGTGGCCGGGGGCGGGGCGGTGGATTCGCGGATCATCAGGGCCGGGGGGACCAGGCGAGGGGTCGGCTGGGGGTGGCCGGAGAGCTCGGCCATGGCGGCGTCGAAGCAGGCGCGGCCGAGCCCTGGGAAGTCCATGCGTACGGTGGTCAGCGCCGGCGTCCAGTAGGCGGCGCCGGGGATGTCGTCGAAGCCGACGATGCTGACGTGACCCGGCACGTCCTTGCCGGCGTCGTACAGCGCCCGCCGCACCCCCTGCGCGATGTCGTCGTTGCCGCACAGGATGGCCGTGACCTGCGGGTCGGCGGCGAGCTCGCGCCCGGCCGCGTACGCGGAGGCGATGTCCCACCCGCAGCCCAGCACCTCGGGGACGGCGGCCCCGGCGGCGTGCAGGGCGTCGCGCCAGCCGGCCAGGCGGCCGCCCTGACCGCCCTCGGACGGGATCGCCACGTGGTGCACCGTGCGGTGGCCCAGGTCGAGCAGGTGCCGGGTGGCGTCGGCCGCGGCGCCCCGCTCGTCCAGCGCGATCGCGACCCTGCCACGGTCGGGCGCGGCCGGCTCGGCCACCGCCACGGCCGGTACGTGGGCCGGCAGCGCCTCCAGCACCGTGACGCCGGTCGTGTCGAAGGCGATCACCACCACGGCCCCGGCGCTGGCGTCGCTGACGTATTCGACGGCCTGCCGCACCTCGGCCGGCTCCGCCGACTCCACGACCCGCACGCCCACGGACATCCCGGCCGTGCGGGCCGCCTCCTCGATGCCCTGGAGGGTGGCGGCGTAGCCGTAGAGGACGGTGTCGGAGGTGACCACGGTGATGCCGCGCGCCCGGCCGAGGCTCAGCGCGCGGGCCGTGCGGCTGGGGCGGAAGCCGAGCTGCTCGATGGCGGCGAGGACGGTGGCGCGGGTCTCGGGGCGCACCCTGGGCGAGTCGTTGAGCACCCGTGAGACCGTCTGGTACGACACTCCCGCCGCTGCGGCGACGTCCCTGATGCTGGGTACGGCGGCGTCACGGGACGCGCGCGGGGAAGTCGGAGCCACCTCCCCATCGTATGACCTGATCATCCGCCCCCAACCCGGCCCGGTCCCCGCACGAACGCCCTTTCCGCGCGGCAGCCGTCTCGACGGAGAACGCGCTCTCCCGCAACGCGAACGGGAATTGATTGCGGCCGGGTAAGGACCGACGCCCGCCGAAACGGTGTTTCGGCGGGCGGAGGGAATGGCAGGCGGGTCGGGGTGAAGGGTCAGGTGCGGGTCCAGCGTTGGTTGGTGCCGCCGGAGCAGTCCCAGATCTGCAGGCGGGTGCCGTTCGCTGAGCTGACGTCGGTCGCGTCGAGGCACTTGCCCGACTGCGGGTTGACGATCTGGCCGGTGCCGGAGTTGTAGGTCCAGCGTTGCGCGCCGGTGCCGTTGCAGTCGTAGAGCTGCACCTTCGCGCCGTTCGCGGTGGAGCCGGCGGTCACGTCCATGCACTTGCCGAGCGCGCGGACCGAGCCGTCGCCGTTCCAGCTCCAGCTCTGGGCGCCGGTGCCGTTGCAGTCCCAGAGCTGGACGGGGGTGCCGTTGGCGGTGGCGGCGCCGGCCACGTCGACGCACTTGCCGCCGATGCCGGTGATCTGGCCGCCGCCGCCCGTGGTCGGCGGGGCGTAGACGCGGACGTAGTCCACGGTCAGGGTCTGCGGGAACGTGGTGCTGCCGTCGGGGTAGCCGGGCCAGTTGCCGCCGACCGCCACGTTCATGATCATGAAGAACGGGTGGTCGAAGACCCAGCGGTTGCCGCCCAGGTCGGCGGGGGTGCGGCGCTGGAATTCGACGCCGTCCACGTACCAGACGATGAGGTTCGGCGACCAGTCGACGGCGAAGGTGTGGAAGGCGTCGGCGAACGGGGCGCCGATCGTGTAGCCGGCGCCGATGCCGCCGCCCCCGCTGTAGCCGGGGCCGTGGATGGTGCCGTGGACGGTGTTCGGCTCGCGGCCGATGTTCTCCATGATGTCGATCTCGCCGTTGTCCGGCCAGCCCGACGTGCCGCCGAGCATCCAGAAGGCCGGCCAGATGCCCTGCCCGCGCGGCAGTTTCATGCGCGCCTCGAACCGCCCGTACGTGCGGGTGAAGGTGGCGGCGGTGAGCAGGCGGGCGGAGGTGTACTGGCAGGTGCCGTAGTGGCACTGGTAGTTGGCCGGGTTCTCGCGGCGGGCGGTGATCACCAGGTTGCCGTTGCCGTCCTTGGCGGCGTTGCGGGTGCTGTCGGTGTAGTACTGGTGCTCGTTGTTGCCCCAGCCGCCACCACCGATGTCGAAGCGCCACTTCGAGGAGTCGACGGCGCTGCCGGCGGGGCCGTCGAACTCGTCGGACCAGACGAGCGGGCCTGGAGCGGGTGCGGCGCTCGCGGTGCCGGTCATGGGAGCGACCAGAGCGGCGATCGCGGCGAGGGCGGTACCGATGGCGAGCAGCGTTTTGGAACGGGGGGTGCGTGCCAAGTGGGTTACCTCATCGGATCCATGGGTGTGAGTTTACGGAAACCTTCCGACAAGGTGAGTGCTCCTGTCAAGAGAGCGCTCTCTCACTTTTCCCCAACGGATTTCTGCCGCTGGTAATGGCGGGCGACGCGCACCCGGTTGCCGCAGCGGGCGGCGGCGCACCAGCGCCGGCGGGGGTGCGCGGGCAGGAACAGCGTCACGCAGTCGTCCGCCTCGCACGCGCGGACGGTGGTCACCGCCGGGTCGGCCAGCAGCTCGGCCGCCGCCTCGGCGAGCCAGGCCGCCAGCCGGTCGGCCGCCGAGCCGGCGCGCCGCCGGGTGGCGGTCGCCGCGGCGCCGTCCCAGGCCAGCTCGCTGATGGCGGGCGCGGCGCGCTGGGCGCGGTTGAGCGCGTCGAGGGCCTCCTGGGGCGGCTGCTCGCCCCGCCGTACGCACTCCAGCGCCCGAGCCGTGTGCTCGCGCACCTCGCGAACGGCGGCGAGGCCGGCGTCGGAGACCGCGAGGTCCCGGACGTCGGGGAACCGCGCGGCCTCCAGGTCCAGCCACCCGCGCAGGGCCTGCGGCGTGGCCAGGTGGTCGCCGTCTGCGTTGCGGGTGTTGACGAGGTCGAGCGCGAGTGGCTCGCCGACGAGGGGACCGGGATCGCTCATGTCCCTAATGGTATCCGACGGGTTTGACACATTAGGAAGCGCCAGGTTGTATCTAATGCATCAGCTACGAAGGAAGGCATTAGAAATGACTGCACCAGCCCGCACCGCGCACCGCCACGTCGACGTCGAAGGAGTCCGCGTCTTCTACCGCGAGTCCCTTCCGGACCGCGCAGACGCGCCCGTCCTGCTGCTGTTGCACGGCTTCCCGTCGGCCTCGCACCAGTACCGCGGCCTGTTCGACCGGCTCGCCTCCCGCTACCGGCTCATCGCCCCCGACCACCCGGGCTCCGGCCACACCGAGGCCCCGGCCGGCTACACGTACACCTTCGACCGGCTCGCCGACCTCACCGAGGGCTTCGTCCGCGCGCTCGGCCTGACCCGCTTCGCCCTGTACGTCTTCGACTTCGGCGCCCCGGTCGGCTTCCGCGTCGCCGAGCGCAATCCCGAATGGATCGCGGGCCTGATCGTCCAGAACGGCAACGCCTACGCGGACGGCCTGTCGGACGCCGCGATCGAGCTGCTCTCACAGCGCCCGGACATGCCAGGCGCCGAGCAGCGCGTGCGCGCCGAGCTGACCCTGGACGCCGTCCGCGCCCAGTACGTCACCGGCGTCCCCGACCAGGCCCTGGTGGCCCCGGACGGCTGGACGCTCGACCACCACTTCCTGGAGCGGCCGGGCCGCAGGGACGCCCAGGCGGCGCTGCTGTTCGACTACCACACCAACGTCGAGAGCTACGACCGCTGGCAGGCATGGCTGCGCAAGCACACCCCGCCCGCCCTCATCGTGTGGGGCGAGCACGACCCGTTCTTCACCGAGGCGGGCGCCCGCGCGTACCTGCGTGACCTGCCCGATGCCGAGCTGCACCTGTTCGGCACCGGGCACTTCGCGCTGGAGACCCACGTCGCGGAGATCGCCCCGCTCGTGGCGGCCTTCCTGGACCGCACTCAGTGAAGGATGGCGGTGAACGTCCGGCCGTAGGCGTGCCGGGTCGCCGCCCGGACGAGGGTGCCGCCCGGCACGCGCCGTACGGTGACGCCCTCGCCGGCCTCCGACACCCGCAGCGGCCGGCCGGGCACGAGCACCGAGACGTGGTCGCGCCGCATCGTCGGGTCGGACAGGGCGACCTCGGTGCGCCTGCCCGACTGCCGCACGATGAGCGCGGCCGGGCCGTCCACGAGCAGGCGGCCGGCCAGGCGCGGCCCCTTCGCGAAGACGGTGCAGGCGGTGATGCCGAGCCCCTCGTGCCGGACGGCCTGCACGTCGCGGGTGTTGGCCACGACGCTGACCGGGCCGCGGGCGTAGCGGCGCAGCGCGGCCTCGGTGGCGTGGGGGACCAGCGCGTACGCCAGCGCGTCGTCGCCCGCGACGGTGGCGGTGAACACGTTCTTGGTGACGGCCGTGTCGGGGTTGCCGGTCCTGACGACCCTGCGGCTGCGGGTGACCGTCTCCAGCCCCGCCGCGACCGGCCGCCTGGCGAGGAAGGCGTAACCGACGGAGGTGCCCCGGGTGCCGTTGGCGTAGCGCAGCCACCGCAGGGGCGTGGCCGCGCCGCCGGCCTGCCAGGCGCGCCCGTCCCAGCGCTCGCCGGTGAGCGCGACCGCGTCGCCCGGCGCGGCGATACGGCTGTCGACGGTGGTCACCACGTCGCGCCCGCCCTGCCCTGAGATGCCGGCCGCCAGCACCACGATCTCGTCGTCGAACATGAACCACGACTTGGTGGCGCGCGCGTTGCGGTAGGCCACGAAGTCGTCGGGCAGCAGGCCCTCCTGCTTGGCGGTGTAGGCCACGTCGTCGGACTGCACCATGCCCGCCACGCCGTACGCGCCGAGCGTGGCCCCGCCGGAGAAGGCGTTCTCGCCGCGCGGGAAGTACACGTAGGTGTTCTGCGACTCCGACGAGGACGTGAAGTTCAGCGGGTGGCCGGGGTTCTCGTACCACAGGCGCCCGTACAGCTCGGGGATCGTCCGCCGCTCCTCCACCGGCGCGGTGACCCCGGCCAGCCGGTACGGCGACACGGTCGTGTAGTAGTCGACCCCGTAGACCTCCCGCTGGTCCTCGCCCGTCAGGTAGAGGTAGTAGGCGCCGTCGCCCTGGAACCAGGGCATGAGGTTCTCGCCGCTCATGTACTCGTACTTGCTGATCCGCTCCGAGCTGCGCGCGAGCGCGAACGCGTAGCCGGGACGGCGGTGCACAGTGCGGTCCATCGCGTTGAACGCCACCGACCGCGCGGCCGGGTTGAGGTCAGCGGCGGGGACGGACGCGTCGGCGCGTACGGCGGCGTAGCGGGCGATGCCGCCCGGCGAGACGAACGTCGTGGTGTCGGCGGCCGGCAGGAACCGCAGGTACTTCTTCAGCGGCAGCGGGTCATCGACGTGCTCGGCCAGGTCGGCGATGGCCTCCACGATCACGTTGAGGTCGGTGTAGCCGCTGGTGGTACGCGAGACCGCGCGCCCCTTGACGATCTCCATCATCCAGCCCTCGAAGATCAGCGGGGCGAAGCCGTCGCTGATCCACCGGTACACCACGGCCGGCAGGTCGGCGAAGCCGGTCGTGGCGCCCTGGAGCATGTTGAGCGTCTGCACCACGCGGGTCAGCAGGGCGCGGCCGTACGAGCCGGTGTAGGCGACCGAGTGGTGCTGGATGAAGGAGCCGTCGGCGTAGTAGCCGTCGGTGTTGCCGTGCCGCAGGTCGTACGGGTCGATCGTGGCGAAGACCGTCGACTGGTCGGCGATCGCCTTGGCGACCCGGGCGTCGTCGCCGGTGAGCGCGCCCTGCAGGATGCGGTTGGCGGTGATGTCGGCCAGGTTCGCGCCGGTGTGGAAGCGGGAGTCGAGATCGACGTCGCCGTCCTTGCCGTTGCGCAGGTAGGCGTCCATCGAGGCGAGGTAGGGCGGGGTGAGGTCGCCGCGCAGCTCGTCGGGCAGCAGGGCGAGGGTCCTGCTGACGTGGGTGGGGATGGCGATCTCCCAGTTGTGCCAGTTGCCGTAGTAGCCGGCCGACTGGTCGCCGAAGTACCGCTCGTGCAGCCAGGCCAGGCCGTCGGCGGCGCGCCGCGCGGCGGTGGCGTCGCCCTCCAGCGCGCTGCCGGGGGTGCGGGTGGCCAGCGCGATCTCGTACAGGTACTGGTAGGCCAGGCGGAGGTTGACGTCGTCGGCGCCGAGCGCCAGACCGGCGAACAGCTCGCCGTCGCCCGCCTGGTCCATGGCGGTCAGCCGCTGCCTGGCGGCGTTGACGATGGCGGTGAGCTTGCCCGCCACCTCCGGACGGGCGTTGACCTCGGGGGTGCCGGCGAGGATGGCGACGGTGTTGGCGAGCAGGCGGCCGTGATCGACGGCCTGCACGGCTCCTGACGCGGCTCCTGACGCGGCTCCTGCCACGGCTCCTGACACGGCGGCTGGACCGGGTACGGCGGCGCGGGCCGGGGCGGCAACGCCCAGCAGACCGGCGGCGGGGACGAGGGAGAGCACCTGACGGCGGGACATGTGCGGCACTGCTTACTCCAGGCCGTTAGGGGGATACGGCTGGGGCTCACCGTACATGATCGCCGATCGGCTTCACAGGAAGAGCCTCGCCCGTCACCACCAGTGCTGGAGGCCGAAGGCCGTCACGACGATCGCGAGCACCGCCATGAAGGTGATCACGATCGCGGCCGCCACGACCGACGCCCGGCGCAGCGCCCTGTTCACCCGCCGCTTGTGCCTGAGGGCGCGATGGACCGCTCGCTCAGCTCTCATCCGGGAGATGTCCGTACGATCCACAACGCCACTCTCTCGCCGGGCACCGGTCGTGCGCAAGCCTAGGCCGAGGGGCTCATGGCCTGGCGGAAGAACTCCTCCGCGCCGGTCGGGCGGACGCCGGGGTAGCGGTGGTTGTCGAGCGGGTCGAGCTTGCCCTTCCCGCTCACCATGGCCCAGGTGTACTGCAGCAGCAGCCACGCGAACGGGTCGGCCCCGTCGGCCTGGAGGCGGTCGATCTCGGCCTTCAGCTCCCGGACCCCGCCGAGTCTGCGGGCCTGCAGCCGCCGGCCCGAGCCGCGCTCCATCGCCTGGTGCAGCTCCTTCACCGTCAGCACGTCTCCCGCGACCCGCACCGTGCGGCCGGCGGTGGCCGGGTCGAGCGCCGCCTCGGCCGTCCACTCGGCGGTGTCGGTCATGGTGGAGAAGTCGACCGGCTGGTCGCCGTCGCCCCAGTAGCTGAAGGTGCCTGCCCGCCAGTCCACCCAGTTGTAGAAGGGCTGGTTGAGCACCTCCAGGAAGGCGCCGCAGAGCACCGACGTGGTCGCCACGGGGCTGCCCGCGAACGACTCGGCGGCCTTCTTGCGCAGGTCGGCGAAGTCGTTGTCGCCGTGGTCGAGCCGGTCGATGGCCAGCGAGAAGTCGGACGGGATCAGCCGGGGGACCCCGGCCCGCTCGGCCGCGCTCAGGAGGTTGGCCTGGCCGTCGATGATGACGTCCGCGCCGCCCTGGACGGCGGAGACGATCACGTCGGAGCCCTCCAGCGCGCGGGCGAGCCGGTCGGCGGGGTCGCGGATGTCGCCTTCGACGATCTCGACGTCCTGGCCGAGCGCCCTGCGGCCCTCGGTGTTGCCCGGCCTGACGAGGGCGCGGACCGTGGCGCCGCGCCGCTGGAGGCTGGCGATGACGAGGCGGCCGAGCGTGCCGGTCGCTCCTGCCACGAAAACGGTGGACATGCGTGTCTCTCCTTCCCGGCCGGCGGCGGTCGCCACCGGCCGTGTACGTCGCCGAACAACATGGTTGCGCAGGCAACTATTCCATGTAATTGCTTGCGCAGCTAAATTTCTGGGATTGATACGAGCCCGCGCGGCGACCGATACACGATGGATGGGCAGGCCGTCCAGGATGTCCCGAGTGCGCCGCACGGCGTGCCCCGCGTGCCGGGCGGCGCGCGGGCGGCACCACGGAAAGACACGACGATGCCCAGCACCAGAAACCTCGCCCACGCCGCGCTGGCGGGGGCGGCGGTCGCCTGCCTCACCGCCCCACCGGCGGCCGCCGCGGCCGGCGGCTCGCCGCTGGCCGGCGTGAACGCCGCTCCTGGCAAAGGCGCGGAGGCGCTCACCTGGCGGCCGTGTGCCACGACGGCCAAGGACTGGCCGGCGCCGGAGGACACCAAGTCGGAATGTGCGCTGGTGACCGTTCCGATGGACTACGCGAAGCCGGACGGGCGGAAGATCAGGATCGCGGTGAGCCGGCTGAAGGCCGCAGACCCCGCGAAGCGGCGGGGCGTGCTCGTCATCAGCCCCGGCGGCCCCGGCATCTCCAACATCACCGCCCCGTCGAGCTACGCCGCCAACGGCCTGGCCCCGCTGGCCACCGACCACGACCTGGTCGGGTTCGACCCGCGCGGCGTCGGCTACAGCGACAGGATCGACTGCGACGAGGGCACGTTCGAGCCACCGGCGAACGCGTCGGCCAAGGCGCAGGCGAAGGCGCTCTTCGACCACATGGCCGCCGCCAACAAGCGGTGCACCGCCCTGGACCCGGCCTTCGCCAGGCAGCTCACCACCAGGAACATCGCCCGGGACGTCGACGCGATCAGGGCGGTGCTCGGCGTACCGAAGATCAGCTTCTACGGCGTCTCGTACGGCACCGCGGTCGGGCTCAACTACCGCTCGCTGTTCGACACCCGCGTCGAGCGGATGTGGCTGGACTCGGTGATGCCGCCCGTCATGGACCTCGCCGCGATGGACGCCGCCGCGGACGCGGTCGCCGAGCGCAACTTCGACGGCTTCGTCACCTGGCTGGCCGGGCACGACCCCGAATACCACTTCGGCGCCACCCCGCAGCGGGCCCGCGAAGCCGTCTTCGCCCTGCGCGACCAGCTGACCAGGAAGCCGCGCCCGGCGGGCAAGGGCGCCAGGCTGGACGGCGAGTGGGTCAGGAGCCTGCTCGGCCTCGACGCGACCGGCTGGGCCACCGCCGCCAGAGACCTGGCGACCGCGCGCGACGGCGGCGTCCCCCGCTCGGCGCGCCCGAGCTCCGGCACCGCCCCGGTGTACGGCTTCGATGACGCGCCGCTCGGCCTGAACTCCACCCAGTACAACGGGGTCTTCTGCAACGAGGGCACCGGCGGGCGCGACTTCGACCGGCTGTGGGCCGACGCGGAGGCCAGGCGGCGCACGTACCCGGCGACCGGGGGCGGCATCCAGTTCGGCAGCTGGTGCGCCGGCTGGCCGTGGCCCGCGCAGCCGTGGCGGCCGGTCAGGGGCGCGAGCCCGCTACAGGTGTCGGGCCACGTCGACGAGGCCACCACGCCGTACGCGTGGGCCGTGGACACGGTCAAGGCGGCCGGCGGCACCCTGCTCACCGTCCAGGACAACGCGCACGCCTCGCTGGCCAAGCTGCCGTGCGCGGACAAGGCCGTCGAGTTCTTCCGCACCGGCCGCACCGCCACGGGCACCTGCCCCGGCATGCAGTGACCCCTCCCAAAGAACGGACCCCCAGATGCGCATCCTCATGCTCCTCGCCGCCCTCCTCGCGCCGGTGTCGGCGCCGTCGGGCCTGGCCGGCACCGCCGAGGTGAACGGCTGCTCGGGCGCCCTCGTACGCACCCCGGCCAGCACCCCCGACGACCCCGCACTCGTCCTGACGAACGGGCACTGCTACGAAGGCGCCTGGCCGGTGCCCGGCGAGGTGCTGGTGGACCGGCCATCCCACCGCCTCATCCGGCTGCTCGACGACGCCGGGCGACCGGCCGCCGCCGTGCACGCGGAAAGGGCCGCGTACGTCACGATGACCGGCACCGACGTCGCCCTCTACCGGCTCGGCACCACGTACCGGCAGCTGGAGCGCGACCACCAGGTGCGCCCGCTCACCCTCGCGGCCGCCCGCCCCGCGCCGGGCACCCGGATCAAGGTGCTCTCCGGCGGCCTCAAGAAGGTCTTCACCTGCGCGATCGACCGGCTCGCCTACCGGGTGCTTGAGTCGGGCTACGTCACCGAGGACGTGCTGCGCTACACCAAGGCGTGTCAGACCGGGCCGGGCAGCTCCGGCTCCCCGGTCGTGGACGCCAAGAACGGCCAGGTCGTCGGCATCAACAACACCAGCAACCGCGACGGCGGCGCCTGCACCCAGGACAACCCGTGCGAGATGGACCGCGACGGCGTCATCACCAAGCACAAGTCCATCGCGTACGGCACGCAGACGTACTGGCTGACCACCTGCCTCACCACCGGCAACCGGCTCGACCTCGACCGGCCGGGCTGCCTGCTGCCGAGGCCCGATCCGCGGCGCGCCTGAGGCGGTCAGGCGATGGAGCAGGCGTCGCCGTCGGGCGGCCCGAGGCTGGCCAGCAGCAGGAGGGCGGTGTCCCTGCCGAAGGCGGCGATCGCCGCCTCGCCCACCCGTTCGAGGCCGGGGGTGGGCGGGCTGCCCGGCTCGAACGTCGACGCGTCACGGACCAGCGCCTCGGCCTCGTCCAGCACGCCGCGCTGCTCCGCCGTCAGCTCGGGGTTGCCGGCGCGGAAACGGAGCAGCTGCTCAAGCCAGAGATCGCTGCGCTCCTGCGCGGACAGGTCCTGATAGAGCCGCCGCCTCTCGGCCACGGGGCGGGCGATGAACGCGTCGTACGTCTCGTCCATGGGGCTCCTGCCGCTCGGGACGGGTGGACTCTCCCCCCGGGGGAGACCTCATGCTACTCCTCAGCCCCACCACGCCCTGAGGAGATTTCGAGCATGACCATCGTGACCGGCGTCGAGCCCCGCGGCCTGCACCACTGCGAGACCACCGCGCTCGGGGTGCTGCTCCGCCACGAAGGGCTCGACCTGCCGGAGCCGCTGTTGTTCGGGCTCGGCGCCGGCCTGTCGTTCGTCTACTGGGACGGCAAGGCGATGCCGGTGCCGTTCGTCGGGGGCCGGGTCAAGCCGTTCGAGCTGACCAGGAACCTGGCCGCCAGGCTGAACCTGACGCTGACCGTGCAGGAGACCTCCTCACCGCGCCGGGCCTGGCTGAACGTGGCCGCGCCCCTCGACGCGGGCCGTCCCGTCGGCCTGCAGCTCGACTGCTACCACCTCGACTACTTCCGCTCGAAGGTGCACTTCGGCGGGCACGTCGTCGCCATGTACGGCTACGACGGCCACGACGCCTACCTCGTGGACACCGCGCAGCAGGGCGGCGACGTGCGTACCGGGCTCGCCGGCCTGGCCCGCGCCCGCGCGGAACGCGGCCCCATGACCGCGAGGAACCGCTCCTTCACCATCGCCCTGCCCGCGCACCCGGTCCGCTGGCAGGAGCACCTGGTCCCCGCCGTCAGGGACTGCGCCGCCGCCTTCCTCGCCGCGCCCATCGCGAACCTCGGACACCGCGGCATCGCCAAGGCCGCCGCGAAGGTGCCCACCTGGTGGGACCGCGCCGAGGACCCGCGCCGCGACCTGCCGCAGGCGGCACTCCTCATGGAGCAGGGCGGTACGGGCGGCGGCCTGTTCCGCGCGCTCTACCGGGACTTCCTCGCCGCCTGCGCCGAGCTGGTGGGGGGTGCGGAGCTGCGTACCGGTCACCGGCTGTACGCCGAGGCCGCCGGCCTGTGGACCGACGTGTCGGCGCTGATCGCCAAGGCGGGGGAGAGCGGCGACCCCGGCCACCTCGCCCAGGCCGGGGCGCTCCTGCGCGACCTGTCCCGCATCGAACGCGAGGCCATGGAGGTGCTGATTACCCTTTCCTAGGGGTATTAGGTATAGCCTAGTGCAGTAAGTTTTATGCCTAGGAAGGGTCGGTGACCTATGGCGCGTGCCGGGCTGACCGTGGAACGCGTGACGCTCACCGCCGCGGACCTGGCCGACGAGGTCGGGCTCGACCACGTCACCATGTCGGCGGTGGCGCGCCGGCTCGGCGTCAAGGACGCCAGCCTCTACGCGCACGTACGCAACCTGGAGGACCTGCGCGGGCGGATCGCGCTGCTGGGCGCGGACGAGAAGACCATCCGCATCGCCGAGGCCACCGCGGGGCGGGCCGGCAAGGACGCGCTCGTCGCGTACGCCGACGCCTGGCGGTCCTACGCCCACGACCATCCGGGCCGCTACACCGCGACCCAGGTCCCGATTCCCATCGACCCCGAGCTGGCCGCCAAGGCGGCGGGGCCGCGGCGGGCGGTCGAGCTGACGTACAGCATGTTGCGGGCGTACCGGCTGGCGGAGCCGGACCTGACCGACGCCGTCCGCCTGATCCGCAGCGCCCTGCACGGCTTCGTCAGCATCGAGGCGGCCGGCGGCTTCGCCCACGCACGCCCGGCCACCGACTCATGGCCCCGCTGCATCGAGGCCCTGCACAACGCCCTCGAACACTGGCCCACCCGCGAAGAGGAAACCCCGAAATGACCACCCCACCCACCGACCGCCCGCGGAGAGAAGGCACAACCCCGCCCACATCACGACACCGCGCGGACAGCACCACGCCGACGACGGGCCGGCTGCCCGTGGACGACGCCACGCCGACGACCGGACGGCTGCCCGTGAACGGCGCCACGCCGACGACCGGACGGCTGCCCGTGGACGGCCTCGCCCCGACGACGGGGCGGTTGGGTGTGGACGGCGCCACCCTGCACTACGAGGTGCGCGGCAGCGGGCCGCTCGTATTGCTGATCCCCGGCGGGACGGGCGGCGCCGCCTCCTTCGACGCCGTCGCCGACCGGCTCGCCACCGCATACACGGTCGCCTCCTACGACCCGCGCGGCCTGACCCGCAGCCCGCTCGACGACCCCGACGCGCCCCAGCGGGTCGAGCAGCACGCCGAGGACGCCTACCGGCTACTGGACCTGCTCTCCCCGGACGCCCCCGCCCGCGTGGCAGGCTGCAGCTCCGGTGCGATCACCGCCCTCCACCTGCTCGCCACCCACCCCGGCCGCGTGCAAAAGGTGGTGGCCCACGAACCCCCGCTGCTAGAGGTCCTCCCAGACGCCCCCCAACACCGAGCCCTCCTCATCAGGGTCCAGGACACCCTGCAAAGGGAGGGCCTGATGCCCGCAGCAGCCATCTTCGCCGCCGGCCTCCAAGCGGCGTCCACCTCACCTGAGTCACCCGCCGGCCTCCAAGCGGCGCCCACCTCACCTGAGCCACCCGCCGACCCCGACGCGAGCCACGCCACACCCACGCCGACCCCTGCTGGGGGTCCGCGGGTGGGCTCTGCCTCGCCTGCGCCCGATGCCGGTGTCCAGGCCGACCATTCCGCCTCATCTGCGCCGGCATCTGCCCCGGGTGCCGAGGCCGGACCCTCCGCCTCACCTGCGCCGGCGCCCGCTGCCGGTGCCGAGGTCGGCCGTTCCACCCCCTCCACTTCCTCCGCCGTACCGGTGGAGAGGAGTGGGTTGCCGCCGGAGGCCGCTGCGAGGGTGGAGCGGACGATGGGGGATATGCCGTACTTTCTCGGGCGGATCGTGCCGAGTTTCATGGGCTATGTGCCCGACCTCGACCGGCTTCAGGCCCTGTCCGAGCGGCTGGTGCTTGCAGGTGGCGTCGAGTCGCGGGGAGAGGTGCCCTACCGGCCGGCGGCGGTCATGGCGGAGCGGTTCGGCACAGAGCTGGTGCACTTTCCCGGTGGGCATACCGGGCTCAGCACGCACCCCGACGAGTTCGGTGAGCTGCTGGCCGAACTGCTGCGGTGACCGACGCTAGCTCCCGCTGAGCAGGTCGGTAAAGCGTTGTGCGTCGACGTTGCCGCCTGAGGCGATGAGGCCCACGCGGCGGGGTGCGGCGTCCAGGCGGCCGGACAGCAGGGCGGCGAGCGGGGTGGCACCGCTGGGCTCGATGACGACCTTGAGGTACTCGAACGCGAACCGCATCGCCTCCACGATCTCCGCGTCGCTCACCAGGACGACCCCGTCGGCCAGCCGCCGGTTGATCGCGAACGTCAGCTCGCCCGGCGTGGGCAGCGCCTGCCCGTCGGCGATCGTCCTGGGCACGGGGATGGTGACGCGCTCCCCGGCCTCCAGCGAGCGCTTGGTGTCGTCGCCGCTCTCCGGCTCGACGCCGATGACCCGGATGGCCGGGTGCACTGAAGTGGCGGCGATCGCGGTGCCGGCCAGCAGCCCGCCCCCGCCGACGGGCACGAGCAGGGCGTCCAGCTCGCCGGTCTCGGCCAGCAGCTCAAGGGCGGCGGTGCCCTGACCGGCGATGACGTCGGGATGGTCGTAGGGAGGGATGAGGGCCAGGCCGCGCTCGTCGGCCAGGGCGCGGGCGAGCGCGGTGCGGTCTTCGGTGTAGCGGTCGTACGTGACGACCTCGGCCCCGTAACCGGCGGTGGCCGCGCGCTTGGAGCGGGGCGCGTCCTCGGGCATGAGGATGACGGCCGAGGTGCCGAGCTCACGCGCGGCCAGCGCGACGGCCTGGGCGTGGTTGCCCGAGGAGTAGGCGGCGACGCCCCGCGCCCGCTGCTCGGGGGAGAGCAGCGCGATGGCGTTGTAAGCGCCGCGGAACTTGAACGCCCCGACGCGCTGGAGGTTCTCGCACTTGACGAACACCTCGGCGCCGGCGCGCTCGTCGAGTATGCGGGAGGTGAGCACGGGCGTGCGGTGCGCGATGCCGTCGAGCCGGGCGGCGGCGGCACGGACGTCGTCGATCGTGACCGACGTGGCGGTGTCCATGAGGCTCCTCGGGCGCGGGTGGATCAGCTGCTCTCCGATCTTAGGCGGTGGCGGTTTCGAGAGCGGCGCTGTGCCGGACGAAGCCGGTGATCTGCAGCGCCCAGATGAGCGCGGCGGTCGCGATCATGGCGCCCCACACCCCGGCCAGCCCCCAGGCGGTGGCCGCCGGGACCATGGCGAGCGCGAGCAGGCCGTAGCCGGTGCCGACCGCGGCCAGCTGCCAAGAGGAGCGCTTGAGCCCGACCAGCCCGTACGCGGTGACGATCGCGCAGTTGCTCACCAGCGAGAACGCCACGAGCAGCGGCGCCAGCCCAAGAGCGAGGGAGTACACGGTGGCGTCCTGCGTGAACAGCCGCAGCACCACGTCACCGGCGACGAGCACCACCACCCCGCCCGCGACCACCCCGCCCGCCGCGACCGTGACGGCGGCGAGGATCAGCCGCCTGGCCTCGCGAGGGGACGACGCCCGCGCGACCTCCGGCGTCACCGCCTGCGCGGCGGCGAAGGCGGCGAGCCCCAGGAGTCCGTCCAGGGACAGCAGGATCGCGTGCGCGGCGGCCTGGTGCACGCCGGTGCGCGCGGCGGCGTACGCGACCCCGCCCGTCACCGTGAACTTGACGATCAGCGTGGCGGACAGGGGCAGGCCGACCCTGGCCATGCGCAGGATCCGCCGCCCGCGCGGCCGTCCCGGCCACCACGACTGCCCGGCCAGCTCGGGCAGCCGCAGCAGCAGCACGTTCGCGACCACGACCTGGACGGCGGTGGCGGTGACCATCGCGACGCCGGTGCCCTGGACGCCGTACGCGGGCACGAGCGTGAGCAGCAGGACGACCTGCGCCGCCGTACCGGAGAGGCCGGACCACAGCACCTTCCTGCTGTGCCGTAGCGCGATCAGCATGCCGCCCGCGCCGCTGCCCGCCGCCGACAGCAGCACCTGCCCGGCGAGGAGCGCGGGCAGGGCGCCCAGCTCGGCGATCGCCGCCTCGGGCGCCCCGCCGGCCCGCGCGATGAGAGGTACGGCCAGCACCACGCCGGCGCCCGCCGTCCCGAGGGCGAGCGTGAGCCAGCGGGCGTCCTTCAGGATGGCGAGCGCCTCGGCGGGACGGTCACGGCAGGCGGCGACGAACGGCGACATCCCGCGCAGACCGCCCGCCACGGCGGCCGTCACCGGGCTGAGCACGGCGCTCGCCAGCGTGAACGCGGCCAGCTCGGCGGTCGCCTGGCGGCCGAGCAGGGAGGTGCCGAGAAGCTGCGCGACGACGCCGGCGCTCATGGACAGCAGCAACGGCAGCGCCGCGCTCAGGACGACGCGAAGAGAAGAGGACATGAAAAGCAAAATCCCGGGCGGGCGACCGCTCGGGACGTGATCATTCTATCGCATCAGCGCCGCACCCGGCGTGGGTTCGCAGGCAGGCAGAGCTTCTCAGGGTGGGGAGTCCGCGGCTCCTACGACCGGGTTGCGGCGACAGAACGCCTCGGGGTGGGGCTGGAGGTGCGTCCGCGGCTCACACGACGTGGTTGCGCAGGCGGAGGTCCTCTGGGTAGGGCTGGAAGTACGTCTGTTCCTCCACGTACGTGGCCGCGGCGCCGCGTGCGTGGTGGAGCAGGAGGGCGAGCGGCACGCTCAGCGCCACCCGGCGTGCCTGGTAGGAGGCGATGACCTCGGCCACGTCGGCGCGGCGCACCGGGTCGAGCCCGTCGCCGATCATGCCGAGGCAGTGCTGCAGCACGTTGACGTGCCGCCCGACCGTCGTCGGCGCCGCCATCGCGGTGCGGAACGCGATGCTGTAGGCGGCGGCCACCTCGTCGCGCGGCCGGGTGCCCGCCTGGGCGGCCAGGCGGCCGGTCTCGCGGTAGCCCTCGGTGGTGTGGGCGAGCAGCTGCATCTTGTGCCGGGCCTGGAAGGCCATCAGGTCGCGGGGCTTCCATGGGCTCTCCAGCAGTTCACGCAGCCGGGCGTGGGCGAAGATCCGCTCGGTGAACGCCTCCCGCCGTACGGCGTCGTTGAGCCGGCCGTCGTCCTCCACGGGCAGCAGCGGGTGCGCCTCGATCACCGCGTCGGCGAACATGCCGCGCTGCTGCCTGGTCACCGCGTTCTCGCCGGCGTAGAGCGGGATGCCGTGGATGCCGCAGCTCGGGCTCTTGGCCTTGAACACGTACCCGTCGGCGGCCAGCTCCGCGGTGCGCTCGGCGGCCAGCACCGCCATGGCGGGGGTGAGGTCGCGGCGGCTGCGGCGGGTCATCAGCCGGGGGCCTTCGGGGGAGCGTTCGAGGCGCAGCGCCTCGCGGGGCGCGCCGAGGCCGATCGCCATCTCGGGGCAGAGCGGCAGCCAGTCCACGAACGGCGCGAGCTCGTCGGTGAGGTAGCGGCTGCGGCTGTGGCCGCCGTTGTGCCGTACGGGCTCGCCGAGCAGGCAGCTCGACACCGCCACCCGGGGTCTGCCGCATCCCTGACCTTCCTCCATGCTGGTCAGCTGCCCAGGAGCGCAGGTCGCACGCCTGCCCTCGTAACCTGAAGGTCGGCTTTTCGGAGTTACACTGGAGGAATGCCCGCCGTTCCCGTCCTCGACGTGAGACACGTGGTCGCGTTCGTCAACGAGTACGCCGACCCGCCGCGCGAGGCCGCGGGAGAGCAGGAGACACCGTATCCCCACGCCCACGATCTCCTGGCCTGGCCCCCCGGGCTGGCGTTGCCCGCGACCGGCGGCCTCGTCGCGGCGGCGAACGCCGTCTTCCCCGTCTTCGCCGCGGCGCGCGACGGCCGGGCCCTGGAGGAGCTGAACGCCCTGCTCCGCGCCGTCCGCCCGCTGCCCGTGGCGGCCCCCGACGGCCTGCGCTGGACGGTCGGCGACGCCGCCGACCTGCTGCCCGCCGCGCTGGCCACCTGCCTGCTGGCCTGGCTCATGACGCACGAGCAGGCCCGGCTGGGCACCTGCCACGCCTCCCGATGCGTCGACGTCTACACCGACGCGTCCCCGGCGGGCCAGCGCCGCTTCTGCTCCGCCACCTGCCTCAACCGGCACAAGGTGGCCGCCTACAGGAAGCGCGCGTCCGCCCGCAAGGTCACCTGATCGTGAGCGCCGAGCGGCCGGCGTAGCGGGCCTCGGCGCCGAGCTCCTCCTCGATGCGGATGAGCTGGTTGTACTTGGCGGTCCGCTCGGAGCGCGACAGGGAGCCGGTCTTGATCTGGCCGCAGCCGGTGGAGACGGCGAGGTCGGCGATCGTGGTGTCCTCGGTCTCGCCGGAGCGGTGCGACATGACGACGCCGTAGCCGGCCTCCTCGGCGGTCCGTACGGTGGTCAGCATCTCGGTCAGCGTGCCGATCTGGTTGACCTTGACCAGGATGGAGTTCGCGACGCCGGCGTCGATGCCCGCCCGCAGGAGGGCGGCGTTGGTGCAGAACACGTCGTCGCCGACGAGCTGGCAGGTCGCGCCCAGGCGCTCGGTGACGAGCCGCCAGCCCTCGGCGTCGTCCTGCGCCATGGGGTCCTCGATGGACACGATGGGGTAGGCGGCGACCAGCCCGGCCAGGTAGGCGGCGTGCTCCTCGACGCCGCGCCGGACGCCCTCGCCGGCGTAGTGGTAGGCGCCGTCGCGGTAGAACTCCGAGGCGGCCGGGTCGAGCAGGACGGCGATGTGCGTGCCGGGGGAGTAGCCGGCGTCGGAGATCGCGGTGCCGATCAGGTCGAGCGCCTCTTCCGCGGTGCGCAGGTCCGGGGCGAAGCCGCCCTCGTCGCCGACGCCGGTGTGGTGGCCGGCCTTCTTGAGCGTGGCGCGCAGGGTGTGGAAGACCTCCGAGCCCATCCGTACGGCGTCCGCGAAGGTCGTCGCCCCGATCGGCGCGATCATGAACTCCTGGAAGTCGAGCGGGTTGTCGGCGTGCGCGCCGCCGTTGATGACGTTCATCATCGGCAGCGGCAGCAGCGCGGCGTCCGGGCCGAGATAGCGGTAGAGCGGCAGCCGGTGCGAGGCGGCGGCGGCCTTCGCCGTGGCCAGCGAGACGCCGAGCACCGCGTTCGCCCCGAACCTCGCCTTGCCAGGGGTGCCGTCGAGCGCGATCATCGCCTCGTCCACGGCCGCCTGGTCCTCGGCGTCCATCCCGGTGACGGCCGCGGCGATCTCGCCGGTGACGGCCTCGATCGCCTGGCGCACGCCCTTGCCGTGGAAGCGGCGCGGGTCGCCGTCGCGCCGCTCCACCGCCTCGTTGGTGCCCGTCGACGCGCCCGACGGTACGGCCGCGCGGCCCAGGGAGCCGTCCTCCAGGACGACGTCCACCTCCACGGTGGGATTGCCGCGGCTGTCGAGGATCTCCCTGCCCGCCACCCGGACGATTGCTGTCATGTCTGCCTTCCCCGTACGAATTCCAGATCGGAACTCACTAAGTTCCAAGATGGAACTTACACTGGTCCGGGACGCGGGCGCCATCCCGCGAGCGAGGAGAAGCGTGGTGACCCGAGAGCTGCGGGAGCAGGACGCCGGTTGCGCGATCGCGCAGGCCGCCGCGGTGGTGGGGGAGTGGTGGAGCCTGCTGATCGTGCGCGAGGTGACCCGCGGCCGCTACCGCTTCGACGACCTGCACGCCGAGCTGGGCATCTCGCGCCGGGTGCTGGCCGAACGGCTCAAGCACCTGCTCGACCACGGCGTCCTGGAACGGCGCCCGTACCAGCAGCGGCCCACCCGCTACGAATACCGGCTGACCGCCGCAGGGCACGCCCTGGCCCCGTTGCTGGCCGGCCTCCAGGACTGGGGCGAACGCTTCCTCCTCGGCGACGGCACACCGACCACCGCCCCCACCGAGACGGAGACCGCCCGCCTCCACGCGCTGCCCGGCACTCCCATCCCGCATCCCCTGCTCCTCCGGGCGGCGAACGGCGACGACGTGGACGTCGTCGCCCCCGACGCCCGCGCCACCGTCGTCCTCGCCGGTGACGCCTTCGCCGGCGGTGACCCGGGCGCGTTCGCCGAGGCGGGGGTGGCGTTGCGGGGCGTCACCACGCGGGAGCCGGGAGAGCAGGCATTGCGGGGCGTCACCACGCAGGGGCTAGACGAGGAGGCGTTCCCGGTGCTGTCGGACGCCGAGCTGACGCTGTGCGCCGCCCTGGGGTTGCCGACCTTCCGCACCGGGCACACGCTGCACCTCAAGCCCGTCGTCATCGTCGCCGACGCCCACCGGACGATCCGCCACGTGCTCTACCCGGTCACCGACGCCACCGCCGCGATGAAGGAGGCGCTCCGCCTGGCGGCCGGCGTGACCAGCCGCTTCGTCCGCTGAGCCGTTCGCCGGAATGCGATCAGGATGCGGTGTGTTGCGCGATGCGTCCCGAATGACGCACCGGATGAGAGGTCACCGATGAGCCGTCAGCAGCGCCAGGACCTGGACGACATGCTGCGCAACGCCCCCAAGACGGCGGGCGACACCGTCGAACAGGCCCGTACGGACTTCGCCACGCTTTTCGACGTGCCCGCCCCCGGCGGCGTCACCGTCCGCGACACCACGCTCGGCGGCCGCCCGGCCCTGGAGCTCACGCCCGACGGCGCGGACGGGGACACGGTGGTGCTCTTCCTGCACGGCGGCGGATACGTCGTCGGCTCCCCGCGTACGCACGCCGCCCTGGCCGGCGACCTCGCCCGCCGCGCCCGCACCAGAATCATCTCGCTCGACTACCGGCTCGCCCCCGAGCACCGGTTCCCCGCGGCGGTCGACGACGGCCTGGCCGCCTATCGCGAGCTGCTGGAACGGGGCACCAGCCCGGCCGCGATCGCGCTGGCGGGCGACTCGGCGGGCGGCGGGCTGGCCGTCGCCACGCTGCTCGCGGCCCGTGAGGCGGGGCTGCCGATGCCGGCGGGCGCCGTGCTGTTCTCGCCGTGGGCCGACCTGACGCTCACCGGGGCCAGCATGGAGGGCAAGCTGGGCGCCGACCCGATCTTCGTCAGGGCCGACATCGAGGGCTACCGCACGCACTACCTCGGCGGAGGCGACCCGGCCGCGCCGCTGGCCAGCCCCGCGCTCGCCGACCTCACCGGCCTGCCGCCGCTGCTCGTCCAGGCCGGGTCGAACGAGCTGCTGCTGGACGACTCGGTACGCCTGGCCGCCGGGGCGGGCGCGGCCGGCGTGGACGTCACGCTGCGCGTCTGGGGCGGACTCCCGCACGTCTTCCAGCACCACACGGCGCTGGTGGAGGAGGCGGGACAGGCGCTCGACGACGCGGCGCTCTTCCTCGCCCACGCCTACCGCACGGCAGCCGCGGAACCGGCGACCGCCTGAGCCGGGCGGGTGCGTCAGCGGCAGCCGACGCCGATGACGTCGCGGCGGCCGTTGCAGCCGGGCTTGCCACCGCCGGTGTGGTCGGCGTGGCCGGTCCGGATGGTCACGGAGGGACGCGTCAGGCGCCCGCGCGGCGGAGGCGTTCGGCGGCCTGGGTGGCGACGGCGTCGCCGGAAACCGGCCGCTGGCCGTACAGGGCCTCGTAGCGGGCGTTGTGCGACGCCGTCCACAGGCTGGCCGCCCACGCGACCTCCAGCTCCACGTCCGTGAACACCCGCCCCCTGGCCTCCTGATACGCCTCCAGGAAGGCCGCCGAGCTCGCGACCGGCGCCAGCGTCGGCTGGCCCGAGCTGGCGAACGCCCCGCTCGCCGCCCCCACCAGCGCCGCCTCCGGCTGCCAGGCCAGGCTGTCCCAGTCGTGCACCGTCCACAACCGCCCGTCACGCCAGCGCAGGTTCTGCGCCTCGAAATCGGCGTGACCGAGCACGCGCGGCAGCCCGGCCGCCAGGATGCGCCTGCGCGCCCGCTCAGCCGTCTCGACGACGTGCATAGGCACCCGGCTCTGATCCTGCTCGTCCAGGTAGGGGATGGCCGGCCAGGTGCCGGCGCCGGCGTGGTCCCAGCGCGCCCAGCGCGGGCTCGGCAGCGGCGGCTCCACGCTCACCTCGGCCAGCTCCGCCATCAGCCGGGCGAACATCTCCGCGCAGCGTACGGCCACTTCCGGCGAGTCGCCTGCGAGCACCTCGCCACCCGGCCTGAACTCCTCGGCGTGCACGGCCAGCGACCCCACCTCGGTCACCGGCGTCAGCGGACGCGCACACGGGAACCCGCGCTCGGCCAGCCGGGCCTGCGCCGTCACGCACGACACCGCCCTGCCGCCGTCGGCACGCGCCTTGACCACCACGTCCGCACCGCCGGCCAGCCGCAGGCCGAACACCATCGAGGTCTGCTGCAACCGGAACAACACGCCCTCGGGCTCGCTGCCGAGCCGGCGCAGACACCAGGCCGGCAACCAGTCCGGCAGATCGTTCATAGACACGGGGAAGACTCTGCCAAATGCGCTGTCCCCCGTGCGAGCTACCCCAGAATGTCCTCCGTACGGTGACGATCGCCGCTTCCTCGATCTCTAGCGTTTTCCTCGTGGCCACAGCGGCCGCTCGGATCTCGGCAGGGAGTCATCATGCGACTGGTCAAGCAGCTCGTGGCCGTGGCGGCCGTGGCCTTCGCGGGCAACGCGCTCGTCGGAGCGGTGTCGGGGAACGCGTTCTTCACGCTGGTCTTCGGGCTGGGCACGGCGGTGCTCGCCGTGTACGTGTACGGCCGGGTGGTGCGCTGGACCGAGAAGCGGGAGCCGGCCGAGGTCGCGCTGGAGGGAGCCCGGGGCGCGCTCGGCCGGGGGCTGCTGATCGGCGTCGCCATCGGGGCGGGCGGCATGCTGGCCGCCGCGTACGCCGCCACCCGCACCCTGTGGCCGCCCATCGGGCTGCACTTCGGCTGGAACTTCGCCGCCGGCATCCTCAGCACCGAGGTCTCCGGCAACGGCGCCTCCGAGGGGCTGCTGCAGGGTGTGACGTCCGGCGCGGCCCTGCTCACCGGTGGCGGCTTCGGTCCCGAGGGCAGCCCGTACGCGGTGGTGTTCGGGCTGCTGCTGACCGGCGTGTTCCTGTACGTGGCGCGCCAGCGCGGCAACCTGGTCCCACGCCGCCGGCGTACCGACGCGACCCTTGTGCGGACCCCGTGAGCGAGGTCCGGCGCAGTCGCTCACCGTGGCGCGAGAAGGAGATCGTGGTGCTCTGCCTGATGCTGGCCGGCGCATGGGGGCTCAGGGGCTGGCTCCGCCCCGACCGCCCCACCGCCGCCCGCCCTACCAACGACAGGCCCGCCAACGACAGGCCCGCCAACGACAGGCCCACCAACGACAGGCCCACCAACGACAAGCCCACCGCCGACCGCCCCACCATCCCCGCCCAGCACCGCCCTGACACCGACGAGCACACCGCGAACGCTCGATGCGCCGGCTCCGACACACTCCGCCCTGCCCAAGGGGCTGCAGCCGGCGGTGAAGGGAAGCCTGAGGCCGTTCCCGCCGCCGAGCGGGCCCGCATCGTCCGCGACCTGCACGACGTCGTGACCCATAACGTGGCGGCGATGATCGTGCAGGCGGAGGCGGCCCGCTACCTGACCGGCGCCCCCGACCGCCTCGACGCCACCCTGACCACCGTCACCGACACCGGCAGGCGCGCCATCGCCGACCTCCGCCACCTGCTCCACCTCCTCACCCCCGTCCCCGGCGACCCCCTGGACGCCGCCAGGCCCGCCGCCATGGAGACGCCCTGCGCCGGTGACCTGCACGCGCTGGTCGAGGAGATGCGGCTGGCGGGGCAGCCGGTGGAGTTCGCGGAGGCGGGGCAGGCGGAGCCGGCGTCCAGGGCCGCCGAGATCGTCGCGTACCGGGTCGTCCAGGCGGCCCTGACCGACGCACTGCGGCACGCGCCGGGCAGCCGTACCGTGGTCGAGGTGCGGCACGCCGCGAGCGGGATCACCGTGCAGGTGCGCACCGACGGCGCGGTCTTCCATGCCGCCACCGGCCGCGACCTGGCGGAGGTGCGGGCGCGGGTGGAGGCGCTGGGCGGCGAGTTCCACCAGGAACGCCACCAGGAACGCCACCAGGACGGCACCTTCCTCATCCGCACCCTCATCCCGGCGGGCGCCCTGCGCGACCGGAGCGACCCGGCCGGCGAGTGACGCGAATGCGGCGGTGCGGTAGTGCGGACCCGCACCGCGTGGCGCTTCATCGCACAATCACGCGATGGTGCCCCTCTGATACCGCACCCTGAACTGGATGAGGCCGTCGGTGTTGTCGTCGTTCAGATCGGTCCAGGTACGGGACGGGAACCCGTTGGCGCCGTTGATGTAGCTGGTGAAACCGCCGACCTGGGCGCCTGCGGCGGTGCTCGCGGCCGCCGGCCGCCACCGCGCCGGGCGGGTCGTACTGGCCGCTCCGGTGACGGGGGCCGCCGTGGGGTGACGGCCCTGGTCGTCGGGTCAGCAGGGGCTCTCGTAGAAGTCGATGTAGCCGCTGCGGACGCCCCACATGTCCACCGCTCCGTTGCAGTCCTCGTACTTCTCCCCGACCACGGTGGTGCGGGTGGAGTCGCTGTAGTAGATGGTGGCGCACGCGTGGTTGATCTTGCAGGCGCGGGCTTCGGCGGGACTCGCGGTGACGACGGTGACGGCGGCCACGGCGAGCACGGTGGCGGGCAGCAGACGGCGGATCATGGTGCCTCCGGAGGGGGTGGGGGGACGCTGCTTCGATGGTCGGCTCCCACAGCCGCTCGATCAAGAGCCCCCGTCCCGGCAAGCCCTGACAGGCCCCACCGCGCCCAACCCCGCCCAACCCCGCCCAACCCCGCCCGACCAGGCCCGACCGGGCCCGCCCGACCAGGCCCGCCCGACCAGGCCCGCCCGACCAACCCGGCCGACCAACCCGGCCGACCAACCCGGCCGACCAACCCGGCCGACCAACCCCGCCCGATCAGGCCCGCCCGCCCCTGCCCGGTTTGGGTCGGGGGGTTAGTAGGGCAGAGGGCCGCAGAAGACCCCCGCCCTGCTGAAGCCGCCCGGTCCGTCCGGGCCGGGCGGCTTGTTCGGTCAGGTGATGGGTTGGAGCCAGATGTTGCGGAAGCGGGGGTTCTCGCCCGGGTCGCCGTGGTCCTGGAGGCGGATGCCGGCGGTGGCCGCGTTCTCCGGGATGCTGTCGCCGGTGCCGCCGTCCACGGCGACGTCGTCGTGCACCACCGTGCCGTTCCAGACGACCGTCACCCGCGCGTCGTCCACCTTGACGCCCGCGCCGGTGAACCGGGCCGCGCGGAACGTGATGTCGTACGTCTGCCACGTCCCGGGCGCGGTCGCCATGTTGCGGTCGGGCGCCCGCTTGGAGTAGATCGAGCCGGCTCCGTCGGCGGCCGGCGTGGTGTCGCCGTACGACTCCAGCACCTGCACCTCGTACCGCTCCTGGAGGTAGACGCCGCTGTTGCCGCGTTGCTGCCCGGTCACCTCGGGCGGATAATCCGGCTCGTACCATTCGACGTGCAGCGTGAAGTCGCCGAACGCGCGCCGGGTGCGGATGTCGCCCCCGTACGATTCCATCGACCCGCCGGCGACCGGCCACGTCGCAGCGCCACCTGACCGGCGCTCCCACGCCGCCAGGCTCGACCCGTCGAACAGCGTGATCCGCTCGGCCTTCGCGACCGTGACGTGGTCAAGACCGAAACCGCCGCCGTCGCCGGCGTCGTAGCGGTAGGTGACGGTGTTCGCGCCGCGCCGGAGGGGCAGCGCGTCGGTCTGCACCTCCCAGGCGTCCCGCCCGCCGGTGGCCGCCAGCCGTACCTGACGGATCTTCCTGCCGTTGACGTGCACGCTCACCGATGTGCCCGCCTCGGCCGCATAGCGCAGCCCGACGTTGTACGTGCCCGCCGTCTCGGCCCGCACGGAGAACGACGTCCTCGCGCCGGGTGCGGTGTACCCGTCGACGTAGCCGGTGCCGGTGAAGCCCTGGCGGGCGGTGCCGACGGTGGCGCCGCCGCGCAGCGTGGCCCGCTCCGCCTCCAGCACCGGCCGGGCGGCCACGGTGATCGCGTCGAGGTTGACGTTGCCGAGGTCGCCGGAGTCGTACCGGTAGGCGATGGTGTTGGCGCCCGCCTTGAGCGCCAGCGGCTCCACCCGGGTCGCCCACAGGTCCCACGTGCCCGTGGTCGGCAGCGGCACCTGCCTGACCTTGGTCCCGTTGACGTACACGCTGAGCGACTTGGTTCCGGGCGCGGGGTCGGGGCCGTTGGAGTAGCGCAGCCCCACGTGGTAGGTGCCCGCCGCGCCCACCTGCACCGCGAA
The DNA here is from genome assembly GCF_040676845.1 of Nonomuraea sp. NPDC049504. NCBI lineage: Bacteria > Bacillati > Actinomycetota > Actinomycetes > Streptosporangiales > Streptosporangiaceae > Nonomuraea > Nonomuraea sp. NPDC049504. Next base: position 59,715 of record NZ_JBFAPT010000036.1, read on the forward strand.
GCGCGTCGTGGCGCCCTGGGTCCAGTAGCCGTCCACGAACCCAGCTCCCGAGGAGGAGGGGTGGTCGGTGTTCAGCTTCGCGCCGCCGCTCTGGGCCGCGCTCTCCGCCTCGTACACCGTCTCGGAGGAGGCGCCGCCGGGCAGCGAGTTGAGCGTGTACCAGGCTTCGGTGCTCCACAAAGGCTCCCCTGACGCCGAGGCGAACGGGCGCGGCGAGCGCAGGTGCACCACCCGGCCCGGCTTCAGCCCCGCGACCTTCAGCGTGACCTTCTTGCCCTTCACCGTGGCCGAGGTGACGGTCAGCGGCTCCTCGTCCACCTTGGGCCCGCCGTAGGTGACGGCGGGGACGTAACGCCACTGGGTGAGCTGGTACCGGCCCTCAAGGGAGCCGGCCGGCAGCGGCTGGGTGTACTCCAGCTCGAAGCCGCCCTCGATCGCCTTCATCTTGAGGAGGTCGAACGCCTTCTCCGCGCCCGGCGTCAGTTTCTGCAGCCCGTACGTGAGCTTGCCCGGCTGCCCCCAGTTGCCGCCCGCGCCCAGACCGCCGGCGTAGACGGCGCCGTCAGGCCCGAGACTGATCCGGTTGACCCCCGCCTCAAGCCCCTGCGTGAACCGGAACACCGCGCCCTGGTAGGCCCCGTTCACCTTCTCCAGGTACGCCCGCTGGATCCCGCCGTACGTGACGTCGCCGAACAGCAGCTGCCCCGCGTACCTGCCGTGCTTCATCAGCAGCGGCGTGCTGGGGGAGTTGGCGATCTCGTTGTGCGGCAGCCACAGCACCGGCGGGCTCACCACGCCCGCGTCGAACGGCCCCTCCGGCGTCGTGTAATGGTTGAAGAAGCGGCCCTTCTCGACGTGCACCAGCTTCGAGGCGGGCAGCCAGCCGCCCTGGTTGTCCAGCACGAACAGGTCATCGCCCGGCCCCCACCCGATGCCGTTCGGGGTGCGCAGGCCGCCCGCGAGATAGTCGAGTTTCCCCGTCCTCTTGTCGATCTTGACGGTGACGCCACGGCCGGGGGCCGGCTGCGGGACGGTGGTGGCGCCGCCGTAGTCGATGGCCACCGACAGGTTGAGGTAGAAGTGGCCACCCCGGTAGAGCAGGCCGAAGGCGAACTCGTGGAAGTTCCCGCCGAACGGCCAGGTCGCCACCGTCCTGAGGTCGTCGGCGACGTCGTCCCCGTTCGTGTCGTTCAGCTCCACCAGGCGGGACTTCTCCGACACGTACAGCTTGCCGTCCGCGTACGCGAGGCCCATGGGCTCCTGCAGCCCTTCGGCGATCTTCTTGTACGTCACCCGCGCCGGCGACGTCGCGCCGGTCACGCCGCTCAGCAGGTACACCTCGCCGAGCCTGGTCTCCGAGCCGCCCCAGGTGGTGATCGCCAGCCGGTCATCGGGCAGCCACGCCATCGCGGTCACCTGCGGCTCGAACCCGGCGGGGCGCAGGTCGGTGAGCGTGTGGTCGGGGTGCACGCCCTGCAGCGGCAGCCCGTCGCCGGGCGAGTCGGCGCCGCTCTCGCACTCCTTGCGGCCGGGCGAGGTGACCCGGACGACGTCGGCGTCCGTGCTCAGCGCCTCGGCCGGCACCAGCGTGAACGCCTGCGCGCCCGGCGGCTTCCACTCCAGCCTGAGCTGCTGGCCGTACAGGTGCTCGAAGTGGTCGATGCGCAGCGGGTGGTGCCCGGCGGTGAGCGTGATCGTGCCGTCCACCGGCGTGGGCGCGTGCCGGCCGTCGTTGACGATCACGACGGTGTCGCCGATGCGCAGCCGGGAGCCGTCGTCGCTGGTCAGCCGGAACTCGTACGTGCCCGCGGCCGGGGCCGACAGGTTGCCGGTGACCTCGGTGACGAACATGTCGGTGAGCCCGAAGTCGGCGTCGGACGTCCAGTCGACGGTCGGCATCAGCTTGTCCACATTGGGCGTCTGGCCGGGCTTGAGCGTGCACAGCTTCGACAGCTCGATCTGGACGTCGTAGGTGCGCAGGGTGACGCCGGGCACCTGCGGTGGCAGGTCGGCCCGCGCACCCGCGGGGACGGCCAGGAAGGAGAGCGCGATGATCAGGACAGCGGATAAGAGGGGTAACCTCCGCATGACTCATCCCATCTCGAGAGGGCGCGCCCTGGTGCGGCGCTGGTGGGGGTGCGGCACCGCCGGGCCGGCCGTCGGCGGATGCCGGGTCTCGTGAGCTGGTAAGTACGGGGGGATAACGCCGTTCTGCGCCGTAATATAAGGCGAGATTTTCGACTTGCCCATACTCTTCCGCCGAAAATCGATAGAAGTCGGCACACGGCTCGTTCGAACGGCTAGGCGCTGGGGTCGTCGAGCTGCCCGCCCTCGCCCTGGAGGCCACCTCGACCTCGGTGAGCAGACGGTCAGCCGCCGCTGCGTGCGGTCGAGCGCCTCCTCATGCACCCGTAGCCCACGCGGAGCCGCTCGCAGACCCGCGTGACCCGCGCCTCACTGGCCTCGCTCATTATGTGGACGAAGGTCATCACCGGCAGCAGGTCGAAGTCGCGCCGGAAGGAGCCGGCCGTCTCGACCGGACCGAGGCCGAGCAGGAATCGGCGTCAGTTCGCGCCCGGGTCCGGCAGGTCGTGCTGGGTGAACATGTCGATGAGCACGCGCACCGGCAGGCCGGCCTCCGTCGGGTAGCGGAAGTGCGCATCGAGGTTGAGCTTGTACTGGTTGCGCCGGCCCACGCGCTCGATGGTGACGTATCCGGACTGGTGCAGGTCGGAGACGATGCCCTGCACGGTGCGCTCGGTGATGCCGATCCCGGTCGCGATGTCGCGTACCCGGGCCTGGGGATCGCGGGCGATCTCCAGCAGCACGCGGGCGTGATGGGTCAGGAAGGTCCACTGGCGGTTGGACGTGTTCAAGAAGCTTCCCTTCTGCCGGTGTGAGCCGCTCCTGGCGCGGTGCGACCGAGAGCCTCCACTCATGATCACACGAATGATGCTTCCGGTATTGTATTTCGGGCAATATACTTCAGAGAAGAGGAAGCGAACCAGCCCCCGTCGATGTCCCTGAGGAAGTCATGCACGTACACATCGCTTGCCTGTCTGGCGGCGGTCTGAAGTCCGCCGCATCGCCCCTGACCTTGGGATGGCACACATTGGATGACGGCGTGCTGATCAGCGCGAGTGGCGAGGTGGACATCACCAACGCCGCCCGGCTAGAGACCTATGTGCGCCGCCGGATGCTCTCGGGCAGACCGGTGGTGCTCGACCTGACCCTGCTGACGTTCATGGACAGCAACGGCCTGCGCGTCATCGAGCGCCTGCACGCCGCCTGCGCCGAGACGGGCTCCACCTTCCACCTCGCGGGCGTGCGCGGCATCCCGGCCCGGTTGCTGCAGATCACCGGCCTGTGGGACGTGCTCGACATCCACGCCGGCGCCGCCGACGCCGTATCCGCCGCGCAGGCCGGCCGGCTGACCGCGCAACCCTGGGCCTCTGGGGCGGCCAACTGATCATCGTCGCCCTTCTTCCGGCCGCTCCATGGTCGTCCGCCTAACGCGGATGCGCCGGTGACGCTTACACCGTTACGGTGAAGGCCGCGGTATCGAGGGACCCGCGCACACGGGCACCGCGGAAGAGGAGACGACGATGACGAGCACGACCAGACCGGCCACCCTGGCCACCGTCGCCGCCGCGGCAGGTGTGTCCGTGGCGACGGTGTCGAAGGTGCTCAACGACCGCGGTGACGTCGCCCCGGCCACCCGCGCCATGGTGCGGCGGCTGCTGGCCGAGCACGGCTACGTGCCGCGCCAGGCCCGCGCCCGGCGGGGCGCCACGGTGGAGCTGCAGCTCGAAGGCGCGTTGTGCGCGTACTCCGCCGAGATCGTCATGGGGGCCATGCAGGAGGCGGCCGCGTCCGGCGCGGCGCTCGTCGTGACCAGCACCGACCACATGGCCGACGGCCTGTCCTGGGCCCGCGGCCTGGTCGATGCCGGCCGGCACGCCGTCATCACCCTCGTCGCCGAGCCCAGTCCCGCCCAGCTCGACGTGCTGCTGCGCGCCGGACTGCCGGTCATCGTGATCGACCCCATGAACGTGCCCGCCAGCCCCGTCACCAGCGTCGGCCCGACCAACTTCGCCGGGGGCATGTCCGCCACCCAGCACCTGCTCTCCCTCGGCCACCGCCGCATCGCCTACCTCGGCGGGCCCGCGGGCGCCGCGTCCAACCAGGCCCGCATGCACGGCTACCGTGCCGCCATGGAGGCAGCGGGCGTGCCCGTGCCGCCCGACTACGTGCGCACGGCCGGCTTCTGCTACGCCGACGGGCTGCGCGAGGGCGCCGCGCTGCTCGACCTGCCCGAGCCGCCGACCGCCGTGTTCGCCGCCAGCGACGAGAGCGCGCTCGGCGCCATCCAGGTCGCCAGGGGCAGGGGGCTGCGCATCCCCGAAGACCTGAGCGTGGTCGGCTTCGACGACACGCAGATCGCCGCCATGCACGCCCCGGCGCTGACCACCGTACGCCAGCCGCTGCGCGAGATGGGCGCCGTCGCGCTGCGCACGGCCCTGCGGCTGGCGGCCGGCGAGCGCATCGACTCCCGCCACCTCGAACTCGCCACCGAACTGATCGTTCGCGACTCCAGCCGGGCCGCCTGACCCCTCTCGTTCAGCCGCCCTTGACCGAGCAGGCCGCCGCGCCGATCACCGTGGCGACCGCCTCCGGGTGGGAGATGAGGGTCAGGTGCGAGCCGCCGGAGAACGTGGTCACCTTCGACTTGGCCCGCTCGGCCATGGCCTGCTGCGACTGCGGGGTGATGATCTTGTCGCCGGCGCTCACGAAGTACCAGGACGGGATCTTCTTCCACGCCGCCGCCTTCGACGGGGTCTGGAAGGCGTTCGTCGAGGCGGCCCGCTGGGTGGCCCACAGCCGCGTCGCGACGTCCTTGGGCAGGTCGGAGGCGAACGAGCGGACGAACACGTCCTGCTTCAGATACAGGTCCTGGGCTCCCTGGGGCGCGCCCGGGTAGGCCGCCATGTCGTAGAGCGACTCCGGAGCGGCGCCGAGCGCGGAGCCCGCCCCGCTGAGCTGCGCGGTCGTCTCGCCGACGTCGGGCATGGCGGCGTCCACGTACACGAGGGCCTTGACGTTCGGCGCCGACGCGGCGGCGTTCGTGATGACCGAGCCGCCGTAGGAGTGGCCCACCAGCACGATGGGGCCGCGCACGGTCTTCAGGAAGTCCGCGACGGTGGCGGCGTCGCCGTCCAGGCCGCGCAGCGGGTTGGCGATCGCGCGGGCGACATGTCCGGCCTTGCGCAGCGCGTCCACCTCGCCGCTCCAGCTTGAGGTGTCGGCCCACGCGCCGTGCACGAGGACGACGGTCGGCTTGGGTCCGGCCTGGGACGGGCAAGGCGCGGGAGAGCTCGCCCGCGCCTCCGCAGGCTGGAGCACGGTCGCGGCCAGCGCCGCCAGGACCGTGGTCCGGATGGTCGTGCCGTTCATCGTCCGTCCCCCTGACCTCGTCCTCTGCAGTGTCGTACGCAGTGGGGGAGTCCTTGCCAGCTACCTCGGACGCGCCGCCGCTAACCTCGGGACCATGACACGTTCGGTGTACGTCGCGGCGGGCGAGGCGGAGAGCAACAAGGGGACCGTCGCCCTGGGCCTGGTCGAGCTGCTGTCGCGGCAGGTGGGCGCCGTGGGGGTGTTCAGGCCGGTGGTGCGGGCGGGCCGCGAGGACGGTCTGATCGCGACCGTGCGCAGCAGGTTCCAGCTCGCGATCCCGTACGAGGCGTGCGCCGGCGTCACCTACGACGAGGTGCACGCCGACGCCGACCGCGCGGCCGGCGACATCGTGGCCCGCTACCGCGCGCTCGCCGGGCAGTGCGACGCGATCGTGGTGATCGGCACCGACTACACCGACGTGGGGGCGCCGACGGAGTTCGGGTTCAACGCCCGGCTGGCCGCCGACCTCGGCACGCCGGTGATCAACGTGGTGAGCGGCAGAGGCCGTACGGCCGCGCAGGTCTCGGCCGCCGTCGAGCTGTCGTCCAGGGAGCTCGCCCACCACCACGCGCGCGAGCTGGCCGTCGTGGTCACCCGCGCCGAGCCGGGCGCGCTCGCACCGGCGGGAGCGCCTTCGCCCGCCCCGCCGACGGCGGCGGAGGGGCTCGTGCCGGACCACCCCACGCCGGTGTTCCTGCTGCCCGAGGAGCCGTCGCTGCGCGCGCCGACCGTGGCCGACCTGATGGACGCCTGCGACGGCCGGTTCTTCCTCGGCGAGCGCGACGGCCTGGGCCGCGAGGCCAGCGCGCTCATGGTGGGCGCCATGTCGCTGCCCAACATCCTGCTGCGCTGCACCGAGGGCGTCGCCGTGATCATCCCGTCCGACCGGGCCGCCGCGCTGCTGCCCGGCCTCGTCGCCGCGCACACCGCGCCCAGCTTCCCCGCGCTGTCGGCGGTGGTGCTCACCGGCGGCACCGACCTGCCCGCGCCGGTCGACCGGCTGCTGCACGACATGGCGGTCCCGCTGCCGGTGATCGCCACCGACCACGACACCTTCGACACCGCGACCCGGCTGTCGGCGGTGGAGGGCCGCTTCACCCCCGAGGCCACCGGGAAGATCGACACCGCGCTGCGGCTGTTCGCCGCGCACGTGGACGGCCGGCTGCTGCTGGAGCGGCTCGACATCGCCAAGACCGACGTCGTCACGCCGCTCATGTTCGAGTACGAGCTGCTCGACCGGGCCCGCGCCCGCCGCCGGCACATCGTGCTGCCGGAAGGGGAGGAGCCGCGCATCCTGCGCGCCGCCGACATCCTGCTGCGGCGCGGCGTGGCCGACCTGACCCTGCTCGGTGACGCCGAACGCATCCGTACGCAGGCCGCCCAGCTCGGGCTCGACCTCGACGCGGCCCGCGTGCTCAGCCCGTTCGACGCGGAGCTGCGCGAGCGCTTCGCCCGCGAGTACGCCGCCGTGCGCGCCCACCGCGGCATGACCGTCGAGCTGGCCCGCGACACCGTCACCGACGTGTCCTACTTCGGCACGCTGATGGTGCACACCGGCATGGCCGACGGCATGGTGTCGGGCGCCGCGCACACCACCGCCCACACCATCAGGCCGGCGTTCGAGATCCTCCGCCTCGGGCTGGTGTCGAGCGTGTTCTTCATGTGCCTGGCCGACCGGGTGCTGGTCTACGGCGACTGCGCGGTCAACCCCGACCCGACCGCCGAGCAGCTCGCCGACATCGCGATCTCCTCGGCGGGCACGGCGGCGATGTTCGGGGTCGATCCGCGGATCGCCATGCTGTCGTACTCGACCGGCGTCTCCGGCGCCGGCGCCGACGTGGACAAGGTGCGCGCCGCCACCGAGCTGGTCCGCGAGCGGCGCCCCGACCTGGAGGTGGAGGGCCCGATCCAGTACGACGCCGCCGTGGACCCCGCGGTGGCGCTGGCCAAGATGCCCGGCAGCACGGTCGCCGGTCGCGCCACCGTCTTCGTCGTGCCCGACCTCAACACCGGCAACAACCTCTACAAGGCGGTGCAGCGCAGCGCGGGCGCGGTCGCGGTGGGCCCGGTGCTGCAGGGGCTGCGCAAGCCGGTCAACGACCTGTCGCGCGGCGCCACGGTCGCCGACATCGTCACGACGGTCGCGGTCACGGCAGCCCAGGCCGAGGACGACCCCACTCCCCAGAACCAGGCACCACAGAAGGCAGCGGCCCGCTCATGAGTCGCCGGTCACGCCGACCTCGGCTCCTGGGCCTTCGCATCATGAGGCGGTCACCAGGGCCAGGGTCTGGTGGGCGATCTCGCCTTCCTCGTCCGTCGGGATGACCAGTACCGCGACCTCGGCTCCGTCGGGTGAGACGGCGCGTTCCTCGTGGGAGGCGGCCTCGTTGCGGGCCGGGTCCAGGGTGATGCCGAGGCGGGCGAGGCCGGTCAGGGATTCGGCGCGGGTAGCGGGGTCGTTCTCGCCGACGCCGCCGGTGAAGACGACGGCGTCCACCCGGCCGAGGAGCGCGTAGTAGGCGCCGACGTACTTGCGGATGCGGCGGGTGTAGACGGCGAGGGCCAGGCGGGCGTCGTCGTCGCCGGACCTGGCGCGTACCTCGCGCATGTCGCTGGACCCGGCGAGGGCGAGCAGGCCGCCGCGGTGGCTGAGGGCGTGCTCCACCTGCTCGGCGTCCAGCCCCTCCGCGCGGGCGAGATAACCGGCCAGGGCGGGGTCCACGTCGCCCGAGCGGGTGCCCATCACCAGGCCCTCCAGCGGGGTCAGGCCCATGGAGGTGTCGACGCTGCGCCCGCCCTCGACGGCCGTGGCGCCGGCGCCGTTGCCGAGGTGCAGCACGATGAGGTTCGGATCGTCGCGGCCGAGCAGGGCGGCGGCGCGGCGGGAGACGTACGCGCAGGAAGTGCCGTGGAAGCCGAAGCGCCGCACGCCCCACTCCCGCGGCACCGCGTACGTGTACGCCTCAGGCGGCAACGTCCGGTGGAACGCCGTGTCGAACACCGCCACCTGCGGCACCTCGGGGAACACCTTCTGGGCGAGCCGGATCCCGGTCAGGTTGACCGGGTTGTGCAGCGGCGCGAGCGGCGCCAGCTCCTCGATGGCCGCGATCACCTCGTCGTCGACCAGCACGGCATCGCCGAACCGGGTGCCGCCGTGCACCACCCGATGCCCGACCGCGACGGGATCCAGCTCAGGCCCGGCCGAGGAGAACGCGGCCAGCACCGCCGCCAGCCCTTCGCCGTGGTCGGGAAAGGGCTGCTCACGCACGTAGGGAGGCCCGTCGCCGGCGCGGTGCGTCAGCCGCCCCCGCTCCTGCCCGATGCGCTCGACCAGCCCCCGCGCCGAGCGGGCACGGGTGCGCGGGTCGATCAGCTCGTACTTGATGGACGATGAGCCGGTGTTGAGGACGAGAACGGGTTCGGACATGCCCACGAGCCTCTCACCCCTTCAGCCCCGACCGCGAGATGCCCTCGATCACCCACCGCTGCGCCACGAAGTACAGCACCAGCACAGGCACGCTGGCGATCACCGCGCCGGTCATCAGCAGGTCGTACCTGATGCTGTTGGCGCCCTGGAAGTTGCCCAGCCCGGCGGGCAGCGTCAGCGACTCGGGGCTGAGCAGCACGTAGATCGGCCACAGGAAGTCGTTCCAGTTGGTCAGGAACGACAGCAGGAACAGCGTGGCCAGGGCGGGCCGCGACAGCGGCAGCGCGATCGAGGTGAAGATCTGCCACCGGTTGCAGCCGTCCAGCTCGGCCGCCTCCTCCAGCTCGCCCGGCAGCGTGAGGAAGAACTGCCGCAGGAAGAACACCCCGAACGCGCCGGCCGCGCCCGGCACGATGACGGCGGGCAGGCTGTCCACCCAGGCCAGCTCGTTCACGATGAGGAAGTTGGGGATCAGCAGCACCACGGGCGGCACGAACAGCGTGGCCACCACCACGGAGAAGATCGGCGTGCGCAGGCGGAAGCGCAGCCGCGCCAGCGCGTACGCCGCAGGAGCCGCCGTCACCAGCACCAGCGCGGCGTGCCCGGTGGCGGCGAGCAGGCTGTTCAGGAACCAGGTCAGCACGGGGCTGTCGGTGCTGGTCAGCACCTCGCGGTAGGCGTCGAGCGTGAACGGGTCGGGGATCCACTGCGGCGTGGTGGACTGCGCGGCCTCCCGCGTCTTGAACGAGGTGACCAGCATGTAGAGCAGCGGGCTGAGGTAGAGCGCGGCGATCACCGCCAGCACCAGGTGCAGCAGCGTCCGCCTGAGCTTGCGCAGGTCCCTGTTCATCGCGCCCGCCTGTTCCTGAACGCGCCGAACACCAGCCCGCTGGCCACCATGAGGAAGGCCGCGAGGATGAAGCTCATCGCTGAGGCCGTTCCCATGTCGAACTGGCGCAGGCCGGTTTCGGCGATGAGGTAGATGGCGGTCTTCGTCTGGTCGGCGGGCGCGCCCGAGGTGATGAGGTACGCCTGCCCGAACATGTTCGCCGAGGCCAGGATCGTCGCGTTCACCACGAACACCATGACGGGCCGCAGCCCCGGCAGCGTCACCGCGAGCAGCCGCCGCCAGGGGCCGGCCCCGTCCACCATGGCGGCCTCGTGCAGCTCGCGCGGGATGTCCTGCAGCCCGGCCAGGAAGATGACCGCGTTGAGTCCCAGCGTCCACCACACGGTCACGCCGACCAGCGCGATCCACGCCGGCGGCACGTCCGTGGTCCACTGCACCTCGAGGCCCAGGTAACGGTTGACCAGGCCGATGTTGCCGTCCAGCAGGAAACGCCAGAGCAGGCCGACCACGGCGACGCCGAGCACGTACGGGGCGAAGTAGACGGCCCGGTAGACCGTGCGGCCCTTGAAGCGGCCGTTCATCAGCAGCGCCACCAGCAGCGGCAGCACGATGAGGAGCGGTACCGAGGCCCCCGTGAAGATGCCGGTGGCCCGCATCGCCGTCCAGAACCGGCCGCCGTCCACGCTCGCCGGGTCGAACAGCTCGGCGTAGTGCGCCAGGCCGACGAACGGCTTGGCCGGCAGGTTGATGTCCCACTCGTGCAGCGACGTCCACAGGCCGAACCCGATGGGCAGCACCATGAACACCGCGAACAGCACCAGGTACGGCGCCAGGAACGCGTACGGCGTCCACCACCGCATCCGCCGGGCGTGGCTCACTGGGCGTACTTCCGCTTGTTGTCGGCCAGCAGCTGGTCGGCCGTCGCCACGCCCTCCTTCAGCGCCTCGGCCGGGCCGCTCTGCTTCAGCACGGCCTTGGCCACGGCCAGCTCCAGTGCCTTGCTCTGCACGTCGCCGACGCCCGCCAGGGCGGGCAGGAAGTGGAAGGCGGTGAGGTCGCGCGCCAGCCCCACCTGCGGCAGCCCGGCGACCTCGGGGGCCTGCCTGGCGGAGTTGCGGGCGGGGATCATGCCGGCCTTGGCCCACTCGGTGGACTGGCGGCTCAGCGTGTCGATGAAGACCTTGGCGGCCTGCACCTTGTTCGGGTCGCGGCCGGCCTGGGAGGTGAGCACGAAGTTGTGCGAGGCGCTCCAGACGGCCGGGGTGCCGCCGATGTTCGGGATGGGAGCGAGGCCCCACTTCAGCGAAGGCGCGTTGGTCTTGAGGTCGTTGATCTGCCAGATGCCGTCCCAGGTGAGGCTCACCTTGTCGTTCTTGAAGGCGGCGTACTGGCTGTCGAGGGCGACCTTGGCGGGGCTGAAGCCCTTGTCGATCTGCTCCACCATCCAGCTCAGGGCCTGCACGCCCGGCTCGGAGCCCCACAGCGCCTTCGTGCCGTCCGCGTCGTAGAGCTCGCCGCCGAACTGCCACAGCAGGCTCATGAACATCAGGTGCGCCGGCCACTTGCTGGGCATCCAGAACGGGGTGCTCGTCCCGGCCTTCTTCAGCTCGGTGAGCGCGTCCTCGTACGCGGCCCGCTCGGTCGGCGCCTCCTTGAGCCCGATCCTCTCCAGGTGCGCGGTGTTGTAGTAGTCGCCCAGGCAGTGCACGTCGAGGGGGACGCTGTAGCGCTTGCCGCCGTACAGGCCCGCCTGCCACACGGCCGGGATGAAGTCGCCCTCGGTGAGCCCCAGCGCGCCCACGACGTCGTCGATCGGGATGAGCACCTTCCTGACGGCGAACGTGCCGATCCAGTCGTTGTGGATCACCGCCACGTCGGGGCCCTTGCCCGCGCTGATGGCGGTGGGCATGGCGGGATAGAGGTCCTCCCAGCGGCGGGTGACGTTGCGCACCTCGATGCGGCCGGCGAACTGCTGGTTGAACGCGTCGAGCATGGCCCGCATGTGGGGGCCGTCGCCGCCGGTGAAGCCGTTCCAGTACTCCAGGGTGACCTTGGGGCCGGTGTAGTCGCCGCCGGTGAACGTCGGCGCGGCGGTGGCCGGGGCGTCCGAGCCCGCGCCCAGCCGGGTGCCGCCGCCGCAGGCGGTGAGCGCGGTCAGTCCGGCCGCTCCGGCGAGGCCGAGGAACGTCCGGCGGGACGGTGGATGACTCATGGCGTACTCCTTTGCCGCGAATCGGACGACTCTTCGGCGGTTGTACAACGCTGTTCCAACGTTGTAAACCAGGAGAAAGCGCCGGTACGGGGCCGAGACCGGGGCGTTACCATCGTGTCCGGCGAAGGAGAGGGGCACGGCCATGGGCGTGCGGCTGCGTGATGTGGCGCAACTGGCCGGGGTGTCGGTCAAGACCGTCTCCAACGTCGTCAACGGCTACGCCCACGTCTCCGCGGCCACCCGCGCCAAGGTGGAGCAGGCGCTGGCGCAGCTCGGCTACCAGCCCAACCTGTCGGCCCGCAACCTGCGCCGGGGCCGTACGGGGGTGATCGCGCTCGCGCTGCCCGAGCTCGACGCGCCCTACTTCGCCGAGCTGTCCAGGTTCGTCATCAGGGCCGCCGCCGAGCACCGCTGGCTGGTCGTCATCGAGCAGACCGACGGCAGCCTCGAACGCGAGCGCGCGATCCTCGACGGCGTCAGGGACCACCGGGTGGACGGGCTGCTGCTCAGCCCCATCTCCATCGGCGCCGACGAGCTGGCCGCCCGCACCGACGCCACCTCGCTCGTCCTGCTCGGCGAGCGCATCTACGACGGGCCCGCCGACCACGTGGCCATCGACAACGTACGCGCGGCCCGCGACGTCACCGAGCACCTCATCGGGCTCGGCCGCCGCCGGGTCGCCGCCTTGGGCGTGCAGCAATACTCGATCAGCGGCACCTCGCCGCTGCGGCTGGCCGGCTACCGCCAGGCGCTCGCCGCGCACGGGCTGCCCGAGCTGACCGCCGAGGTCGAGCGCTACCACCGCGCCGAGGGCGCCGCCGCCATGGCCCGGCTGCTCGACTCGCCTGCCCCGCCTGACGCCGTCTTCTGCTTCAACGACCTGCTGGCCCTCGGCGCCATGCGCACGATCCTGTCCTCGGGGCTGCGCGTCCCCGAGGACATCGCGGTCGCCGGCCTCGACGACATCGAGGACGGCCGCTTCAGCACCCCCACCCTGACCACGGTCGCCCCCGACAAAGCCCAGCTCGCCCGCGTGGCAGTGGACCTTCTGCGGCTCCGCATGGACGGCCCCGACCGCCCACCGCGCGAGGTGAAAGCCGACTACCGCCTCATGCCCCGCGAAAGCACCCTCGGCCGCACGACCTGACGAAACCCGCGCCCCGCGCCCGTCCGCGCCCGTCCGCGCCCGTCCGCGCCCGTCCGCGTCCGTCCGCGTCCTTGGGCGCCCCCACGAACCCGCCTCCTCCTCGGAACGCCTGCCCTCGCTCGCTCGAACCCCCAGCTCAGGGGGTTTTCTGGGATTTGGGCCTTGTGTGAGGGAGGGTGTCAACTTATGCTGCGCCGCAAGTTAAGAAACTTTCCTAACCTGAACGGAGTCGTTCGTGAGGAGAAGCGCACGTGCGGGCATCGTCGCGGTCCTGGCCGCGCTGACGCTGCCGCTCTCAGCGCCGTCGGGCGCGGCGACGGCGGCCGATCCCCTGGTGTCGCAGGGCAAGACCGCGACGGCCTCCTCCGTCGAGGCCACCGGCCTGGAGCCGGGCAAGGCGGTGGACGGCAGCACCGGCACGCGGTGGGCCAGCGCCGAGGGCGCGGACCCCCAGTGGATCCGGGTCGATCTCGGTCAGGCGCACACCGTCTCCCGGGTACGCCTGGTCTGGGAGACCGCCCACGCCACCGCGTACCGGATCCAGACCTCGCCCGACGGATCCAGCTGGAGCGACGTCTACGCCACCACGACGGGCGACGGCGGAACCGACGACCTCACGGTCAGCGGCACCGGCCGCTACGTCCGCGTCTACGGCACGCAACGCGGCACCCCCTGGGGGTACTCGCTGTGGGAGCTGGAGGTGTACGGCGCGCCCACGGGCGGGGGAGGCGGCGGCACCCCGGTCCAGGCCAACGGCCAGCTGCACGTGTGCGGCATCAAGCTCTGCAACGAGCACGGCAAGCAGATCCAGCTGCGCGGCATGAGCAGCCACGGCATCCAGTGGTACCCGCAGTGCCTCAACGACGCCTCGCTCGACGCGCTGGCCGGCGACTGGAAGGCCGACGTGCTGCGCATCTCGATGTACATCCAGGAGGACGGGTACGAGACCAACCCCCGCCTGTTCACCGACCGGGTGCATGCACTGATCGAGGCGGCCACGGCCCGCGGCATGTACGCGATCGTCGACTGGCACATGCTCGACCCCGGCGACCCCATGTACAACCTGGGCCGCGCGAAGACGTTCTTCACGGAGATCGCCCAGCGCCACAACGGCAAGAAGAACGTGCTCTACGAGATCGCGAACGAGCCGAACGGCGACGCCGTCACCTGGAACGTCATCCGTGACTACGCCCACCAGCTCATCCCGGTGATCAGACAGCAGGACCCGGACGCCCCGATCCTGGTCGGCACCCGCGCGTGGTCGTCGCTCGGCGTCTCCGCAGGCGCGAACGAGAGCGAGATCGTCAGCAACCCGGTGAACGCGTCCAACATCATGTACACGTTCCACTTCTACGCGGCCACGCACGGCACCGACTACCTGAACACCCTGTCCCGCGCCGCCGACCGCCTGCCCGTCTTCGTGACGGAGTTCGGCACGCAGAGCGCCTCCGGCGACGGGGCGAACAACTTCTCCAGGTCCCAGCAGTACCTCGACCTGCTGGCCCAGAAGAAGATCAGCTGGGTGAACTGGAACTTCTCCGACGACTTCCGTACGGGCGCGGTCTTCACCACCGGCACCTGCCCGAACGGCCCGTTCGCCGGGACGAGCAGGCTCAAGGAAGCCGGCGTCTGGATCCGCGACCGCATCCGCACCCCCGACGACTTCTGATCGGCCTTCGACTGCGGGCCGTTGGGTCCTGTCATCCCGGGCGTTATTGAGGTGCGATGGGAGGGGACCGAAGGAGGACGAATGATCATCGTTGGTGTGGACGGCTCGGTCGCCTCCCGCGCGGCCGTCGAATGGGCCGCGGACGACGCCTCCCGCAGGGGCTCACCGCTGCGGCTCGTGCACGCGGCCGACACCTCGTGGTACCTCGTCGGCGCCCGCCCCGGCAAGGCGCTGTCCGAGACGGTGCTGCGCGAGGGACGGCGGGTGCTGGAGGAGGCGGCGGCCCTGGCCCGCGAGCGCCGGCCGTCCGTCGAGGTGGACACGCGGGCGGCGGAGGGCAGGCCAACCGCTGTCCTGCGCGACGCAGCCGAGGACGCGGCCGAGGACGCGGCCGCCCTGGTCGTCGGCAGCCGCGGCCTCGGCGGGTTCTCCGGCGCGCTGCTCGGCTCGGTCAGCGACGGCCTCGCCGGGCACGTCCGCTGCCCCGTCGTCGTGGTACGCGCGCGGGATCAGCGGGAGCACGGCGAGGTCGTCGCCGGGGTGGACGACTCGCCGGAGTGCGAGCCCGGCCTCGCCTACGCCTTCGAGCAGGCCGCCCTGCGCGGCGCCACGCTCAGAGCCGTCCACGCCTGGCAGCTGCCCGGGCACCTCCTCGCCCCCGAGGCCACGTACGACCTGGATGAGGTGCGTACCGCGCAGCACCAGGTCGTGCGGGACCGGTTGAAGCGGCTCAAGGACGCCCACCCGCAGGTGACGGTCGTCGAGGACGTGCGCAGCGCGCATCCGGTGGACGCGCTCGTCGCCGCGTCCCGGCAGGCGGACCTGCTGGTCGTCGGCTCACAGGGCCGCGGCGCCCTCGGCTCGGCGCTGCTCGGCTCGGTCAGCAGGAGCGTGCTGCACCACGCGTCCTGCCCGGTCGCCGTCGTCCGCTCCTGACCCCGGCGTTCAGCCGGCCGAGGGGCCGTCCTCGTCGAGCGGCGCGGGGTCGTCGACGAGCGTGCAGGGCTGGACGGGGGAGCCCGCCTCGGCCAGCCAGGCGCCGAGCTGCCACGGCCGGCGCGACGCCGGCCGCTGAGCTGCCACGGCCGGCGCGACGCCGGCCGCCGCGAGCAGTCGCGGCGCGGTGAAGAGCGGCCTGGAACCGCCGAAGGCCCACCGGCGGGCGGCCGGGGCCTCGATGCCGCGCATCAGCCTCAGCTTCAGCAGGGCGCGCGCCGGCGGCCGGTTGACGGCCAGGGTTCCGACGCTGTCCTCGACGAGCGCTCCCGACACCTCGGCGGGGTGCACGCCGGTGCGGACGTAGGCCCGGTAGAGGCTCGTCTCGGTGCGCCGGTGGCGGCCGATGACGTTGGAGGCGATGCCGAACAGCCAGGGGGCGGCGTCGGGGCGGGCGCGGTCGTGGTCGCCGCGCCGCTGGAAGGCGATCAGGAAGGTCGTGGCCGTCTACTGTTGCCGCGCCGGAGCGACATGGTTCGCGGCTTTTCTCACTGATGTGAAGAAGTGTCGAGTACGCCGCGCAGGGGGCGCAGGCCGTCCTCGACGTACGCGGCGATGGGGCGCTCGCCGCCGTCGAGGTACCACTGCTCCAGCGCGGCGAAGTAGCCGAACGCGAGGGCGTTGGCGATCACCCTGGCCTGCGTCTCGTTGACCCCGCCTCGCTCGGCGATGACCGGGGTGAGGCGCTGCCCGGCCCGGTCGAGGGTGGCGCAGACGGCCATGCGGACGGACGGCTCGGCGAAGAAGTAGCGCACCCGCCGCCACGGGCCCTTGCCGGCCTGCGGGCCGTCGCCCGGCGGTCCGTCTCCCTGTGGGGCCTCGTACGCGCGCACGGCCTGCACCAGGCTGCCGACCGGGTCGGCCGGGTCGAAGATCCCGGCGAGCGCCTCGGGGCTCATCGCGTCGAACTCGATGTCGGTGACCACGATGCCCTCCTTCGTGCCGAAGATCCGGTAGACCGACGACGGCGAGACCTCGGCGGCAGCGGCGACCTCCTCGATGGTGACGGCGGCGAAACCACGCTCGTCGAACAGGTCGAGGGCACGTTCCTGGATGGCGCGCATGGCCTTGAGCCGCCAGCGCTCGCGAAGCCCGCTCATGGCGACCACCGTATCAGCAAGTCACTGTCTCAAGGAATTGACTGTCTCGACGACCTCTGCCTACAGTCACTCTCTCCAGACAGTCACTTTCTGAAAGGGGTCACCTCATGACCACGCCAGGCAACCGGGCCGTCCCGGTGCTGCTGTACACCGGCGCGGCGCTCACCACCGGCGCCGCCCTGTTCCCGTTCGCGGACAGGGCCGTGCTCGCCGGCCACGTCAGCGCCGGCTACCCCTCCTACGCGCCCGGCGAGATCGACGCCGCCGTCAGCGCGTACCTGATCATCCTCAGCGCCGTCGGCCTCCTGGGGCTGGCGGGCTGGCTGGGCACGGTCTGGGCGGTCCGCGCCGGCAAGCGGTGGGCGCCCTGGCTGGCCGGCGGGCTGCTGGTGAGCGCGATCCTCATCGCGGTCGCCGCGCTGACCATCAAGGACACCTCGGGCGACGTCGGCCTGGCGCCGCTGCTCGGCTGGCTGCTGGTGCTGCCGTGCGTGCCGGGGGCCGCCGCGGTCGCCTCGTGGAGAAGGGCGCGATGACGGGTGCCCGTCTGGCGCGGGCGGCCGGGGCGCTCAAGCGGGCGATGTACCGGGGCGGTCGGCCCAACGCGTTCATGCGGCTCGTGAACAGGCTGGACGCCCTCGCGTACGGGGCCGGGTGGTTGTCGCCGCGCCAGGCCGCCGTGCTGAAGGTGGCGGGGCGGCGCAGCGGGGCCGTCACGTCCGTCCCCGTCGCGGTCGCCCGCCACGGCGGCGGGGAGTTCCTCGTCTCGATGCTCGGGCCCGAGGCGAGCTGGGTGCGCAACGTGCGGGCCGCCGGGGGCGTGGCCGTGCTGCGCCGCAGGGGCCGCGAGCAGCCGGTCGTCCTGCGCGAGGTGCCGGTCGGGCAACGCGCCGAGATCCTGCGCCGGTACGTCGCCGTCGCCCCCGGCGCCCGGCCCCACGTCGGCCTGGGCCCGAGGGCGCCGATCGCGGCCTTCCGCCGCATCGAGGAGCGCCACCCCGTCTTCCGCATCCGCCCCCGCTCGTGAGCGGCCCCGGGTTCACCGTCGCCGCTTCGAGCCGGCGGCCGGTTGCCCCCGCCCCTGAGGGGCGGGGGCCCGAAGGTCACATGGGGGCGGGGGCGAGGTTACGGCCGCCGCCGAACGCCTTCACGCGGCAGTCGTTCTGGATCTTCTCGATGTCCACGTCGTCGCCGGGGACGCTGCCGTACCGCCAGCCGATCGCGTTCGGGTCGGAGCCAGGGGCAGGGGTCAGGTGCACGTCGAAGCCGTGCGCCTTCAGGCAGGCGACCTCCTTCCTGACGCTCTTGGCGTAGTGCGGGTTCGTCCTGGGGCTGAGTTCGGGCGGCAGCAGCGGCTCCTTGCTCTTGCACGCCTGCCGCGCGGCCCGCTCCGCCCGGTCGTTCCACGGGCCCTTGCTCGGCATGCCGTGCTCCTTGAGGCAGGCGGCGTAGGCGAGGCGATATTTGCGGATCTCGGCGGCGGTGCTGTCCAGGCGGAGCTGCGGCCGCCGCTCCTTCGGGGAGGCGGCAGGGGCGGGGGCGGCACTCGCCTCGGCGGTCGCGGGAGCCGGGGCGGGGGAGGGGGCGTTCGCCGGGCCGGTGGCGGCCGAGGCGGCGCCGCAGGCGGTCAGGAGGCCGCAGGAGAGCGCGGCGACGGCGAGCGCCGCCGCGTCGCGGCGATCACGGAAGGTTCTCATGCCGCAGCAGGATGGTTCCCGGATGTCAGGAACTTGTCAGGAACCTTTAGCGCTCGGATGAGGAACCGGGATCCGGTGGGGAGGCAGCCCGCCGGCCCGCCTACGATCGCCCACTATGGGTGCATACGTCCTGGTGGCCGAGGATGACGTGAAGCAGGCGGAGCTGATCCGCCGCTATCTCGAACGGGAGGGCCACGCCGTCGCCACCGTGCACGACGGCCGCGCCGCGCTGGACGAAGCCCGTACGCGCACCCCCGACCTGCTCGTGCTCGACGTGATGATGCCCAAGGTGGACGGCCTGGACGTGTGCCGCATCCTGCGCGCCGAGTCGGACGTCCCGGTCCTCATGCTGACCGCCCGCGCCACCGAGGACGACCTGCTGCTCGGCCTCGACCTCGGCGCCGACGACTACATGACCAAGCCCTACAGCCCGCGCGAGCTGGTCGCCCGCGTCCGCACGCTGCTGCGGCGAGCGGCCCGCACCGGGCAGGACCGCACCCCCGTGCTGCGGGCCGGAGCGCTCGTGGTGGACCCCGCCAGGCACGAGGTCACCGTGGACGGCGCCCGCGTCGACTGCACCCCCGGCGAGTTCCAGGTGCTGGAACTGCTGGCCGCCCACCCGGGCCAGGTGTTCACCCGCGAGCAGATCCTCAGCCACCTGCACGGCTTCGACCGTTACATCACCTCCAGGACCGTGGACGTCCACGTGATGAACCTGCGCAGGAAGATCGAGCCGGCCCGGCGCCGCCCCGTACGCCTGCTCACCGTCTACGGCGTCGGCTACAAGCTGGCCGCGGAACCCGCCATGGACCCGTGCGATGCGTCGTGAGGTGCCGCTGCGCCGCAGCCTGCTGGTACGGCTGCTCGCCGTGTCCGTCCTGGTCTCGATCGGCTCGATCGCGGCGACCGCCTGGCTGACCGCGCGCAGCACCACCGTGGCGATCCGGCAGGAGCAGGGCCGGGCGCTCGCCGACGACGCCCGCGTCTACGACACCCTGCTCGGCTACGCCGCCACACACCACGACTGGGACGACGCCGGCGACCTCGTGCGCCGGCTGGCCGCCGACACCGGCCGCCGCATCACGCTCACCACCGAGCAGCGCACCCCGCTCCTGGACTCGGACGCCGAGCCGCGCACCGCCGCCCTGCCCAGCCGCCCTTCCGCGGTCGTCGACCCGCTGTCGGCGGACGCGACGCCGGGCCACATCGACCCGCGCGCCGTGGGGCCGTACCGGCTGACCCGCAAGGAGCGGGACGACCTGCGCGCGACGGCCCAGCGGCGCGCCCTGTGCCTGCGGCGGACGTTCGGCGTGGACGCCCAGGTCACCGAGAGCCCCAACGGACGCCCGGCGCTCACCACCGGCGGCGCGCAGCCGTACCCCGAGACCCGGTGCCCCAGCCCCGTCCTGGAGCAGCCGACGACCACCGAACGCCGGGCGCTCGCGGCGCTGGAGAAAGTCACCGGCACCTGCCTGAAACGCAAGGGCGAGCCCGCCGTGCGCGTCAACCCGGACTTCACCTGGACCCGCGAGCCCGCCCCCGTCGCGCCCGGCGCGCCGCGCACGACGGCGAGCACCGGCGGCACCGTCTCCACCTGTCTCGCCGCCGCCCGCCGCGAGCAGCTCGGCCCGTACGTCGCCCCGCCCGCCCTGCTGTTCATCAGCAGCCGCGGCGGCGGCGTGTCCACCGGGTTCGACCTGTCGCCCGCCAACCAGGCCCGCATCGCCGGCGTGGCCGCGCTGGTGCTGCTGTTCACGGTGACCGCCACCGTGGTCGCCGGCACCAGGCTGAGCCGGCCGCTGCGCGAGCTGACCGAGGCCGTCCGCCGCACGGAGCAGGGCGGGGCGCCGCGCGTCGAGGTCAAGGGACGGGACGAGATCGCCCACCTCGCGGCCGCGTTCAACGCCATGGCCGAGCGCCGCGAGCAGCTCGAACACCTGCGCAAGGCCATGGTCAGCGACGTCGCCCACGAGCTGCGCACCCCGCTCAGCACGATCAGGGGCTGGCTGGAGGCGACGGAGGACGGCGTCGTCGCCCCCGACAGGGAGTTGATCTCCTCGCTGCTGGAGGAGGCCCTGCTGCTCCAGCACATCATCGACGACCTGCAGGACCTCGCCATGGCCGAGGCGGGCGAGCTGCGGCTGCGCCGCGAGCCGGTCGAGGTGGCCGACCTGCTGGCCCAGGTCGCGACCGCGCACCGGGCGGGCGCGGAGCAGGCGGGCGTCACGCTGCGCACCCGCGCGGACGGTGGCCTGCGCGCCTTCGCCGACCCCGTACGGCTCCGCCAGGCCGCGGGCAACCTGGTGTCCAACGCCGTCCGCCACACCCCGCACGGCGGCGCCGTCACCCTGCACGCCCGCCGCGACGGCGACCACCTCCTCATCGACGTCGCCGACACCGGCACCGGCATCGCCCCCGCGGACCTGCCCCTGGTCTTCGAGCGCTTCTGGCGGGTCGAGAAGTCGCGCAACCGCCGCACCGGCGGCAGCGGACTCGGCCTGCCCATCGCCCGCAAGCTCGTCGAGGCCCACGGCGGCACGCTCTCCGCCACCAGCACGCCGGGCCGGGGCTCGATCTTCACGATTCGCCTGCCCGCCGGGGTTTGCGGCGAAGAGCAGGGGTAGGGGCGCCCTCCGTACGGCCTGCCGTCCTGGCGAACCCCCCGACGCGACGACGGAGAGCGATGTGACGAGCGTGAAGCCCGGCGGCGAGCCGCTGACTTCGCCGCTGGCCCCGGTCAAGGTACGGCGCACGGGCGCGGTGATCGCGGCCTGGCTGTCGACCACCGACCACAAGGTCATCGGTTACCTGTATCTGATCGCCTCGTTCCTGTTCTTCGCGCTGGCCGGGGTGATCCTCGGCTCGCCGCCGCTCGACTTCCACGTCACCGACACGTACTTCGTGGTCGCGCACTTCCACTACGTCGTCTTCGGCACCGTCGTGTTCGCGATGTTCGCCGGCTTCTACTTCTGGTGGCCCAAGATGACCGGCCGCATGCTGGACGACCGGCTCGGCAAGTGGCACTTCTGGACGCTGTTCGTCGGCTTCCACGCCACGTTCCTCGTCCAGCACTGGCTGGGGGTGGCGGGCATGCCGCGACGGTACGCCGACTACAGCGTCGCCGACGGCTTCACCGACCTGCACATGGTCTCGTCGCTCGGCGCGTTCCTGCTCGGCGCCTCCACATTGCCCTTCCTCTACAACGTCTGGCATACCGCCCGAAAGGGCATGAAAGTCTCTGTGGATGATCCGTGGGGCTTCGGCAACTCTCTCGAATGGGCCACCTCCTGCCCGCCGCCCCGGCACAACTTCGTCCGCCTGCCGCCCATCCGTTCCGAGCGGCCGGCGTTCGACCTGCACCACCCCCACACCTCCGGCCGCGAGCGCGGCCCCGCCGAAGACGACTGACCCCGCAGGGCGGTGATGAGCGATGCACCTGTCGGACCGGGAACGCCGGATCCTCGCCGAGATCGAGCTCGACCTGCGCAGGAGCGACCCCGCCTACGCCCGCCGCATCGACGCGCTCAGCGCCGCCACCCACCGCAAGGACTTCGGCGCGCGCGACAGCCGCAGGGAGATCGCGGGCCTGCTGGCCGCGGTCGCCGTGCTGACCACGGTCATGGTGTTCGTGGTGATCCTCGTCGGGCATGCCGCGCCTCCGCCCGCCGGGCCGCAGCTGCCGCCCGTGTCACAGGTGGAAAACCCCTTGGGTGAACACGGAAAGTAGTCTTACTCTTACTTTCGGTAATCGAAAGGAAGGGTTTCCATGAGGAAGTTCATCATCACCTCCGCGTTCACCGCCGCCCTCGTCGTGGGCGGCGCGGGCGCCGCCTACGCCTCCCAGTACGTCGCCTACGAGGGCCCCGGGTTCACCGGCAGGAGCGTCGTCATCGACCGGTGCGGCGTGTCCAACATCCCCTACCACGGCTCGTACAAGTGGTACGGCGACGGCCAGAGCGGCCGCATGTACAACCAGCCCAACGCCCAGGGCGTCGCCCACTTCACGCTCGCCTCCAACAGGAACGCCGAGCAGCGCACCCCGGTGGGCTGGAAGAGCATCTTCATCGTCTGCTGACGTCCTGCTCCCCGCGATGAGCCCGGCCTGCTCCGGCCGGGCTCATCGGCGTTCCGGACGGACGTCGGCGCCGGCGTGCGTGTGCCGGGTCAGGTCGTCAGAGCCGTGCCAGTCGAGGCACATGACGCTCGCGTCGTCCTGCAGATGCCCGCCGCAGAGGTCGGACACCGTGGCGGCCAGCGTCCGCACCACGTCGCGCGGATGGTCGCCGGCCGTGGCGCGGATGAGCGCGGACAGGTCCAGCTTCTCCGCCGCGCCTTCCTGCATGCCGTCGGTGTGCAGCACCAGGCGGTCGCCTGGACGCAGCGCGAGGTCCTGAACGCGATGCTCGACGGGAAAGGGGAAGCCGAACGGCGGGTCGATCTCCAGCGTCACCTCCTCCACCTCGCCGTCGCGCAGCAGCAGCGGCCACGGATGGCCGGCGTTGACCAGCTGCAGCCGGCCGCCGTCCAGCGACAGCCGCAGCATCTGGCCGGTGGTCAGCGCGCCCGGCATGTGCTCCAGCAGGGCCTCGTGCGTGTGGCGGGCCTGCTCGGCCAGGCCGAGGGAGGCGCGGCGCGCCTTGCGGGACGCGCTGACGACCAGCGTGGCCATGAGCGCCGAGTCCACCTCGTGGCCCATGGCGTCGGTGATCGACAGGTGCAGCGTGTCGTGGTCGAGCGTGTAGTCGTAGCTGTCGCCGCCCACGCTGTCAGCCGGCACCAGCACGGCCGCCAGCACGAACTGCGCCGCCTCGCAGGTGGGGGAGGACGGCAGGAGCTGCTGCTGGATCTCCGCGGCCAGGTTGACCGCCCTGGTGCGCTGGCCCCAGAGGTAGAGGTCGGTGAAGCGGCGGTCGGTGACGACGATGTAGGCCAGCGCGTGGGCGGCCTGGCTGACCTGCTCCAGGACCTCGGGCCCTGCCTCGGGCAGGGTCAGCTCCAGCAGGCCGATGGCGTCGCCGCGGTTGGTGACGGGCGCGATCACCTGGTACGCGTCGTCTCCAGGGATCAGCGTCGGCCGCTGGGTGCGCAGCGCCTCCTCGTACGGGCTGCCCGCGAGAGGGATGTGCTCGGCGCCGCGGCCGCGGCGCGCGGTGGTGGTCTCGGTGATGCGCACCACCTGCCGGCCCACCAGGTCGAGGAAGAGGAACGACACGCTCGACGCCATGAACCGCTCACGCAGGTCCGCGGCCACCACGGCGATCGACTCGACGGGAGCGGCGTTCTCCGCCGCCGTGAGGACCTCCGCCAGGGGGAGCGACACCTGCGCCATGCATGCCTCCTTGATCTGTACACCGTCCTTCCCCGCCCACGGGATGAGCACCCACAAGGGATCGGCTCGCCTGCCGGAAATCCGCTAATACGGATTATTACTGGGATATCACCTCTTGACGTGGTGATCAGTGAGGTCCCAGACTCGGCGCTCATCGGCATGACCCGAGGAGTACGACCGTGGCCCGCCGCCTGACCCAGCAGGACATCGCCCGCATGGCGGGCGTGAGCCAGACCACCGTGTCACTGGTGCTCAACAACCGCGCGGGCAACGGGGTGCGCATCTCGCCCGAGACCCGCGAGCGGGTGCTGCGGGTGATCAGGAAGACCGGCTACATCGCCGACCCCGCCGCCCGCCGGCTCGCCGAAGGACGCAACCGCATCCTCGGCGTCTTCACCTACGAGGCGGTCTTCCCCGCCACCAGCGCCGACTTCTACCATCCGTTCCTCGTCGGCATCGAGGAGCGCGCCGAGGAGGCCGGCTGCGACCTGCTGCTCTTCACCAGCGCCCGGGTCTCCGGCCGGCGGCGCATCTTCCATGAGGACAGCCGGGTCCGGCTCGCCGACGGGTGCGTGCTGCTCGGGCGGACGGTCGACAGCGATGACCTGGCCAGGCTCATCGCCGACCAGATCCCGTTCGTGTCCGTCGGCCGCCGCGACGACGCGGGCGGGCCGGTGCCGTACGTCGGCGCCGACTACCCGGCGGCCACCCGCGCCCTGGTGCAAAGGGCCGCCCACCTCGGCCACCGCAGATTGGTCTACGTCGGCACGGGCGAGGGCGCCGAATCGACCGCCGACCGCTTCACCGGCTTCGTCCAGGCGACCACCGACCTGGGCGTCACATTCTCTCGCCTGCCCCCGGATCACCCTGACCTCTTGGGCGCCGTACGCGCCACCGGGGCCACCGCCGCTTTCTTCGAAGAACAGGCCGACGCCGTATCGTTCCTCCAAGCAGCGGCCGAAGGAGACCTCGCCATCCCCGACGACCTATCCGTGATCACCCTCGGCTCAGCCACCCGCCCCGTCCACACGGACACCGACTTCACCGGCTTCCGCATCCCCCGCCGCGAAATGGGCCGCAAAGCCGTCGAACTCCTGACCAAGGTGCTAGAAACCGGCACCACCCCTCAGGAGCTCTTGCCCTGCGACCTGATCGAAGGCTCCACCCTGCGACGCCGCCGTGCGAGCGGCACACCTAGGCAGGAAAGGCCCTAAACAAGCTCAGCAAGCCACGATCGAAAATCATCATCGTCATAAAGATATGCTTCCGGAGCGGTTCTGATATCTGCTCCGGTCATGGCCATCAAGAAATCCCAAACGATTTCGTCGCTGAACTGTGCATCCTCCAACGCCAGCATCGTGCACGCCGCCCAGGATGCGACCTCCTCACGGGACCGACGTCCTTCGATCAGGTCTATGAGTGCAGTCCGCATCTCATCTCGAGTAGGCTCCATGCTCACTGCCTCCGGTCAGGTCGTTCAGCCGCCGTACTATCTCCTCGGAACCGTCGACCTCTTCTTTGATGCGGATGTCCCATTGCGTGCTGCCCTGGGCCTCGATGGGTCACCAGGAAGAACGGATCGGGTTCGAACTGTGACGCGTGGTCCACCAGGCCACGCCAAATCGAGAACGTGTCCTCGTTCGGAGGATGCTATATGCTCCTCAAATTCCTCCATGGTCATCCCTCGGGGCGCTTTTCCGGTTCCCCAGAGGAAGAGCACGCTCCAAGCCCAAGGATTCTCCGGGAAAGCATTGATGACCGGGGTGCGCGACGCCGTCAGTCCCAGGTGAGCCGCTGTTCCAGGAGGGCCTGCTGGGCGGGGTTGGTGGTCAGCTGCAGGGCCCGCTCGTCGGCGTCCCTGGCCTCGGTGCGGTGGCCGGTGGCGCGGAGGAGTTCCGCCCGTGTCGCGTGGAAGAGCGGGTAGCGGTCCAGGGGGCCGGCCAGGTTCTTCAGCTCCTCAAGCGCTGCTCGCGGGCCGTGGACGTGGCGTACGGCGACTGCCCGGTGCAGGCGGGTGACGGGGGAGGGGGACAGGTGCAGGAGCAGGTCGTAGAGGACGAGGATCTGGGGCCAGTCGGTGTCGGCGAAGGTCGCGGCCTCGGCGTGGCAGGCCACGATCGCGGCCTGCACCTGGTACGGGCCCGGCCGCCGGTGTGCGCGGGCCGCCCGCGTCAGGAGGGTGGTGGCCTCGGCGATGGCGGTGTGGTCCCAGAGCGAGCGGTCCTGGTCGGGGAGCAGGACCAGGTTGCCCCGGTCGTCGAACCTGGCCGCGCCGCGCGCCCGGTGCAGGCGGATCAGTGCCAGCAGGCCGGCCGCCTCCGGCTCCTTCGGCATCAGGCCCACCAGCAGCGCCGCCAGCCACTCGGCCTCCGCCACCAGGTCGGCCGCCTGCGCCCGGTCAGCGGTGCTGGTCAGGTAGCCCTCGTTGAACAGCAGGTAGATCACCGCCAGCACGTCGTCGAGGCGCTGGGGCAGCTCTTCTGCCGTGGGCATCCGGTACGGGATGCCGGCCTCGCCGATCTTGCGCTTGGCACGGGTGACGCGCTGCGCCACCGTGGGCTCCGGCACCAGGAACGCCGCCGCGATCTGCGCCATCGACAGCCCGCACACCACCCGCAGCGTCAGCGCGATCTGCGCGGCCCGCGACAGGGCAGGGTGGCAGCAGGTGAAGATCAGCCGTAGCCGGTCGTCGCCCGGGGCGGGGCCGGGCCAGGTGAGGCGGGCCAGCTTGGACCGCAGGTTCGACTCGCGGCGCAGCACGTCCAGGCCGCGTCGCCGGGCGACCGTGAACAGCCACGCCTCCGGCCGTTCCGGTACGCCCTCCTCGGGCCAGCGGCGCAGCGCGGTCTCCACCGCGTCCTGCACCAGGTCTTCGGCGGCGGAGAAGTCGCCGAGCAGCGACACCAGCGAGGCGGCCAGCCGGCCGGCATGCTCACGCACGACGGCGGCCAGCACCTCCCGACTCGCCTCGGCACCCGGCTCACAGTGGTGCGGGTTCATGTGAGGGGGCGGATCTCCACGATCGGGCAGGCGGGCCACGCGCGGGCCAGCGCCAGCGCCTCGTCCAAGTCCGCCACCTCGACCTCCGCGAACCCGCTCACGACCTCCTTGCCCTCCACGAACGGCCCGTCCGTGATCACGGGCTCGGGGCGGTCCACCCGTACGGTGGTCGCCGTGTGGGCGGGCGCCAGGTGCGCGTGGTGGGTGATCTTGTCGGCGTGCTCGGCGAACCACCGCCCCACCGCCTCGTACGCGGCCCGCTGCTCCAGCTCGCCCATGGCCTCCAATTCCTTGGCGAACTCCTCGGTCTCCACGAACATCAGCACATACTTCACGATCCACCCTCCTGTCGTTCGGAACTCACCAACAAGACGATCGGGACGACGCCCCATACGACAGAGCGGCGGTTCCGATACTTTGATCCTCATGTCCCCTGCTTTATCCGTCACCTCTCGCACCGCGTCAGCGGCCCCCGCCCGGCTCGCCTGGCTGGACGCCCTGCGCGGGCTCGGCGCCCTCGCGGTGGTGGGGGAGCACCTGTGCACCTGGGCCATGCCGTGGCTGCGGCCCACCGCGTTCAATCTCGGCGTCTACGGCGTGCTGGTGTTCTTCCTGGTCAGCGGCTACATCATCCCAGCCTCGTTGGAGCGGCACGGTGACGTGCGGGCCTTCTGGATCGGGCGGTTCTTCCGGCTCTATCCGCTCTATCTGGCGATGATCGTGCTGGTGCTCGTGCTCGCCTGGTGGATCCCCGTACGGGCCGAGGTGCCGCGCGACCTGTCCTCCGTGGCCGCGCACGCCACCATGCTCATGGACGCCGTGGGCACCGCGGGCGTGCTGAACACGATGTGGACGCTGTCGTACGAGATGGTGTTCTACCTGCTGGCCGCCGCGCTGTTCATGGCGGGCGTGCGGGACAGGTGGGGGCTGCTGCCCGGCCTGTTCGCGGTGCTCGGGCTGGTCGCGGGGCTGGCCATGATCGCGCCGCCGCTGTCGGGCGGGTGGCTGTCCTGGGTGACGTTCGGGCTGTTCGCGGTCGGGCTCGCGTGCGTGGTGTCGGGGTGGGGCCGTACGGTGGCGGCCTGCGCGCTGGGGGTGATGGCGCTCGCGCTGGTGCTGCTGAGCAGCCGCGTCCCCTGGTTCGGTGCGGCGATCCTGGCGGTGATGTTCGCCGGCACGGCCGTGCACCGGTGGGAACGCGGCGCTGGCCCGCTCTGGCCGGTCGCCGCCACCGGCCTGCTGGTGGCCGCGCTGCCGCTGTGGGCGCGCAACGCCGGCTGGTGGTGGGTGCAGCCGAAGGTGTGGGGCCTGACGATCCTGCTGGCCGTGCTCACGTTCGCCGCCGCCATGGCCTGCCGGTCCCGTACGCTGCCCGCCGCGCTCACCTGGCTCGGCACGATCAGCTACTCCCTCTACCTCGTGCACCTGCCGCTGCTGCTGATCCTCATGCGGGTGGTGGGGGAGCTGCGCGGCGCGCCGGCGGCGGCCCAGCTCGGCGCGGGCGTGCTCTTCCTGGCGCTGCTGCTGCCGCTCAGCTGGCTCAGCCACCGCTGCATCGAGCTCCCCATGCAGCTCGTCGGCCGCCGCCTGGTCAAGAGGCGAGACCGTCCATCAGCAGGTCGAGCAGGCGCTCCGCCTGCTCCCGCTGGCGGGGGTCGCCGGCCGCGAGGGTGACGCCGGCCAGCGCCATGAGGATGTCGCCCGCCGGTACGTCCTCCCGCAGCACCCCCTGATCGGAACCGGCGCGGCGCAACTCCTCGACCGCGGCCGTGAGCTGCTCGCGGGTCTGCGAGCCGAGCTCCGCGTCGCCGCGCAGCAGCGTCTTGAGCGTGTCGGCCATGCCCTGCTTGGTGACCAGGTGGTCGAGGACCTCCGACATCCACGCCCGCAGGGCGCGGTCGGCCGGCAGCTCGGCGAGCAGGGCGGCGGGGCGGTCGGCCAGCCTGGCCGTCTCATAGCGGTAGGTGGCGTCGACCAGCAGTTCGCGGGTGGGGAAGCGCCGGTAGAGGGTGGCGATCCCGACGCCGGCGTCCCTCGCGATCTGCTTCAGGGTGGCGGCGGCGCCGTCGCGTGCGAAGGCCGAGGCCGCCGCGGCGAGCAGCTTGTCCTCGTTGGCCCGCGCGTCGGCCCGCATCGGCCGGCCGGACTCAGGCATGGAGTCGTCCTGTCTTCCGAGTTGCTATGTGGAGCCGGGTCCGCTTAGTCTCCGGATAAGCGGACCCGACTCCGCTTATCCGCGACGGTAGCAGACGCCCCGCGGTGCCATCACTCGACCAAGAAGGGCGGTCCCGCCATGCGCTACCGCACGCTCGGAAGCACAGGAGTCCAGGTCAGTACGTTGTGCCTGGGCGCGATGATGTTCGGCCGCTGGGGCAACCCCGACCACGACGCCTCGATCGGCGTCATCCGGACGGCACTCGACGCCGGCGTCAACCTCATCGACACCGCCGACGTCTACTCCGACGGCGAGTCCGAGGTCATCGTCGGCAAGGCGATCGCCGGGCGGCGCGACGACGTCGTCCTGGCGACCAAGGTGTCCAGCCCCATGGGCCCGGGACGCAACGAGCGCGGCGCGTCCCGGCGCTGGATCATCCGGGCCTGCGAGGAGAGCCTGCGCCGTCTCGGCACCGACCACATCGACCTCTACCAGGTGCACCGGCCCGACCCGGCCACCGACATCGACGAGACGCTCGGCGCGCTCACCGACCTCGTCCGCGCCGGCAAGATCCGCTACGCCGGATCGTCGACGTTCAGGCCCTCGGCCGTCGTCGAGGCGCAGTGGACGGCCGAGCGGCGGGGCCGTGAGCGGTTCGTCTGCGAGCAGCCGCCGTACTCACTGCTCGTCCGCGGCGTCGAGGCCGACGTGCTGCCGACCTGCGAGACGTACCGGATGGGGGTGCTCGCGTGGAGCCCGCTGGCCGGAGGCTGGCTGACCGGGCGGTGGCGGCGGGACGCGGCGCAGGCGTCCAGCCACCGCACCCGGACGATGCCGTTCGGTCACACCCTGGCCCACTACGACCTGTCCGTACCCGCCAACCAGGCCAAGCTCGACGCCGCCACCTCGCTGGCCGGCATCGCCGACGAGGCCGGCCTGACGCTGATCCAGCTCGCCCTGGCGTTCGTCACCACGCACCCGGCGGTCACCGCGGCGATCATCGGCCCGCGTACCGCGGCGCATCTGCACGACCAGCTCCAGGCCGCGGACGTCGTGCTGACGTCCGACGTGCTCGACCGGATCGACCAGGTCGTGGCGCCCGGCACCGACGTCAACCCGCACGACGCGAGCTACGGCGCCGCCGTCCTCGCCGATCCCCGGCGTCGCCGCCGCGCCGCCTGACCAAGGGGCGGCGCGGCGGCTTCCGGTCAGGAGGCGTAGGTCTCGTACTCGGCGACCCTGGGGGTGCCGTTCGAGCCGGTGATCCGGAACGTCACCTTCTTCAGCGACGTCGGCGTGAAGCTGATCGTGCCCGCCCCGGTGCCGGACTTCAGCACGGCCCCGTTGTCGGCGTTGAGCAGCTGCCACGACCCGATCGCGCCCGTCGCGCCGGACGCCTCGCGGATCACGACCCGGCCGACCGTCGTCGGCGAGCCCCACTTGATCGAGATGTCGCCGGTCGAGCCAGACGGAGACCAGTACGTGCTCATGTTCCCGTCACGCACGTTGCCGTAGCTCGTGCCGCTGCCCTTGCTGGAGCCGTCGGAGCCCGCGCCGAGGCTGAGGTTCGTGCCGCTGGGCGGGTCCGTGGGCGGGTCCGTGGGGTCGGTGGGCGGGTCGGTCGGGTCCGTCGGCGGATTGGTCGGGGTGCAGTTGCCGTTCGACACCTGCAGGCCCTTGTTGGCGCCCGCCGTCCTGTTCACGATGTCGGGCACGCAGCTCGCGCCGTCGAGGGCGTAGGAGTAGGGGACGCTCACGCTGGTGTTGGACTGCGGGTTCGGGCCGGCCGGGTTGTGCTCGTCGTCGCGGGCGCCCCAGGTCACGTTGTCGAAGATGTTGCCGCTGACCTGCCAGTAGCCGGCCTCGTCGGTGTAGAAGGTGCCGAGGACGTCCTTGGAGTCCTCGAAGTAGTTGTTGTCCACCTTCGCCCGGGCGCCGGCCCGCGAGTTGATGCCGGACTCGTGCAGGCTCCTGTAGTGGTTGTTGTACATGTGGGCGATGCCGCCGCGCAGCAGGGGCGTACGCGAGTCGATGTTGCTGTACAGGTTGTGGTGGAAGGTGACGTTCCCGTTGGAGCGGTCGCTCTCGCTGGAGCCGATCAGCCCGCCGCGGCCGGAGTTGCGCAGGATGCTGTACGACAGCGTCACGTACTGCGTGTTGTTCTTCATGTCGAACAGGCCGTCGAAGCCCTCCGACTCGCCGCCCGACGCCTCCAGCGTGACGTGGTCGACCCACACGTTGCGGACGTCGCTCTCCATGCCGATCGCGTCGCCGCCGTTGGAGGTGGGCGAGCCCGACTTCTTGACGTTCCTGACCGTGACGTTCTGGATGATGATGTTGCTCGCCTCGCGGATGTGGATGCCGAGCTGGTCGAAGACGGCGCCGTTGCCGACCCCGATGATCGTGACGTTGCTGATCTGCTTGAGCTCGATCACGCCGGCCGCGGTGTTGCAGCTGCTGCCGGACACCTTGCTGGTGTTGCCGTGGTTGATCGTGCCCTCGACCTGGATGGTGATCGGGGTGCTGCTGCTGGCCCGGCTGCAGAGGGCCTGGTGGATCGCGGTGCCCGTGGTGGCGCGTACGGTCTGGCCGCCCGCGCCGCCGGTGGTCCCGCCGTTGGCGGAGGCGAAGCCGGTGGCGTTGCCGGCCGCGGCGAGTGCGGCGGCCGGTGCGGCCGACGCCTGCAACATCGGCACGGCCGCCCCGGCCGCCGCGGCCGTGACCGCCGCGGCGAGTGCCGCGCCGACGCGTAACACGACTGCTCGTCTCATGCTCGTCCCATCTTCGTCGTCGATGCCGGGCTGCTGTCGGCAGCCGGGTCCTTGCTGGTCCGGCGCGTACGGGATGACCCGCACGCCGGATTCCCCCCAGCGAGTGCGCACCGCTCACATGAGTGACCACGTCCGTGTCCGTGAGTAGCGCCACCGTAGGAAAGCGCTTTCCCCGTGTCAATGCGCCGTGAAACTTTCATCCAGCCGGTACGAGCGGCGTCACACCCGTTCCGGCCAGCCCTTTCGTCAAATTTCCTGCATGCCATCCGCCTCGATTCCTTGGCTGGAACGGCATTGGGAAAGCAGCGGGATACATTGGGATGACCGAGGACTTTCGGGCGCCGGCGCCTCCCGCCGGCGTCGCCCCAGTCCGACTCAACGGTGGCGCTGACCAGGGGCGACGCCCACGTCCCGGCCGGCCGAGGGGGGAGTTCTCATGAAGGTCATCGACACCGCCCCGCTCGGAGTGGCGGGCCCCGGGCAGCCGACCGTCCTGCGCCTCTACGGCGAGATCGACCTGTTCACCAGTGCGGACCTGCGCGAGCAACTGCTGAGCGCGCTGCACTACAGCACCAGCCTGCTCGTGCTCGACCTGTCCGAGGTGTCGTTCTGCGACGCCGCCGGGCTGGCCGTCCTGGTCGACGTGCAGCAGCGCGCCCGCCCCATGGGCATCACCCTGGCCCTGGCGTCGCCCCGGCCGTTCATGTCGCGGCTGCTGCGCATCACCGGCCTCGACCGGGCCCTGCCCATGGTGGGCGGCACCCCGCCGAACACCGCCTGACCTCTCGGGCCGGCCGCGCCTGTTCCGCCTTGATCGCCGACGCTCAGCGCTGACCCCGCCCTTGGTCAGGCCGCCGAGCGCGCCCCCACCGTGATCACGCCCGCCGCGTGCAGGCTGGTGAGCAGCGTCCAGTCGTCGGCCGGGTCGAGCCAGATCTGCAGTTCCTCAGGCCCCGACGGCCGCGGCAACGTCCCCTCCGGCAAGTAGAAGGACGTCACAAGCACCAGCGGCACCGGCGCCCTCCACTCCGCGGGCGCCGGCGGCTCGTGCCGGCCGCCCAGCAGCACCGCGCGTTCCTCCGGCCCGCACTCGCCCAGCCGTCCTGCCGCCAGCTCCGCCTGCAACCGCACCTGCACGTCCAGCGCGAGACGGATCCGCGCCACCGCCCGCCCGCTGTCATCGCCCAGCTCGCCGTAGCCGGGGATGAGCATCGCGACCAGCTCGGCCGGCTCGTCGGCGTAACCGCGCAGGGCGCCGGCGGCGTGGATCATCTCGTAGAGGTACGGCCTGCCGTCGGCGTGGCGCGGCGCGGCCGGCGGCTGCCGCGCGGCGGGG
Organism: Nonomuraea sp. NPDC049504; assembly: GCF_040676845.1. Taxonomy (NCBI): domain Bacteria; kingdom Bacillati; phylum Actinomycetota; class Actinomycetes; order Streptosporangiales; family Streptosporangiaceae; genus Nonomuraea; species Nonomuraea sp. NPDC049504. The sequence continues at coordinate 92,858 of NZ_JBFAPT010000036.1, forward strand.
ACGTTGCGGACGATCACGTTCATACCCGGACCTCCGGGGGCGGTGGCGGCTCCCAGCGCTCGGGCCAGCGCGTCGCCGCGAACAGGGCGGCGAGCTGCTCCTTGTCGGCGGCCCGCCAGAAGATCTCGTCCATCAGCATGCGGAAGGACAGGCTGCCCGCCTCGGTGAGGTCGGGTGCGGAGCCCAAGGAGCGCAGCCCGGCGTGGGTTCCGGGCTCTTCGCGCACGCCCGCGTTCGGCGGCAGGTCCAGCGCCGCCGTGCGGAACGCGGCCTCCACCACGGCCAGCGACACCTTCACCTGCGCCTGGATGACGGCCGGGTCGAGCGAGCCGTCCCACATGCGGAACTCGATATGGCCCTTCGTGTCCTCGGTCATCCCGCCCATGTTCACGGCCGAGCGGTGGAGGTGATTCTGGCGCACCGCGCCGATCGAGGTGTAGCCGCGGGCAGGCAGTGACTCGAACTGGCAGAACGCCTGTCCCCGGTGGCTCTCCATCGCCGGGTTGTGCCCGAGCCGGTAGAGCGTGTCGCCGTGGTGCTTGATGTATTCGGCCACGCTGACGTAGTTCGCCAGGTGGTGATCGTAATCACGGGTGCTCACGTGCACGTGCCCGCCGGTGTTGACCGTGGCGCTGCCGCCCCAGCCGCGGATGATCTCGCAGGCCAGGAGGATGTTCATCCACGTCGCGGGCTCGTCGTACAGGATCGGTGAGACCAACTCGCCGGATACCGACCTGTCCAGCTCCAGCCGCCACAGACCGCGCCCGCCCTTCTCACCCGAGTGGTATCCGGCCCGGGAGGACGCGTGATATGGGTGCACATCGCCGTCAACGGTCAGGCCGGCGGCGTGCAGATCCCGGGCGATGTTCTTCAGAACGGCCCGGCTGCTGAAGCCGGGCAGCTCGAACTCGATCTCCAAGCCGAACCCGCGCCCGCCGCCGCGGGCACCCAGCCCTGCGGTGGCGTCGTCGTACATGAAGGGGATCGCAGCTTCGTCGCTGCCCGCGCGCCGCACCGCCGCCTCGTACGCCCGCACGTAAGCGGGAAAATCCTGGGTGAACGACACCTCCGGCGCATCCGGCCAGCGCCGCCACGCCTCGACCCGGGCCTGCAACGAGTCGACGTATTCCCGGACCGTCGGAGTGAGCGCCCGATCCAGGTCGGAGCCCGGCTCGACGTAGCCGCGCATCCCGTGATCGCCGAGGTAATCCTCATAGGCCCGAGCGTGCTGGGCGGCCGCGGCGTTCCTGGCCTCCCGTACGTCCGCGGGTGACATGCCGTGCAGGCCGGGCGCGTCCGCACGGGGGTCGGGCGGCGCGAGCGGCTCCGGCCGGCTCAGCGTGTCGACCACGTCATGGCGGTCGACCGGTCCGAACAGGTCGAACCCGTTTCGCGCGGCCTCAACCGCGCGTGCCGCCAGGTCCGCCACGTCGTATCCGGAACCGGTCTCGTCGGCCAGCCGGCGCAGCGGGTCGAAGCGCCAGATCGGCGTCGTCGGGTGCGGGCCCGCGAGTTCCGCGAGCCTGGCCGCGGCGCGTACCTCGCCGTCCCGCGTGAGCGGCAGGCCGAGTTCGGTAACGAGCCGCAGGCCGTCCCAAAGGTAGGGGTCGCGCTGCCGATGCGTTGTCAGCATCTCGGTCAGGCCGGTGACGTCCGACATACCGGCCACGTCAGCGCCGTGCTCCTGCGCGTCCAGAGCCAGGCGGAGCAGATGCTCGACCGAGCCCGCCTGGTCGGTCTGGCGGGCCAGCTCCCGCAGCGGCATCGTTTCGGCTCGCGATCCATGGGGCGCGTGCGGGACGAGACCGATCAGGGTGCCGAGCATGCGGCTCGCCGGGCCGTCCAAGTGCGGCAGGTCATACCTCACCTGGCCCTGCAGGCCATACCACCGCGCAGGGTCGTCCTGGTGGAACCGGCTGAGAGCTTCGTGGAAGCCCCCGGGCCCGGGCGTCGCCGGCGGCAGGAGGCCCTCGGCCTGTGCGGCCCGCACGATCGGATACAGCTCCTCGAGACTGCTCATGCTGTATCTCTGGCGCACGGGGTCGATGAACGCCCCGTTGACGGCTGCGTTCTCGGGCGTTCCCATCATGTCGGCCAGGAGCCCGGCCGCGCGTGCCTGCTCCGGCGTCGCGGACGGCATCAGGTAGTCGTACTCGTGCCCGAGCCAGCGGTGACGGTCGGCGGGGTAGGCGCGCTCGAGCACGTCGGCCAGCTCGGTCTCGTCGCGGGCCGTCTCGGGCGCCATGCCCTGCCGCTGGGCGTCCCGGTAGAGCGCGACCAGCGGATCGACGGCCAGGATACTGTCGAAGAACTGTTCAGCCAGGCCCTGGATGGCCCGGTTCGGCTCGTCCGTTCTGAGAATCCTCCCCATCGCCCCTACGGCCGCCGCCGTCGCGTCGTCCTGGTTCTCCACGTACATGCGCCGCATGAGCTCTCGGCCGCTTGCGACCAGGGCGGGATCCAGCGGGGCGGGGACGTCATCGGCCTGGCCGTTGAGCAGCCGCTCGACGCGCGAAGGGGCGTCGAGCGGGTCGCCGGGGGTGGGGTCGGAGCCGGTCCTGTCGGTGCCGCGCGGGTCGTCGGGGACGCCGCGCGTGCCGTCCGGGTTCCAGCGGTGGACGATGGCCGCCGCCTCGGCGAAGTTGCGCGGGCGCGGGGCGGCGATCGGTGAGAACCCGTCGCTGAGCTCCGGTGCCCAGGCGCCGTGCGGCGGCGCGGGCACGGGCCCCGGCTGCGGCCTGCTCGCCGCCGGTGCGGTGGCCGTGGAGTCCGGGGCGTCCTCGGCGGCGACGCGTTCCAGCGCCGTACGGACCTCCGGCCAGGACGCGGCGAAGTCCGGGTGCAGGTTCAGCTGCGCCACCTCGCGCAACGGCACCCACCGTACGTCGATGGACTCGGGGGAGGCCGGCCACGCCTCGGCCCTGTGGGGCAGCTCGGCGATCACCGTGTCGTACGCCCAGCCGCCGTGGTCGTCGTGGTGGACCGAGCGCACCCGGACGTCGTCCAGGTTCAGCCGCACCTCCCCGCCCGCCTCGCGCAACGCCGCGGCGACGGGCGCCTCACCGCTGTCGCGCGCCCCGCCGACCGGCCCCCACAGCCCGCCGTGGTGCGTATCCAGCGAGCGCAGCTGCACGAGCACGTGCACCTCGCCGCCTGGCCCGCGGTGGTACGGCAGCAGCCCGGCCTCCCGCTCGGTGCTCCAGTGCCGGTGCCCCTGGGCGCACTCCGTGTACGCGTCGCCCGCCCGCCTCGTACCCAGGCCGCGCGGCAGGCCGGCGAGCGCCGGGTCGGGCGGGACGACGTGCGCCGGCCGCAGCACCGTGACGTCGCCCGGCCCCGCCATCACCACGAACTCGTGCAGCGGCAGCTGGCCCAGCCCCGTCCACGGGGTCGCCAGCACCCGGGACGCCGGGACCACGGCCGCCATGACGGCGCCGTCGCCCAAGCCCGTGTACCGCTTGGCCACGCCCGGCAGCGCCGACCACGACTGCAGCTGCAGGCCGGGCGGAACCGGCACCACGTCCCCGGTCGAGGCCGCCGCCAAGGTCGGCATGCGGTGCACCTCGTCGAAGGCCACGCCACGATAGAGCACGAGCTCCTCGATGCCGTGCCGGCTCAGCTCGGCCTGGGTCTGCTCGTACTGGGTGCGCAGGAAGTCGCGCAGCGCCTCGCCGTGGCGGGCGTAGTCCCTGGCGCCCGTCTGGCTCCTGGAGGCCCCGCCGTACGCCTCGAGGTCGAGGACCCCTTGCAGGCCGAACGCGTCCACCGCGGCCAGGTTCATCGCCAGCCGCGCCGGGAGCAGCTGGCCCCCGCCGCGGCCCCAGGACCTCATCAGCTCCTCGACGCTCAGCCCGCGTACGATGGCGACCGCCTCAGGCGACGCGGCCGGCACCTCGCGCAGGATCCGGCGCCCGGTCACCTCGCCCGAGCCCCGCGTGAACGCCGGCAGGTCGTCGCCGGGGAGGACGTCCCAGCTCCGTCCCTTCCTGCCTGGAATGTGGAACTCGTAGTGCACCAGGACCATCTGGGGGTCGCCGAGCCCCTCCGCCAGATGCTGCTTGCGGGCCGCGGCCAGCAGGTCCTTCGTCGGCGTGGTCATCGTGTCCGCCAGCCGGCGCACGACCGCCTGATCGGCGCTCGACCAGGCATGGACGCTGATCGGCTCGTACGCGCCGTCCTGGCTGAGCAGGTTCGTCACCCGCTCGGACGGCCCCGCCACACCCAGCTCAGGCCCGGCCGGCACCGGCCGCACCCGCGCGGCCGTGTCCTGCCGGGGTGCGTGCCCGTTCTGGGCGGGGACGCGCTCGGGTTGCGCGGGCAGGTGGGCGTCCGGAGTCTGCGTGCGGGGGCTCTCGGTCCTCGGCGCGGGCGCGTGGTCCTGAGCGGGGAGGCCCGGCAGGTCGTGCGGCCGGGCAGGCGGGACGACCACGTCGGCCGGGCGGTCGCCGTTGGCCTGGCGGGCGGGTGGCGGGGGTGTCGCGGTCGTGTCCGTACGGGGCGGGGCGGCGACCGTCTGCTCGGTGGTCGTGGGGGCGTTCGGGTCCTGCTGGATCTTCGGCGCCGGGTGCGGGGTGTCGGGGGCGGTGTTCCGCCGGGGGTTCGGCGCGGAGTCGGCTGTGGTGTCGGCTGTGGTGTCAGCTGTGGTCTCACGGACGATGCCGTCCGGCGTGATGTCGCGTCCGGTGGGGCGCTGGGCAGGGGTCGCGTCGGCCTGGTCGGTGCGGGCCTCGGCCGCGCGCTGCTCGGCGGTGACCTGTTCGGCCGGTTCCACGGGGTGGACGGCCGCGGCGACGGCCGGGACGGTGGCGGGCAGCGCCGAACTGGCGGGCAGGGCGCCGGGGGTGGCGGCGGTGTCGCGCGTGCTGGCGACCGCG